>JAHJCJ010000039.1 GCA_018812825.1 Candidatus Omnitrophota bacterium
AAAATAACTTTAATTCTGGGTGGAGCGCGCAGTGGAAAAAGTAGCTATGCTTTGAGCCTGGCTAAAAAATATAAAAAGGTTGCCTTTATTGCCACCTGTCTTGGTTTAGATAAAGAGATGCAAGGGCGCATTAGGCTGCATAAAGAATCAAGGCCAAAACATTGGGAGACTTTTGAGGAACCTAAGGACCTGGCAAGATTGATAGGGAAGCTAGGCAATAGTTTTGATTGCATCCTTATTGACTGTTTAACTCTTTTGGTTTCAAATTTAGTTTTAAGCGGAGATAAGCAAGAGCAGGTTGTTAGAAAAATTAAAGAGCTGTTGTTTGTTTTAAATAAGAAGCAAGCAAAAATAATCTTGGTTTCCAATGAAGTAGGCTTAGGATTGGTTCCTACAAATAAACTGGGCAGGGATTTCCGTGATATTGCAGGGAGAATAAATCAGATGGTTGCTAAAAATGCTAATAAGGTGTTTTTTGTTGTTGCAGGTATACCGCTAAAGATAAAAGCTTGCCTATCGGCAGACAGGGAGGGGAATAAGTGGAGAGGATAAAAAAGGTAACTAAGGATATTCCAGTAATTGACCGTGAAATTACAAAGAAGACTCAAGAGAAATTGGATAATTTGACTAAGCCTTTAGGGAGCTTAGGAAGATTAGAGGAACTGGCAAAGCAAATCTGCGGGATTACTGGAAAAGTTAGTCCATCATTAGAAAACAAAGTTATTTTTACTTTTGCCGCAGACCACGGCGTAACAGATGAGGGGGTAAGCGCTTATCCTAAAGAAGTGACTGCTCAAATGGTTTATAATTTTTTAAGAGGCGGGGCTGGTATAAATGTTTTAGCCAGGCATGTGGGAGCAAAGGTTATTGTCGTAGATATCGGAGTTGCTGAAGATCTCAAACCCGATCCCAGGCTGATTATCAGAAAGATTGGTTATGGAACAAAGAATATGGCTAAGCGTGCGGCAATGATAAGAGAGGAAGCAGTAAAAGCGATTGAAACGGGCATAGAAATATTTAATCAGGAACTAAAAAACGGAATTGATATTATTGGAATTGGTGAGATGGGGATTGGAAATACTACTGCTGCAAGCGCAATCGCTGCTTCTTTTACCGGTAAGCCAGTTGAAGAAGTAGCCGGGAGAGGGACCGGGCTGGATGACTCGGGATTAAAGAATAAAATAGAGGTGATTAAGAAATCTCTTTTTGTTAATAAACCTGATTCAACTGATCCTATTGATGTTTTGTCTAAAGTGGGCGGATTTGAAATCGCCGGGCTTACAGGCATAATTTTGGCAGCTGCCGTTAATAAGGTACCTATTGTTATTGATGGATTTATATCCGGGGCTGCTGCATTAGTGGCTTTTAAGATTGAGCCTAGAGTAAAAGAATATATGATTGCCGCGCATAAGTCCCAAGAAGGGGGGCATAAAATTATTCTAGAGCATATTGGATTAAGGCCATTGCTGGACTTAGATTTAAGACTTGGAGAGGGAACTGGTGGAGCTCTTGGCATAGGATTAGCTGATGCCGCGATTAAAATTCTTACCCAGATGGCTACATTTAAGAGCGCGGGCGTATCGGAGAAGAAGGAATGAGCAATTTTTTACTGGCTGTGCAGTTTTTGACTATTCTACCGCTAAAGATAAGAAATTTTAACGATAAAAAGATGGCTTGGGCTTTAATATATTTTCCCGTTGTTGGTTTATTCATAGGGTCAATGCTTCTTGGGTTAAACACACTGTTATCTATTTTAGGTATTTCTCCGGCAGTTGCAAATATAATTCTGGTAATTGTTTTGATTATTCTTACCGGAGGAATGCACTTAGATGGGCTTGCTGATACTGCGGATGCTTTTTTGAGCGGAAAGGCAAAGAAAGAGATGCTTGAGATTATGCGCGATTCGCACGTCGGGGTAATGGGTGTTTTAGCCCTGATAAGTATTATACTGCTAAAGATTGGCTTACTTTCTTCTGTATATGTTGCGGTAAAACCGGTTGCCTTGATACTGATGTGTATTTTAAGCAGGTGGTCAGTGGTTTTGATTATGTATTTATTCCCTTATGCCCGCCAAGAAGGAAAAGCAAGGCTGTTTATTCAAGGCATGAATTCAAAGATTTTTATTCTTTCGACAATTGTAGTTGTTATTTGTTCATTCTTGATTTGGTATATACCGGGATTAATTGCGTTATCGTTAGCTGCTCTATGCGCTTATGCAATCGGAAAATTTGTGAGCCGGAAAATCGGCGGGGTAACCGGAGATACATTGGGGGCAACAATTGAATTAACGGAAATAGCAACTTTATTAACCGTTTGCATAGCGCAGAAATTGATATATGGATAAATTAAAAGCAATAGCATCATGGAGCGGGGGGAAAGACAGCTGTTTGGCTTGTTATAAAGCAATGCAGCAGGGTTATGATGTAAAATTACTTTTGAATTTTGTTTCCCGGGAATCAAAACGTGGTTGTTTCCACGGAATAGAAGGAAGGTTATTGAAGTTTCAGGCGGATTTAATCGGCATACCGCTGGCGCAAAAAGAAGTTAGCCCGGATATGCAAAAATATGAAGAGGAATTTAAGACAGCGGTAACTGAGCTTAGGGGCAAGAATATAGGCTCAATGGTTTTTGGAGATATATATCTACTGGAGCATGAAAGTTGGATTGAGCGGGTCTGCGCGGATTTGAATATTAATGCCTTAGAGCCTCTTTGGAATAATTCTCCAGAAAACATTATTGATGAGTTTTTGAAAGCAGGATTTAAATCAATTATTGTCAGTTGTAAGGCGGACATAATGGGCAAGCAATTCCTTGGCCGTTATATTGATCAGGAATTAGTTGAAGAGTTGAAGAAAAGAGATATTTGTCCCTGCGGGGAGAAAGGAGAATTCCATACCTTGGTGGTTGATGGGCCAATCTTTAAAAGGCCGATTAAGATAGTTGAGGCTGAATCTGTAATTAAGGAAAGTTTTTGGAAACACTGGTTTCTGGATATTAAAAAATACACTTAAACTTCTAAGGATACAAAATCGGGCAAGTGAAGGAAATCTCGGTGTAATCCCGAGTGCTGTCCCGCAACGGTAAACTGCTGGTAATTTTATAAGCAGGAGTCCGGACGATCATTTGTTTTGGTTTATCTGTCGTTTAGGCAGAGAAGTACTTTCGAGGAAGAGGAAAGGAAATGATAATGAAAAATGTTTATAAGAAATCGTTCATACCCGCATTACTGGTAATAATCCTGTCAGGTATTGCCCGCGCAGAAGATATCTACCTGGATAAAATCGTAGTTACTCCTTCAAGAATAGAAGAATCATCCGAAAATATCGGTCGTACAGTTGATGTGGTTACCTCTTTAGATATAGAAAGAAGCGGAGCACAGGATTTAGCTGGCGCCCTTACTAATCTTACTTCCGTTGATATAAGTAATTACGGCGGGCCTAATACTGAAAAATCAATAAGGATGCGTGGCTCTACTTCCGCTCAAGTTTTAGTTTTGATGGATGGCAGGCCGATAAATAACCCAAGAGATGGTTCAGTGGATTTATCTAGTATCCCTTTAGATAATATATCTCGGGTTGAGATTATGCATGGTCCGGGTTCAAGCTTATATGGTAGCTCGGCAATGGGCGGAGTGGTTAATATTATTACGAAGAATCCGCCTAGGGAGGGGCAAAAAGCTGAAGTTTATTCGAGCTTTGGCACTGCCCGGACATATATTGAGCGTATGTTGTATGGAGCAAAGGTTTCAAAATTAGGTTTTCTTGTTAGTGGAGGATATGAGAGTTCTCAGGGTTTTAGGGAAAATTCTGAACTTAACGCTAAAGATTGCAATCTTAAGCTAGGATATGATTTAAATAATGAAAATAATGTAAGTTTCAATTCTGGTTTTTATAAAAGCAAATCAGGCGCTCCTGGAACAATAAATTATTTTGATGCGGACGACAAACAAAATATTTTGAAACGTTTTTTTGATTTAAATTGGAAATTTCAACCCGATGAGCAAACTGGACTATCAGGTAAGGCTTATCAGAATTACGATAGATTGGAATTTATGGAAAATACTGCTGGGCCGACATGGGGTGATGTTGCCAATCAAAAAGATATACACGCTACTACAGTAAGAGGGCTTGACCTGCAGCTTGATAAACAGTTGTTGGATATATACAAGATAGTGTGTGGATTTAATTATGTGAAAAATATGAATGATAGTACCTCCAGTGCGAAGCATGAATATAATGTGACTGCTGGCTATCTGGAAAACCGTTTAGATTTATTTGATAATAAATTAAATGTTAATCTCAGTGCTCGTATTGATGATTATTCTAATTTCGGTACAGAAATTAACCCTAGTTTAAGTATACTTTATAAATTCAACGAGAGTATAAAATTACATGGTTTAATCAGCCGTTCTTTTCGCGCGCCTACATTCAACGACCTTTATTGGAGCAGTCCAGGCATGTTAAGTAACCCTAATTTAAATCCAGAAAAGGGTTTAACTGGTGAAATAGGCTTAGAATCAAAGCTGAATGAGAAAATTCTACTTGGAGTTACATATTATAGAAGTAAATATAATGGATTGATCCAGTGGGCACCATTAACGGATGATCCTTATGGCGATTGGTCGGTAAAGAATATTGGTTCTGCAATCATAGATGGGATTGAGCTATCAAATAAAATATCCATAACTGAAAATTTGGAAGCAGATTTAAATTATACGTATATGATTGCTAAAGATGCCGAGACACATAATTTCCTAATTTACCAGCCGCAGAATAAAGCTGACTTTTGTCTAAAATACAAAGACTTAAAAGGATTTCAAATAGAACTAAAAGGTCAATTTACGGGTAGGAGATTTATTAATTCGAATAATACTGTTTCGTTAAAACAATTCTTTGTTTTTGGGCTTAGTGTATCCAAGAAATTTAAGTCAGGTATAACTTGTTTTGGTTATATAGATAATCTTTTAAATCGTAAATATCAGGTACAATCTGGTTATCCTATGCCAGGTTTTTCTTTAACCGGCGGGTTAAAGGCGGAATTTTAATCATGGGCAATTAAGAGAAACGCACTTTACTGCTTCAACTTCTTGCAAGTTGATTTCCTCTGTGTTAAACTAAATCATGAATTCTGACCGGCTTTTACGGTTTACTTTTGCCGTTTCGATCATTGCACATGGGGGTTTGCTCTTACAAAACCCTAACCTAAATCCTTTTACCCCTGCTCTAAAAGAACAGATGATAAAGGTGCGTTATCTTAAAAGGGAAGAGCTGCAGCCGTTGGTTAAACATAATTCGGGAAAAACACACCCCAAGCCTGATCCTTTTTTAAAGCTTGATTCAAAAATTACTAAAAGAACGCAAGGCATTAAGGTTCCGCCTCCTTATGTTGAGAGAGAGAACGTTTTTAAAGCATCCAAAGTTTTGGCGAATAAATCTCCGGAATTTGCCAAGCCGACTTTTGTCAGCTCTGATATCATAGCGATAAAAAAGAGGATTACGTTGCCTGATATAGAGATGGCTAGAATTAATAACCCGAGTTACATAAGTTATTATCAGATTGTCCGGGAGAAGATCCGCCGCAGTGCTTATCAAAATTATACCCATAATGAAATAGGTGAAGTTTATATCTCTTTTATTATATCAAACGACGGATATATCAAAGATGTGCACCTGATCGAAACAAAAACATCTGCCAGTGATTATCTGAAGGGGATTGCTTCAAGAAGCGTTAAAGATGCATCCCCATTTCCTAACTTTCCTAAAGAGCTGGATTATCCCCAGCTTTCTTTTAATATTATTATTTCTTTTGAGATCGAATAATGGAAGCAGGACTATTTATAGGAAAAATAGATCTGACCCTAATATTGACACTTTCCTAAAAGGGTGGTATATTATTAACTTAAATTAAAATGAAAGGAGATGATTGTATTGTCACAAATAGAAGTTAAAAAAGATGAGTCTTTCGAATCTGCTTTGCGCCGTTTTAAGAAAAAGATTGAACAGGACGGCATTTTGCGTGAAGTGCGCGACCGCAAGCATTACGAAAAGCCTAGTGAGCGCAAGAGAAAGAAAGCTAAAACCAGAAAATAGGCATGGCTTTAGCAATCTCTACCTCTTGGAATGCTCACCGTTTTGACGACGGGGAAAAGCTGCTCTTTGAAATAAACCAACTTGGTTTTAAAGCCATTGAGTTAAGCTTTAATCTTAATTCTGAAATGGTAGATGAAATCGCGGATTCAGCCCGGAGACTGAAAATCAGCATTGAAAGCCTGCATAATTATTGCCCCACCCCAGACGGATTGAGCCGGAAACAGTCCTTGCCGGATTGTTATTCTTTGTCGTCCTTAGATATAACAGAGCGTTCTTTGGCAGTAAAATATACAAAACGCAGCATTGATACTGCTAGTAGATTAGGGGCGAAAGTAGTTGTTCTGCATTGCGGTAGGGTTGAGATCCCTGACTACACACGCCAGTTGATTAATATTTATAATCAAGGAGAAAATAATTCGCCCGGATTTCTGGAATTAAAGGAAAAGATGATCCGCGGGCGCGAGTTTGAAGCAGGAAAATTCCTTGCGCAAGCTTTAATCAGCATTGACGAATTAAATACTTACGCGCGACTTAAAGATGTCTTTTTGGGAATAGAAACACGCTTTTATTACAGGGAGATTCCTACTATTGACGAAATTGGTGTTATTCTTGATAAGTTTATTAACACTCAGGTTTGTTATTGGCATGACACAGGCCATGCCCAATTGATGGAAAACTTAGGGCTGGCAACTCATAAAAATTTCCTTGAGAGGTATGGGCGGCGATTGATCGGCGTGCATCTGCATGATATCCAGGGTTGCCAGGATCACCTTGCGCCTTCGCAGGGGAAAATAGATTTTGCCATGCTTAAACCTTATTTAAAAGAAAATACTTTAAAAGTTATTGAGGCACATCATCCGGCAACCGCAGAGGAATTAATTAAGAGCCGCAATTTTATATCTCGGGTTTATGATAAACCAATGTAATATTCGCAAGCCTTTCGTAGCGGGCCAGTTTTATCCAGCAGACCCGGACGCGCTTTTTGAGTTAATTTCATCTTTTACGGTTAAGGCTACGCAAAAACAGAATATATTCGGGTGTATTTTGCCGCACGCCGGCTATGCTTATTCTGGAAGCGTGGCAACCCAGACCCTGGCGGGTGTAAATATTGCAGATACAGTTATCCTTTTAGGCCCCAATCATTCTGGAAATGGGCCAGCCTTTAGCTTGATGTCTCATGGATATTGGCAAACTCCGCTGGGTAATGTAGAGATTGATTCCCATCTGGCAAATTTATTTTTAAGTAGCTCAAAATATTTGAAAGCTGATACCTTTGCCCATATGCAAGAGCATTCCCTGGAAGTAGAGTTGCCTATACTGCAGTTTTTTAATAAAGGTTTTAAGATTGTCCCTATCGTTATTAAGACTGACGAATTATATATTCTTAAAAAAGTTGCGCAAGATTTGGCAGGAGTAATTATCAAGAACAATCTTATAAGCTCAAGCATGCTTATCGCCAGTTCTGATATGACGCATTATGAGCCTCAGAAAAGCGCGGAAAAGAAGGATTCCTTAGCAATAGAGGCAATAACCGCATTAGATGAGGACAAACTTGAAGCAGTAGTTAAACAGTTTTCTATTTCCATGTGCGGCTTTGCTCCGGCGGTAGTTTTATTAAAGGCTGCCAAGCTTCTTGGGGCAAAAAATGGTAAGTTAATTAAATATCAAACCAGCGGCGACGCCAGCGGCGACACGAGTAGTGTTGTAGGCTACGCCGGAATCACAATCTATTAAAATATGGATGAAATCAGAAAGAAAGTTGATGATGATTGGAAACAGAAAGTAGAGAATGAAAAACAAACTCCGAAAGAAGAAGGTAAGTTTACCCCGCCTGAACCGGATTTTAAATTTTTTGTCACTACCCTTGCCTTGCAGGCCTCCATTGCTTTAGGGCATATGGCTAATCCGGAGACTAAGAAAACTCAAAAAGATCCTGTTCAAGCAAAATTTATTATTGATACACTGGGCATATTGCAGGAGAAAACTAAGGGAAACCTGACTCCGGAGGAGACTAACCTACTTGAAAATCTACTTTATGAATTAAGGGTGGCTTATCTTGCCCCGGAAACAGGAGAGGCAAAATGATTGATAAGGAACTGTTGGATATATTGGCCTGTCCGGCCTGTAAAGCCGACGTGGAGTTAAAAAATAATAAAATTGTTTGTAAGAAATGCGGTAAGAGATACCCTGTACGTGAAGGCATCCCGGTAATGTTAATTGATGAGGCAGAGTAGGTATGAGAAGAATATTGGTTATTCATGGGCCTAATTTAGACCTTTTGGGGACAAGGGAGCCGGCAATCTACGGCCATCTGACTTTAGCGAGCATTAATCAGATACTAAAAGTTCAGGCTAAAAAAGACAAGGTTGCTTTGGTTATCAGGCAGTCTAATCATGAAGGCAGGATTGTTGATTTAATCGGCAGGGCCAGGAAAAATAAATTTCAAGGTATTTTGATTAACCCCGCAGCTTATACTCATACAAGCGTGGCTGTGCGCGATGCCATAGCCGCATGCGGATTAATTGTAATAGAGGTACATCTTTCTAATATTTATTCCCGCGAAGAGTTCAGGCATAAGTCATTGATTAGTCCAGTAGCTAAAGGCACGATCATGGGCTTTGGGGCAAAGAGTTATACATTAGGCTTGGCTGCCATCCTTGATCTAATCGAGGCAAAATGAGCTCCCGCTTAAATAACATATATTCCCAATTGAAGCAAAGAGGGCTTGACGGCTTACTTGTTTCTTTACCGGCGAATATATCCTATCTCACTGAATTTTTAAGCCGCGATTCATTTCTTTTGGTTTCCGAAAAAGAGAATATCTATTTTACTGATTCTCGCTATACCGAAGAAGCCAAAGCCAATTTAGGGGGTAAGATTAAGCTTAAAAAGTGCAATGGCTCGGTATTTAAATGGATTGCTGAAACATCTTTGGCTCTGGGGCTAAAAAAGCTGGGATTTGAGGAAAGGCATCTTGCGTTTGCGGAGTTTACTAAGATCAAAGAACATACCAATGGCTGCCTTGAACTTATTCCTATACACAGCTTGATTGAAGATAAAAGGCAGGTTAAAGACGCACAGGAGATCAAAAAGATTAAACAGGCAACCCAAATTACTGCCCTGGCTTTTGAATATATCAAGAAGTTTCTTGTTTGCGGGGTAAGAGAGATAGAGGTAGCCGCAGAATTTGAGCGTTTTATAAGATACCATGGTTGCAGTGCCTCTGCTTTTGATATAATCGTAGCTTCGGGGCCTAACTCTAGCCAACCACATCACCTTTCCGGGCAGAGGAAATTAAAAAATAATGAGCTTGTACTGATTGATTTAGGAGTTAACTATCAGGGATATAAATCCGACTTGACAAGGGTTTTATTTTTGGGTAAAATAATGGTTCTTGTGCGCAAGGTTTACGATATTGTTCGTAGAGCCCAGGAATTGGCAATAAAACGGGTTCGCCCTGGCGCAGAAATGGCTGCAATTGATAAAGTTGCGCGGGAATACATAGCTTCAAAAGGGTATGCTGGTTATTTTACCCATAACCTTGGCCACGGCCTTGGTTTAGAAGTACATGAGGATCCTCATATCTCAAGCAATGAAGCCAGCGCAGTGAAGCCAGGAATGGTCTTTACAATAGAGCCAGGGATATATTTGCCCGGTAAATTCGGGATAAGAATAGAAGATATGATTTTAGTGACTAATAGAGGATGCGAGGTTTTAAGTGGCGCTATCAATTAATGAAATCAAGTCCGGGGTAACTGTTTTAGTGGATGGTGATGTCTATGTCTGCGTTGACGCTCAGCATGTAAAACCTGGCAAGGGTGCAGCTTTCGTACGAGCAAGGTTGCGCAATATGAAAACTAATAATATTCAGGAAAAAACTTTTCGCGGGGAAGAAAAGATAGAACAGGCTTATGTAGAGGAACGCAAGCTGCAATATCAATATTCCAGTGGGGAGATTTATCATTTTATGGATCAGGATAATTTTGAGGAGATTGCCATATCCAAAGAGGTTATCGCGGACAAAGCTAAGTTTTTAAAAGACAATCTGGAGATTATGGGTTATTTTTTCAAAGATATTGCCTTGGCTATTAACCTGCCCAATTTTATTGAATTTAATATAGTAGAAACTGAGCCAGGTTTTAAAGGTGATTCATCAAAGAGTGGGAATAAACCGGCTAAGGTGGATACCGGAGCAATTATACAAGTTCCCTTGTTCATTAATGTAGGAGATAAGATCAAAGTCGATACGCGTACCGGTGGCACCTATGCGGAAAGGATCAACTAAGCAGGAAAGATCCCGTCTTAGATGCTATACCAAAATTTTCTATGATAATCTTGGTATATTCAACGGGATAAATTCGGCCACATAGCTTACGTTCGCTTTCGTTGCGTAAGTTATGGCCTCATTTAAAGGAGCCCTTAATGAACCTCAAGGAAATCAAAGAAATGATTAATCTGATGAATGAAAACGGCCTTGTTGAGCTAGAGGTAGAAAAGGATGATATGCGTATCCGGCTTAAGAAGACAGCTAATGGTATTGAAGGTTTTAACGGGCCAGTAGTTTTCCAGGGACAAAATATTCCTTTGGTCCAAGATAAAACCCAGGGTACTCCTATAGCTGAGGAAAAGAGCATCGTTAAGACAGTAGAAATCAAAGCTCCTATGGTAGGAACTTTTTACCGCTCGACCAGCCCGGAATCTCCTGCTTATGTTGAAGTTGGACAGACCATTGAACCGGGGCAGGTAATTTGTATTCTAGAAGCGATGAAGTTGATGAATGAAATAAAATCAGAGATTAAAGGTAAGCTTCTTGAAATATTAGTAGACAACGCTGAGCCTGTAGAATTTGGCCAGTCTTTATTCCTTATTGATCCACTCTAAAAGATGTTCTCTAAAATCCTCATTGCCAACCGAGGCGAAATCGCCTTAAGAATAATCCGCGCCTGTCATGAGATGGGTATTCGTACCGTAGCGGTCTACTCTCAAGCTGACCGCACCAGCCTGCACGTGCGTTTTGCCGATGAAGCAATCTGTATTGGACAGGCATCCTCTAGCAGTAGTTATTTAAATATTCCCGCGATTATCAGCGCAGCTGAAATTACCGATGTAGAGGCTATCCATCCGGGTTATGGATTCTTGGCTGAAAATGCCCATTTCGCTGAAATATGCGAATCTTGCAAAATTACTTTTATTGGCCCAACCCCAGAAAATATCCGCCTTATGGGGGATAAGATGGCTGCGCGCACGACTATGCAAAAAGCCGGCCTGCCTATTGTCCCGGGAAGCCGCGCGATTATCAAAAATAAGGAAGAGGCACTTAAGACTGCCAAGGAGATTGGTTATCCTGTTATAATCAAAGCAGCTGCTGGAGGTGGAGGCAAAGGGATGCGTATTTGCCATAACGATCTAACTTTAGTTTCCAGTTTGTTAACTGCCCAGAGTGAGGCAGAAGCAAATTTTGGTAATCCCAGCGTTTATGTTGAGAAATACATTGAGAAGCCGCGTCATATTGAAGTGCAGATTATCGCTGATCGCTTGGGCCATGTCTTGCAGCTTGGAGAGAGAGATTGTAGTATTCAGAGAAGGCATCAGAAACTGCTTGAGGAAGCCCCTTCTCCAGCAGTAGATAGCAAGATGCGCCGCAAGCTGGGAGAGATGGTTTTAAAAGGAATGAAATCGATCGGATACCTTAGTTGCGGCACTATTGAGTTTTTATTGGATGCGAAAACCAGAAACTTTTATTTTATGGAGATGAATACGCGTATTCAGGTGGAGCATCCGGTTACTGAAATGGTTACTGGGATTGACCTGATTAAAGAGCAGATCCGAGTGGCCAGTGGAGAGAGGCTTAGGATGCAGCAAGAAAATGTGCAGATCAAAGGCGCAGCAATAGAATGCCGTATTAACGCTGAAGACCCAGATAATAATTTTATGCCGTCTCCAGGCAAGATTGAGACCCTAATCCTTCCCGGAGGACCAAACGTGCGATTGGATACGCATATTTACGCCGGTTACGAAGTGCCTTCTTATTACGATTCACTCGTAGCCAAACTTATTGTTTACGGCAATAACCGTCATGAGGCAATTAAAACAATGCGCCGGGCATTAAGTGAATTTTATATTGCTCCCATTAAAACTACTATCCCTTTTCATCTTAGACTAATGGATAACCCGCTGTTTAAGAAAGGCGATATTTCTACGCATTTTGTGCAGGATATTTTGATAAACGATGGCATAGACACTCCGCGCTAAAAGCGCCTGGCGATTACACCCCGCGCTTAAGGCACCCGACGCTAATAGGCACCTGGCCAAGACGGAATTTGACAGTGTCGCCTCGTGGCGAGTATTGCGTCGGTGTGCGCTAGGTAGCGCAAATTGCACGGGTGTTGTCTAGGTAGACAAGGAGAATAGATGAAACACGATGAATCAAGGAATGAACTTGGCGCCGTAAGAATACATAAAGACGTAATTTCCTCCATATCTTCTATTGCCGCCCTAGAGATAGAAGGGGTTAAAAGGGTGGGAACAAATTTAAAGAGTAGCCTGTCTGAGTTTATCGGCCACAAATCATTTTTTGCCATAAAAGTAGATATATCTAGAAATGAAGAGGTAAAGGTAGATATTCCTTTAGTTATCAAATATGGCTATAATATCCCAGATACCGCCAGTAGGGTCCAGGAGAATGTCCATCAAGCATTAGAGAAGATGAGTAATCTTTCTGTAAAAGATATTAATGTAAATGTACAGGGCATAGAAAGGGGATAGAAAATGAAATTCTTTACCGTGCTGGGGATCATGTTTTATTCCGTTATCATTATCATCATCGGGCTGACTTTTATTGTTTTTTCATTAAACTTACTGTTACCTCAGGATATTAATAACTTACTTATTTATGCCCAAACCAGCTCTCATTCTAGGCTGGTTATTGGATTTACCGGAGCACTTTTAATCCTCTTTAGCTTTTCTTTTGCCCAGATTATTTTAGGCAGGTTTCAAAGGGAAAAGACTATCGCTTTTACTACCTCCAGCGGGCAGGTAACTATTTCGCTTTCTGCCGTAGAAGATCTTATCCGCCGGTTGGCAGGGGTTATCCCTGAGGTAAAAGAGTTAAGGCCCAATGTTGTGGCAAACAAAAAGGGCATTATTGTAGATATGCGTATAATCCTACGTTCCGAGGCAAATATCCCCGAACTTACCTCAAGGCTGCAGGATATTACTAAATCTAAGATTCAGGAGATTTTAGGCCTTGAAGAACAGGTTATTATCAAGATACATGTAGCAAAGATCTCCCATGATGAAAAAGATAACCACAAAAAAAGAGATTTTAACAAGGAAGATCCATCAGTAATACCATTTAGCGGCTATGGAAGGGTTTAGTGTGTTGTTTTAAATAATGTTTTGTCCTACTCGTAATCGCGTCAAAATTTTTATTTTCTTGGGATTTCGCTAGACAAAAACAAAAGGAGCTCAAAAATGGAAAGGATTGGAATTTTAACAGGTGGTGGCGATTGCCCTGGATTAAATCCGGTTATCCGCGCTGTAGTGCGCAAGGCTTTGCTCGAAGGTTATGAAATAGTAGGTATTAAAAACGGTTGGAAAGGTTTAATTGAAAATGATATCATGCCTTTAAATATAAGCACTGTTTCCGGGATCCTGTCTAAAGGCGGAACTATTTTAGGAACTAGCCGTACTAATCCGTATAAAAAAGAGGGTGACCTGGAAAAACTTAAAGATAGTTTTAAGAAGATAGGCCTTGATGCCTTGGTTACTGTTGGCGGAGAAGATACCTTAGGCGTTGCTTCCAAGCTGGTTAAAGACGGGCTGCCGAATATCGTCGGAGTCCCGAAAACAATTGATAATGATTTATCAGCTACTGATTATACCTTTGGTTTTGATACTGCTTTGAATGTGGCTATGGAATGCATTGATCGCCTGCATACTACAGCTGAAAGCCATCACCGTATTATTGTAGCTGAGGTCATGGGCCGGCACGCAGGCTGGATAGCTATTGAAGCAGGTATTGCCGGTGGCGCAGACGTGATTTTGATTCCCGAAATCCCTATTGATTTAGATGAAGTATGCAAGATTATCAAAAAAAAGCATGAAAGAGGTAAAACATTCAGTATTGTTGTAGTTTCCGAAGGTGCTCAGTTTAAAGATGGCTCCATGGTTACTCAAGAGCAGAAACTTGATGCGTTTGGACATGTTCGTCTTGGAGGTATCGGGGATAATCTAGCCGCG
>JAHJCJ010000040.1 GCA_018812825.1 Candidatus Omnitrophota bacterium
CCCAGTCGTTAAACCTTTCATTCGGGCCGTAACTTACACGGCAAGGGATTACGCTACTTTAACACGATTATAGTTATCGCGGACGTTTACTGGCGCTTCACCCACTCAGCCTCACCCAATAAATTGGATAAGACCGGCAAGATTAACGTTCCAGCACTGGTCAGGTCTCAGTCCATATACATCCTCTTACGAGTTAAGCATGGACTTGTGTTTTTGATAAACAGTCGCTAGGGGTACTTTCGCTGCGACCACCAAAAAGGTGGTAAGGCATATTGCGAACTTACGCCTGCTGATTTGCCTAGTTCCTTCAGGATATTTCACTCGTTCACCTTAGTGCTTTCACACTCGCCCACCTGTGTCGGTTTGCGGTACGGTATCTATTAAATAGTATAGACAGGGCTTTTCTGGGAAAAGTGCTCTCCTGAATTTTTTTCTCAAAGAGAAAAATTTTGACGACGCTTGGAATAAATTCCTTACGCAATCAACGGAAATCCAATAATCCGATCAGAGTACTACTCTTCGTCCCCCTGGGTTTATTTAACAGATGAGCTGGAATATTAACCAGCTGTCCATCAGATACGCCTTTCGGCTTTTCCTAAGGACCGCCTAACCCTTGGCTGATTGTCATTGCCAAGGAAACCTCGGGCTTTAGGTGTGCAGGGATTTAACCTGCATTGTGGTTACTCATGCCAACATTTTCACTTCCTATCGCTCCATCAGGCGTCACCACCTAACTTCACAGCAATAGAAACGCTCCCCTACCCCTTATGAATAAATTCATAAAGTCTTATCTTCGGTATTAAACTTAGTCCCGGCAATTTTCGGCGCGAGACTCCTTAGCTAGTAAGCTGTTACGCACTTTTTAAAGGATAGCTGCTCCTAAGCTAACCTCCTAGCTATCAGTGGCGTCTCACTTCCTTTAAAACACTTAGTTTAATTTAGGGACCTTAGATTAAGATCTGGGCTGTTTCCCTCTCGGCCATGGAGCTTAGCCCCCATAGCCTAACTGCCGACAAAGAGATAATTGGCATTCGGAGTTTGATTAGGAAGACCGAGCTTGCGCCCAAGTAGTCCCATTCAGTGCTCTACCTCCAATTATTTTAAATCGACGCCATTCCTAAAAATGTTTCGGGGAGAACCAGCTATTCCCAAGCTCGTTTAGCTTTTCACTACTTACCACAGCTCATCCAAGAGCATTGCACAACTCATTAGTTCGGGCCTCCATTTGTCTTTCGACAAACTTCACCCTGGCCATGGTAAGCTCGCTTGGCTTCGGGTCTTAGACTCACCTCTAGACGCGCTTTTAACACTCGCTTTCGCTACGCCTTCGTTCTATAAGAACTTAGACTTGAGATAAACCTAAACTCGTTGGCTCATTCTTCAATAGGCACGCCATCACTGTATAAATACAGCTCTGACTCCTTGTGGGCAACATGGTTTCAGGTTCTATTTCACCGGGATCACCTCCCTACTTTTCACCTTTCCCTCACGGTACTGGTGCACTATCGGTGAGATTAAGTATTTAGCCTTGGCCGGTAGTCCGGCCTGCTTCCCGCCAGGTTATCTTCCCCGACGGTACTCAAGAAAAATATCAAGGAGCGTAAAAATATTTTCGAATACGGGACTATTACCCTCTATGGTGTCCCTTTCCAGGGTACTTCTTCTAATATATTACCTTTATTCTCTCCCTCAGGTACATTTGTCTTAAGAACAAATGCCCCCGACAATATTTCCTTACAACCCCAATTATAAAAATTGGTTTGGGCTCTTCCCTCTTCGCTCGCCGCTACTAAGGGAATAAACTTACGTTCTCTTTTCCTCCGCTTACTGAAATGTTTTACTTCAGCGGGTACGCTCTCTATATAAATACAGAGTAATAGACTTCAAAGGTCTATTGGGTTTCCCCATTGGGACATCTCCGGATCAAAGGTTGCTAGACACCTCCCCGAAGCTTTTCGCAGTCACGCCACGTCCTTCATCGCCTTAATCTCCCAAGGCATCCACCATCTGCCCTTAAAATTAGCACTTTTTAGTTAGCAATCAATAACCATTACTTTAACTTTTAAAAAACGGTTACCTAAAATTCCATATTAAGTTTACAAAATTCTATCCATTCCAATCCAACTGAAAAGCCGCTTATTAAAGAAGCGGCTTTTGGTTCAAAATCAAAAAATCTGAAAATTATTGGCCGCCTTCTTTTTGTAAAATCTGATTTTTGCTTATCATGTAAGAGTATTTTATCAGATCTGAATCTATTGTCAAGATTCCAAAATTAAAGACACCAAAATTCTATTTTTTGCTTAAATTTAGCTTTACTTTTCTAACTTATCCTTAACGTCTCTAAGGATTTCTCCAGCAACTTCCTTGCCTCCCAAACCAAATGAGAGACCAAGAGAAATTACCATCGTATAAACCAATCCTTGGAATAAAATTTCCATAAATGGACGAGCAATACCAAGTTGATATAGTATAGCTAAAATTGCGAATGCCCAAAGAGCCCACTTTATCATCATGCTTACTGCTTTTCCATAACCAATTTTTATTCCTTCAACTGCAGCCCTAACAACTTTCTCAACAATATCTGTCAAAATAACAGTTACTGCAAAGATTAAAGACGCGATAATAACGTTTGGCAAATAAGCCAATATTTTATTTACAAAGGCGGCAAATTGCAAAAGACCAAGAATTTCTACTGAAGCTAATAAAAAGACTATTACAAGAATCCATTTTATAATTCCTCCTATAAAGGCTGATGCGTCAACCTTTAAGTCAGCTTTCTCTAGAGCTCCTTTCCATCCTGCTTTCTCAAATAATCTATCGAACTTAAATCTGTTAAGAATTTCAGCTACAAGCTTACCAACAGCTACTGCAACGATCCATCCAATCATAAAGACTAGAAAAGATCCTACAAGCTGTGGTGTGTATGCTAAAAATCCTTGCCAGAGATTTTGTAAGGCAACCATTGTTGTTTCTGCCCAAGTTTGAATCATATTTTTTAAATTAATTTATTTGTCGAAGAACCGACCTTTAATTTAAATCAATTAGATTATTATATCATTTTTAAAATAAAAAGAGAGTCTTCCTGTGTGGAAAACTCTTTTTTTGAAAATGTGGACCCTAGGAGAGTCGAACTCCTAACCTCCGGTATGCAAAACCGGTGCTCTAGCCAGTTGAGCTAAGGGCCCATTGGCTTTGTTGATTAACAATTAATCAATGTGGGCGCGGAAGGAATTGAACCTTCAAC
>JAHJCJ010000041.1 GCA_018812825.1 Candidatus Omnitrophota bacterium
GTATACTTGTTGGCGCGGAAATACCCTAATAATTTAAATACGTTTCTTGTATCAAATAGGTCTATTACTTTTATATCCGGCGCGTTATCTATTGCTGCTGCCTGGATATGGGCGCCTGCTCTTTTTATTGCTTCGCAAAAGGCATTTGAATCCGGCCTGCCCGGAGTCTTCTGGTTTAGCATACCTAATGCTCTAGCCCTTGTGCTTATCGGCATATTTGCTACAAAATTAAAATCCTACAAACCCGACGGCTTCACTCTCCCGGAGTTTATAAAAATACGCTTGGGCAAACGTAATCACCTTTTATTTATTATAATCATCTTAATTGTCCAGTTGTATTCTTTAACCCTGCATCTTACAGCTACGAATTTAGTTCTCACTAAATTCACCAGCTATAGCAAAGAGGCCCTAATAATCTTGTTGGCGATGACATTTTATATTCTAGCGGTGGTAAGGGGGATAAGGTCATCGATATTTGCTGATATAGTTAAAATCTTATTTATCATTGTAATCGTCTTAGTAATTATGCCGGTAGTTATAATGAAAAATGGCGGTATCCAAACAGTACTCCATGGCCTAAACGTAAAATCTACCAATATTTTTGATCCTACGATTTTCCTAACATTCGGTATATCTGTATCAATATCCCTGTTAACAGCAGCTGTTATTGACCAACAACTATGGCAAAGGGCATTCTCAATCAAAAAAGGTAATGAAAAAAAAGCCTTTATTCTCGGTTCGATTATTTTCTTTATTATTCCTCTGGGGTTATCCTGTTTTGGGTTCCTAGCTGCAGCTAAGGATTTAGTCCCTAAAAGCAATCAATTAGTTGGATATGAAATCATAGCTAGTTCGCTTCCTTTTATAGGCGTGGCATTATTTGTCTTTACCATAATTCTTACAATGATCGCTGCGGGGTCTTCGGCATTATGCGCAGTCAGTTCAATATGTGCCGTTGATATTTACGGTACATACTTAAATAAGGCCTCTACAGAAAAACAGCGCCTAAAAGTAGGCAGAATATCAATAATTCTAATATTGGTTATTGCTACGCTTATTGCTTTTATACCAAACATACAATTGCTTTATTTGCTCCTTTTAATCGGCGCAATAAGAAGCGCGCTATTAGCCCCTACTTTCTTTGCAATATTCAAGAAGAATCTTTCTTCTCAGGGGACATTCTATGGAATGCTCGGAGGAATAATTATCGGTTTACCTGTATTTGTTTATGGCTCATTAGCGAAAAAACCGTTGATATCTTCCGCAGGGTCACTGTTAACTTTATTAACAAGCTTTATCATCGTTATTCTATTTAATAAGCTTAGGCCGGAATATTTTGATTTTAAATCTTTGACTAGACAAAAATAGCAGTTAATTTGGTTAATTTCTTCTTGGCGCATTCTGGTCATAACTGTATTTTGTTGCGGAAAGGCCCCGGACACCTTCGCCTCTATTTTAAATAAAATAATTGGTTCAAAACTAGGATAAATGAAAAATAAAGTTAGGGAATTTATTATCAAACATTTCTTGATAAAAGAGAAGGAGCTCGGTGATAACCAGATGTTGTTTAAGGAAGGCATTATCGATTCCTTTGGATTTGTGGTTTTGCTTGTGTTCCTCGAAAAAGAATTTAATATCCGTTTTAATAGAAGCGAAATATCGATAGAAAATTTCGATACCGTAAATCACATAACCGAAAGCGTAAGCAAGAAAATAGCCCAAGCATGATTTTATTTATTGTCTTATCTCTATTCCTTGTATTCATTGCTTATTGGTATTTAATACCTCATAAAAAAAGGAATCTTTTTTTATTAATTTGCAGCTTAGGTTTTATCGCTATCTTTAACCTAGCATATAGCCTATATTATTTAGTTTTCATATCCTTAGTTTACATTACAATCTTAGCAATAAAAGAAAGGCCAGATCTTAAAAGGCCTATTTTTATTACTCTGCTTATATTTTTAATCTCAATTTTTTGTTTTTTAAAATATTTTAGGCTATTCTTTGATCTTTCCTACTTGCTTCTCTCTTCTTTTACGCACCTAACGCCTATTAAATTGCCGGTCATAATCTTTCCTTTAGGTTTTTCCTTCGTTATTTTCAGGTTATTGCATTATATAATTGAGGTAAATCGTAACAAAATACAGGATACTTCATTTGTTGATTTTGCTTTGTACTTGACATTTTTCCCTACATTCTTAGCCGGCCCCTTAGAAAGATTCCCTGATTTTTACAGGCAGGCTAAGGAGATTGCTTTGCCGGATACCAATATGTTTTGCTATGGACTATGGAGGATATTATTGGGAATTGTGAAGAAATGCCTGATAGCAGATATGTTATTCGCCTGGACGATTGCAGTACTCGCTTCTCCCGGCTCTTATTCACGGTTAATCGTAATCGGAGCTGTATACGGAGCAATGATTAGGCTATATATGGATTTTTCAGGATATACAGATATAGCTATAGGCGTCTCGCGGCTTTTTGGTTATAAGATTGTAGAAAATTTTAACCGGCCGCTTTTACAAAAAAATATTGCTCTTTTCTGGAGAAACTGGCACATTTCTTTATATACCTGGATAAGAGATTATTTTTATTTGCCTCTTTTTGCTTATCGAGCGTCTATTTTAAAATTATACCTGGGTTCTTTTTTGACAATGGCGTTATTTATGCTCTGGCATGGTAGCTCTATTAATTTCCTGGTTAGCGGAATTATCAATGGCCTGGGCTTGGTTATTTGGCTTGGTTTTCAGGACCTGCAAAAAAAGATCCCCAGTCTAAGGAATTTCCTTAAATCCAGCTATCTAACACCTCTGTCCATATTCCTGACTTTTACTTACGTGAGCTTTGTAACAGGGATATTCTTTTCAGCCAAAGATTCAAACCAGTTAAAAGCTTTATTAACGAAGATCTTCTTGTAATATACGCGGTGCAAAATAATCTTAATAGGTATCCGGGGCACAGTCAGAAGAACAAATTCTAAATATTAATATGAACATAATTATACTCGCTA
>JAHJCJ010000042.1 GCA_018812825.1 Candidatus Omnitrophota bacterium
CCCCCATATAATAGCGCAAAAACTCAATATATAAAAGAGGAAAAATACGTTCTTATCTTTAATCTTATTTCCAATTTTCTTTTGAAGCCAAAAATTAAGCAACAAATAAACTATTCCATATCCGGCATCGCCAATAAGTATTCCGAAAAAAATACTAAAAAATATAATAAACAGAGGGCTGATATCAAGTTCCCGATACCCCGGGATAAGTTCCAATAATTTCAATACCGGTTTTATAAGCGAAACCCAAGCAGGATTACGCACTAAGGTTGGTACGGCATCTTCCTCTTTTGGCTCAAGGGTTAAGATCCCCCAGCCGCTTTGCTTTGCCTGTTTAACCAACATAGATTCTACATCAATAGGAATATAACCTTTCAAATATACAATCTCATTCTCCTGCCCCATGCCTTTTAAGACAGAATAAAAATCTTTTTGGTTTAAAAGTGACTCTTCGGCGGCAATAAAATCATTATTATAAATCAAGCACGCAGATAGCTCATCTCTTATGCTTTGCATGATCTTGGTATCTTCACTAAGCCTCTCCCTCATGCCGGATAGCGATAGTTTAGGTAATTCTAATTCCTTAAAATCAACCTCTATATTTTATGTTGAAAAAGCTAAACAATTTATTAATCCGCCCTGCTTAGAAATCTTCTTTAATAATATACCTGGGGGTAAACTATTAATTTTATTCCTTGGGATCTGGTAACATTTAATCGAAATGTTCTTTTGTTGCAGGGCCTTTATCTGGAGAGGGTCAAAATCACCCCAAGGCTCCCATAAATCTATACGGCTATTCAAAGTTACCGAATACTCCCTTAGCTGATTGTATCTTTTCTGCAAATCAATAATATGGCGGCAGGCAACATCCAAATTTTCTGTTTTACGAATTATATGTTTTACCGGATACTTCTGGTTAGCCGCCGACAAAACAGATTTGGCTTGTTCGATCAGGCTCAGCTTTTCATTGATTTCATTGAGCTCAAGTCCGCTAGGAATATTCTCATGCTCAACATGCACCAGCCCCAGAGAACGCAAGCTTTCCAAAGCAACTTGGATCTGAGTTTGCTGGATAAGCAGAAACACCTTTTTCATTTTGACAATCATGCTAGCGCCTCTTCCAAAACCAACTCCTCGATTTTTCTCTTAGCAATTTTACAGCGGCCCACGGCATTAGCCATCTGGTCACCGATATAAATCTTAATCAGCCGGATATTCTCTTCTGCCTGAGGAATCTTAACCTTCTCAAAAAGATTGACCCGTTGAGTCGTGATACGCAGCTCCTGCCTTAATATAATGATACCCTCCTGAAGCACCGAGATCTCTTTTCTTAAAATAATCGTTTCTCTGAACGCCTCGATTGCTGCGTCAACCCATAAAGGTGTAGAGAATAAATCATACTCTGCCCTGTCGAATTCCAGCATATCAAATACCGGAATATCTACCCCAGCGATATTCTTAAAATGGGTATTTATTTTACTTGGCAATAAAAATGGTTTCAGATCGATTTCAGGCTGATTGAGTAAACCAATCCAGTGATCAACCAACTGTCTTTTCTTAATCAGAGATTGTTTTTTTTCTTCGAGGATTAAATTCTGTTGTATAATTTCCAGCTGTAACTGCTGTTTTTTCAACTGTAAAGTAGGTAGATATCTCTGAAATTGTTTTAAGGCATCACGTTGCCTTTTTAATTCACCCTTAGTAAGCTTTATCTTTGCCATTATTTTTTCGGCCAGTACTGCTCAATAATTGAACGCTTGATCCCGGTTTCCTCCGGGCTAAAAGAATCCGCTAATATTTGCCAACCCAGGTCTAGGGCCCTTTCCAAGGGAATATTTACTTTAAGCGACATCAAATTATCTTCAAAAAGCTTGCCGTATTTAAGTAATTTATTGTCCCAAGCGCTCATTTGAAAACCCATGGACTGTTTTTCGATGGCCTGCCGATAGCTGGCAAAAAGCTGAATCATCATATCCATGATTGCGCGATGGTCTGAACGGGTTTTTCCATTTACCTGCTGCTTAAGTCGGCTCAGCGACCCAAATGGCTCGATAATTGACCCTTTAAGGTATAGCTGGCCTTCTGTAATATAGCCTGTGTTATCCGGCACAGGATGCGTTACATCGTCTCCGGGCATGGTAGTTACAGCAAGAATTGTAATTGATCCGGCTCCCTGAAAATCAACTGCTTTTTCATAACGGCTGGCTAACTGGCTATAAAGATCGCCGGGATACCCGCGATTAGAGGGAACCTGCTCCATAGTTATAGAGATTTCTTTTAAGGCATCGGCAAAATTTGTCATATCACTAAGCAATACTAATACGCGCTTGCCCTTTAAAGCAAAATCCTCAGCAACGGCCAAAGCTATATCCGGGACAAGCAAACATTCAACTACCGGATCAGCCGCAGTATGCATAAAAAATATAGAGCGGCTTAGAGCTCCCTGTTTATTTAATGTCTCTTTGAAAAATAAATAATCATCATATTTTAGACCCATGCCACCGAGAATAATGATATCGATTTCAACCTGAATAGCAATCCTGGACAAAAGTTCATTATATGGCTCACCAGCAATTGAAAAAATTGGTAATTTCTGGGATTCTACTAAAGAGTTGAAGACATCAATCATGGGGATTCCGGTACGGATCATTTTATCGGGAATTATCCTCTTTACCGGATTAACTGGCGGACCACCAATATCAACCAGGTCCTCTGATAGAACAGGGCCATGGTCTAAAGGCAGGCCGTTTCCATTAAATATACGGCCCAATAAGTTATCTCCCGTAGCAACACGCATAGGATGGCCTAAAAACCTCACCTTATCACCTGTAGATATACCCCGGCTACCGGCGAAAACTTGTAGGAATATTTTTTGAGAGTCAATGCGGATGACCTGGGCCAGGGATACGCCGCGGCGAGAGGTAATTTCAGCAATATCCAAATACCCCACCCCTTCTGCCTCTACAGTAATAACATCTCCGGCTATCTGAATAATATTAGTATAGGCTTTTTGCATTTTTATTCTACTTTATTGCTTTTATGCTCTCGCAGCCAAAAATATCTCTATTTCTTCTTCTATTTTTTTAAATTCCTCGCTACCCCATGCAGCAGAATTCCAGGTACGCAGCAGCTGTCTTAACTTCTGAAAAAAATGCAGCGCCTCCTGTTTATTATCTAATTTAAATTCAGCAAGCATGATATCGTAAATAAAATTAAATATGTAGACCTGTCTCTCCTTAGGAGTAGCCTCGTCCACCGCATCAAAAGCATTCTGTTGCAGATATACGAAATCAAAAAATTCTCCTTTGAGGTATTGAATATAATCTTTAAGCGATGTCCCTTCCTCTCCGATAACCTTCATCATCTGGAAAATTTCATGGCTTCTGCGCAAAATCTCATGGCCAAGATCCTCTTTTTCCTGTTCAATAAACCCTTTATATTTACTCCAACTGATTAAAGGATCAATCGCCGGATACCTGCGCGCATCAGAGCGTTCGCGGGAAAGCCCATGAAAAGCTCCCACTACTTTGAGCGTAGCCTGAGTAACCGGCTCCTCAAAGTTTCCTCCGGCAGGGCTGATCGTGCCTCCAATAGTAACAGAACCGGTTAAACCATTATGTAAACGGACTAATCCAGCTCTTTCGTAAAAAGAAGCTATGCGCGATTCAAGATAAGACGGAAAAGCTTCTTCTCCGGGGATCTCCTCCAGCCTTCCGGACATCTCACGCATGGCCTGGGCCCAACGCGATGTAGAATCTGCGAGCAACAAAACATTTAGACCCATCTGGCGATAATATTCCGCAATGGTCGCCGCTGTATAAACGCTTGATTCCCGTGCAGCAACAGGCATAGAACTGGTATTACAAATAATTACCGTACGGTCGATAAGCGGCTTATTGGTACGCGGATCAACTAATTCGGGAAATGTTTTAAGTGTTTCTACCACCTCCCCGGCTCGCTCTCCACATGCAGCAATAATTACAATATCCACTTCTGCGTGCCGGCTGGTCAATTGCTGTAAAACAGTTTTTCCCGCACCAAATGGCCCAGGTATACAATATGTTCCTCCCCGGCTAACGGGAAAAAACGAATCAATGAGACGCATTTTTGTCACCAAAGGCTCAAGTGGCCTTAGTTTTTCTGCATAAGCGCAAATTGGAATCTTCACCGGCCAAATCTGTTGCAGGAAAACATCATGTACTTTCCCTGTACTATTTCTAACTTGAGCAATCGATTGCTTCAAATTATATTTTCCTGATGCAGCGATACTTATTACTTCAAGGCTACCAGAAAGCGCAAAAGGAACCATAATGTAATGCTTAAAGATTTTCTCTGGGACAAAACCCAGCCAACTTCCCGCTAAAACTTTATCCCCTGGTTTTACCAAAGGAGTAAAATCCCATTGTGTTTCATCTGGAAGGGCCTCAAGATATACACCGCGCTTGAGAAAGAAACCGCATTTTTCCGCTAATGCCGGAAGAGGATTTTGTAAGCCGTCAAAAATCTGGCCCAACAACCCCGGGCCCAACTCAACAGAAAGCAGTTCATCGCTAAATTCAACCTCTTGACCAACCTTTAAACCCGCGGTATTTTCATAAACCTGCATCTCTGCGCGATTTGCCCTTACGCGGATTACCTCTGCCTTTAAACGCTCAGTACCGTGCAAAATATAGGCCACCTCATTCTGAATAATATGGCCAGCGACTTCCGCAACAACCATATTGGCATTAACTTTTATGATATGGCCAATTCTTTTATTTTCCATATTAATTTACAACTGCCTGATTAAATAGCTGCTCTTTATCCGCCGCCTGTACTTTATTCCAACGCTCTAAAATCTTTAGCTTTAGAAGATAAATCAGAAGAAAGTCAAAATCAAAATAATGCCCAAAGCTTAAAGATTCTAAAGCATCCCACCTAGCCTGATCCAGAACCTTTTCCGCTTCTAATATAGAAGAGCTTATATAGGCAACCCTAGCTGCACGGCTGATATCCGCCTCGGGATCATCAGGAAGACGGATAAATTTTAGAACATCTACCTTCTTATGCCTGGCTCGGACGCGAGCCAATTCATTTCTTAAAGCTATCTCAAACTTGGCCCACTTCCCCAGTGTACCTGTTGCTGCAGGGTTTAAAGAATATCCTTCTTTATAACAGGTATTACGCAAAAACTCAATCTCTGTTTCCGGAATTAACCCCTCACACTTAGCAAAAAAATCCTCTAAGCTAAAAGGCAACTCACAATCAAAACTAAGCATTGGCAGGCTAGAGATCAAGTATGTATAATAAGTTTCCATTTAAATCGACTTTAAAATCTTGTTTAGTTCGGGTTTCAAAGAACCGGATATATACTCTGCTAAAGCCTGGGCGCTAAAATCGAAGGTAGACTTACCAGCATCAAAACTGATTATAAACCCGCTATCAACTTCATCCGCAGACTTTAAGATTATCTGTTTTTTTGTTTCTTCCGTTAGCCGCTTCAAAAAACCCTTCTCTAATTCTTCCTTATCTTGTTGGGCCAGGGAAATAACAATCTGACTGCCTAGGGAAAGCGGCGCGTTCTTAATCAAGTCTCTAATAATCCTGGTTAATTCTTCTACGGTCAAAGTCTGACGTATGTTCAACTTAACCAACTTTTCCAGCATAGAATTGATTTCTTTTCTTAAACTAATCAGTAAGTCCCGGCCGGCCTGTTTTAAAGAGGCGTTGGTGGATGCATCCAGTTTTTTCGCTTCAAGATTGGCCTGCTCAATAATTTTCTCGGCCTGCATTCTTGCATCTGCAATTATTTTTTGTGCCCTGGAATCTGCTTCAGTTTTTATTTGCGCAGCCTGCGTCTGTGCTACCTGAATTCCTTCCTGCTGAATTTTTGCAATTAAATCTTTAATTTCCTGCGCCATGGTATACTCCTTAATCTGATAAGTCCTTTATTGCTTTTAATGGGTCTTTTGCATCTAGTATCGGCCTTCCGACTACTATATAATTGGCTCCAGCATCAATTGCTTCCCTCGCAGTCGTAACCCTTTTTTGATCATTAGCAGAATAGCCTTTGGGTCTAATTCCAGGAGTAACAATTATGAACTCATTTCCAAATGCTTCCCGAACCTTTCTTGCTTCTAATGCTGAACAAACAACACCATCTAATCCGGCTTCTTTTACCCAGTGTGCCCTTTCCAAAACTATACCTAATGCATCTGCTTCCGGTTTTTCGCTGGTCAGCAAAGTGACGCCGACAATTAAAGGTCTATCTATATGTAACTCTTCAGCTCTCTCTTTAGCACCTTTTACAGCACTCCGGAGCCCTTCAACCCCCGCGTCTGTATGCACCGTTATCATGAAAACGGGATATTGAGCTTGTATAATATTTTTAAATCCTTGATTTTCTTTAAGGCCTGCAGGTAGATATGAACAGATAGACTGAAGCATTATAGAGCTTCCGCTACTCGTACTAGAATAACAAGAGTATTGAACTGTATTGGGGATGTCATGAAATTTTAAATCTAAAAAAACTTTTCCACCCATTTTTCTGACTATTTGTAAAACTTTTGGACCATATTGTGCAAGTAATCGATTCGTAATTTTATAAAATTTAACCTTTCCGCGAAGCGTATTAACTAGCTTCCTTACCTCTTTCAATGTATTAACATCTAATGCAACTACTAATTTATCTTTTAAATCTAGCATCTTAACAACAACCCGGTTAATTTTTTTATAGAATTTATTTTATTCTTATGGCAATATTTTTCTAATCCAGAGATGATCTCAAGGCTTGCTCTCGGGTTAATAAAGTTTGCGGTCCCCACGCCGACAGCAGTGGCGCCGGCAATAAAAAACTCCAGGGCACTTTCAATATCCATTATACCACCCATGCCGATAATGGGAATATTAATCTTGTTATAAACCTCCCAAACCATCCTCACCGCTACCGGCCTGATTGCCGGACCGCTTAAACCGCCAACCCAGGATCCAATCTTAGGCGCACGTTTATGCACATCTATACTCATCCCGGTAAGCGTATTAATTAAAGCTATGGCATCGCTACCTGCCTCCTGCGCAGCCAAAGCTATCTCTGGGACGGAAGTGACGTTAGGGGATAGTTTAGTAATCAAACATTTCTTGGTAAGTTTACGTATTGCGCCAACCAATGCAAAGGTTTCTTTGGCGTCTTGGGAAATTAATCTATCCTTCTGCAGGTTGGGACAGGAAATATTAAGTTCAATTGCGGAAACTGTGTTTATTTTATCCAACTGTCTAACCAAAACAGAAAATTCTTCGGGATTATCTTCAGCGGCGATACTTACAATAACCGGGATACCCAATTTCTTTAAAAATGGCAACTTTTCTTTAATAAATCTTCCTATACCGGGATTTTCCAGGCCGATAGAATTAAGCATACCGGCAGGAGTTTCGCAGGTCCGGGGAGGAAGATTACCGGGCCGCGGTTTAATGGTAATAGTTTTAGTAACAATAGCCCCCAGTTTTTTTAGGTCCATTAACTCCTTAAACTCCTCGGCATAACCGAAAGTTCCAGAAGCAACCATAACCGGATTATGCAAAACAAGATTTCCTATATTTACACTTAGGTTTGGTTTGGCCTGTTTTACCATGTTAACTCCTTACCCGAAAAAACCGGGCCATCTTTACAAACTCTTTTATACCCGGATTTAGTAGCTACAACACAGCCTAAACAGGCGCCGAACCCGCAGGCCATATGCCTTTCCAGTGAAAGCTGGCTGGCAATATTGTTTGCACAAGAAATCTGAGCAACAGCTTTTAACATTGGCTGCGGTCCGCAGGCGTAAATATTCTCCGCTTTACTAGCTTGCTGGTTTAGCGATAAGACTTCTTTTAAAAGCTCCGTAACCTTACCCTTAAACCCC
The DNA here is from genome assembly GCA_018812825.1 of Candidatus Omnitrophota bacterium. Taxonomy (GTDB): domain Bacteria; phylum Omnitrophota; class Gorgyraeia; order Gygaellales; family Profunditerraquicolaceae; genus UBA6249. The sequence goes on from JAHJCJ010000042.1 coordinate 7,881, forward strand.
AAGGAACCGTCATCCGTAGCAATTATCACTTTACAACCCAAAGCTTTAAATTCTTGCGAACAAAGGATCTGTTCTTTCTCCCTGGCTCCGATCAAAACCAGTGGCTTATTGAACTTTATTTTTTCAGCCAGAAAAACCAAGGGGGCCACCCCCATGCCTCCGGCAACTAAAATGTTTTTTCGCTTATAAGATTTCTTAGTTATCCGGCTATATTCAAAACCATTGCCTAACGGGCCAATAATATCCAAATACTCGCCTTTTTTCTTCTGCGCTAAGATCTCCGTAGCTTTACCCACTACTTCATAAAAAATCTTTATTTTTGCTCCGCTTACTCTGTGTATACTAATCGGCCTTCTCAAAAGCGGGTCAAGATTATCGCTTACCCGGATATTGATAAATTGCCCGGACAGGGCATTCTTAGCTACTTGCGGAGCACTTAATTCACAATACCAGTAGTTATCTTTTATTTCGGTTTGCGATAATATTTTTGCTTTCAGCTGAAAATTTTTCATCTTCTCCAGAGAAAAAATAAGGAAATCAATATTAAAAGCGGAATTATCGAGTTTATCTCTTTCTTAAACCAGGCTGGCTTTATCGGTAAATATTCTTTAACGCCATTCTTAATAAGGCTGGAAAACCACGGCATAATTCTAGGGACTCGACGGCAATACGCGTCATAAGTTTCGCCAAAAACCTTCCGCAGCTTTTTCTCTTCGCTAAGTATTAACGGGAAGTAACGCGAAGCGAAAATTAACAGAAAAAGAAAGGCCACCCACCAGCTAAAAAGCATAAGCACAACGCCAAACCCGATTAAAAGGATCCCCAAATACATAGGGTTACGCACTATCTTGTAGGGCCCGCCCTCAATCAAAGCATGGCTATTCTTAGAATGCTCTGCTTTATAGCCTCTGGCTGAAACGCGGATAAGCTGACCTAAGAATAAAGAAAGTAAACCTGTTACCCTTAGAAAATTTTCCAGCCAACCGGAATTTTCCTGGCGGAAAAATGCTCCCCGGAAGAGTAACACAAAAAAAAGAGCTACACTCATAATTATTCCATTAATCTTTATTCTTTTCTTCATTTTTTACTTTTGGCACTTAGGACAAAAATAAGTACCTCTTCCTCCCTGGGTAATCCTTTTAATCAGACCCTTACAGATAAAACAAGGCTTAGCTTCCCTGCCATAAACACGGTGAAATCTGCGATAATCACCACGCTGACCAGAAAGCCGCACATAATCATCCACAGAAGAACCGCCGTGCGTAATCGCGCTAGTTAAGACTTTTTTTATTTCTTTATACAACCCTTCTTTTTCTTTTTCGCTTAAACTCTGCGCGGATCTCCATGGGTCAATCTTAGCCCAGAATAAAACTTCAGCAGCATAGAGATTACCGATCCCAGAAATAAATGACTGATCCATCAATAAAGACTTGATCTTGGTTTTCTTCTTAGAGAGCATATCCTTAAAATCGCCGCAAGTCAAATCAAATGGTTCCGGGCCAAGCTTTTGGACAAATTTTAACTTTCTCCAATCCTTAATCAGGCGTAGCTCTCCAAATAAACGCTGATCATTAAAATCCAAAGTTTTGCCTCCGGATAGATGAAAAGCTACCCGGCTATTCTTAAATCCTCCGGGATTGCCCAGCTTTTGCCTGAGCACTAACTGCCCGGTCATCTTTAAGTGTATAGTCAAAGCTGAGCCATTTGAGAGCTCTAAAACTAAAAGCTTTGCCCGGCGCAAGATTGTTTTTATGACTAGTCCTTCAAGAGATTCCTTAAATACAGCCGGCGAAGGCTCCCTTATAACCGTAGAATTATACACGCATACCTTGGTAATTTTCTTACCAAGGACTATTTTTTCTAAATCCCTTTTGATTGTCTCTACTTCCGGTAGCTCCGGCATACTTTTGGCCTATTTAACTTTCTTACCTTTAATTTTATGATACTCCTGCAATGATTTCACACTTAAGTCTTTCTTCATAAACATCTCAATTCCGCTTACCGTTGCCTGGGCTCCAAAAATTGTAGTAGTATAGGGTATATTATAAAGAATTACCTGCGAACGGATTTTCACCTCATCCTGGCGGGGTATCCTGCCTGACGGTGTATTAATAACCATCTGGATCTTCCCGTCTTTCATTAAATCCAGGACGTTCGGCCTGCCCTCGGTTATCTTAGGCAACACTTTTGCCGGGATATTGTTTTTCTCTAAAACCGAAGCTGTGCCACTAGAGGCAAAAATATTAAACCCAAGGTCTTTTAATTTCTTGGCAATAGAAATTACGTCTCTTTTATCCCGGTCATGCACGGAAATAAAAACATTGCCTTTCTTGGGAATCTTCTGCCCTGCAGCAATCTGGCTCTTGATATAAGCACTGGAGAAATCCATATCAATTCCCATAACCTCGCCGGTAGATTTCATCTCCGGGCCGAGCATTACATCTACTCCTGGAAAACGGTTAAAAGGAAATACAGATTCCTTTACTGCCACATACTGCGGGATTATCTCTTCGGTAAAACCTAAATCCTTTAGCTTCTTCCCCAACATAACCTTAGTTGCCAACTTTGCCAGGGGAATCCCAATAACCTTAGAAACTAAAGGCACGGTGCGTGATGCACGCGGGTTAACCTCTAATATATAAACCTTAGCATCTTTAACCGCATACTGCACATTCATTAAACCAACAACATTAAGTTCTTTGGCCAAACGATAAGTAGCCTCTCTTATCTTTTTTAAAATATCTGGAGATAATGTATAAGTAGGCAGAGACATTGCGGCATCTCCTGAATGCACCCCTGCCTGTTCAATATGCTCTAAAATTCCACCAATAACAAAAGTTTCGCCATCTCCGATTAAATCCACATCTACTTCAATAGCATCTTCAAGAAATTTATCTATCAATATAGGATGTTCTCCGGAAACTTCAGCTGCCTCCTTAATAAACCTTTCCAATAGTTCCGCGTCATATACAATCTCCATAGCCCGGCCGCCTAACACATATGATGGCCTAACTAACACAGGGTAGCCAATATTATTAGCTACCTTCTGCGCCTCTTCAAAGGTAAAGACGGTACCGCTGTTTGGCTGCAACAAACCCAATTTATCAATCATATGCTTAAACCGCTTTCGGTCCTCGGCAATATCAATACTTTCAGAGCTAGTCCCCAAAATATTTACTCCCGCCTCTCGTAAAGCCACTGCCAGATTAATCGGAGTCTGGCCGCCAAACTGCACGATCACGCCTATTGGCTTCTCCAATTCAATAATATTCATAATATCTTCAAAGGTGAGCGGTTCAAAATAAAGCCGGTCAGAGGTATCGTAATCTGTAGACACCGTTTCCGGGTTACAGTTAATCATAATACTATCTATACCCTCCTCTTTAAGCGCGTAGGCAGCATGACAACAGCAATAATCAAACTCAATGCCCTGGCCAATCCTATTCGGGCCACCGCCTAAAATTATCACTTTTTTATTCTTACTTGGCCTAGCTTCATCTTTGGTTTCTTGTGTTGAATAAAAATACGGTTGCTTGGCATTAAATTCTCCGGCACAGGTATCTACTAACTTATAAACTGATTTGGTATTATTCTTCTTACGCAACTGTCTCACCTTTTCCTCCTTGGCATTGAGCAGAAAAGCAAGCTGGATATCGGAAAACCCGTCTGCCTTTGCCTGCGCCAACAATTCATGCGGGATACTAGGTTCATCTTCTGTTTTTTTGTTTTTATACCGCTTGATTTTATCCTCTAGCTCAACTAATTGTTTCATGTTGTCAATAAACCAACGGTCAATACGGCTTAAGGCATAAATTTCATCTATGCTTAATCCGGCTTTTAAAGCATAACGTATATAAAAAAGCCTTTCGTCGTTTGGCGTAGAAACCTTATCCTTAATTTGTTTAAGCAATATACTGTCGGGATTTTCTAGCATCTCATCAGTAATCTTGTCCCTGCCGTCAGCTCCAAAACCAAAGCGTTTTATTTCGATTGAGCGTATCCCTTTTTGCAGGGCCTCTTTAAAATTTCTGCCGATAGACATTGCTTCTCCCACAGCCTTCATAGAAGTATTCAATACCCTTTCCGCATACGGAAACTTCTCAAAAGTAAACCTGCAGATTTTAAATACGCAGTAATCTACGGTGGGTTCAAAAAAAGAAGTGGTTTTACTGGTAACCTGGTTCATTACTTCGGGTAAGGTCAAGCCTATTGCTAACTTTGTAGCAATTCTGGCAATAGGAACTCCTGTAGCCTTTGATGCCAAGGCCGAGGATCGAGAAAGCCTGGGATTAACTTCAATAATTACAATCTTACCATTATCCGGATTCTGCCCAAACTGGATATTAGCCCCTCCACCTGATATACCTATCTTGCGGATAATCCTTTTACAGAGATTAACAAAATTGGTATATTCCTCGGGAGTCAAAGTTTGAGCAGGAGCAACAACAATACTATCTCCGGTATGCACACCCATAGGGTCAACATTCTCCATAGAGGTAATCATAATCACATTATCCGCACAGTCGCGCATAACTTCAAATTCGATCTCTTTCCATCCCAAGACCGACTGTTCTACTAAAATCTGATGAACCGGGCTAATCTCGAGCCCTTTGGACAAAAAAGTTTCTAATTCTTCTTTATTATATGCTATTGCACCACCGCTTCCACCCAAACAATAAGCAGGCCGCAAGATTAAAGGAAACCCAATATCCAAACCAATCTTCATGCCTTCCTTAACGGTTGTAGCAATCCCGCTCTTAGGAGTATCCACTCCAATTTCTTGCATAGCTTTCTTAAATAGCTCCCTGTCTTCAGCGCAAGAAATAGCTTCTACAGAAGAACCTATGGATTCAACTCCATATTTTTTGAGTACACCCTGCTTCATTAAAAAAAAGGCCAGATTCAACCCCGTTTGTCCTCCGAGAGTTGGTAATATAGCATCTGGCCGCTCCTTAGCAATTATTTTTGTAAGCACCTCAACAGTCAGCGGTTCGATGTAAGTGACATCAGCCATTCCCGGATCTGTCATAATCGTTGCTGGATTAGAATTTACTAAAATAGTGCGATATCCTTCCTCTCTTAAAGCCTTACAGGCCTGGGAGCCGGAATAGTCAAATTCACATGCCTGGCCGATAACTATTGGCCCAGAACCAATCATTAGAACCTTCTTTATATCTTTGCGTCTTGGCATATTTATCTCCCTAATAGTTTATTAAATTTAATCAATATGGGATTTACCTGATCAAAACCTGCAGACACAGGATTATATTGCACACCTATCAGTTTTAATTTCTTACTTTCTATCTCCTCTAGCGTATGATCATTTAAATTGCAAGCAGTAACCTTTAACCTCTTAACCTTGCGTAATGCATCATGGTCAATAACATACCCATGATTCTGAATAGTAATTTCTCCCTTAAAGGAGCCTGGCCTGGTTAATGGATAGTTTGCTCCCCGATGCCCTAACTTTAGCCGGCTTAATCCTGCACCTAAAGCAACCGCTAAAACCTGACACCCCGTAACAACTCCCAACATGGGCAGTTTACCAATAAGCGGTTTTATGTTTTGCGCTACCCTAGCTAAACCTATATCATTCTCAGGGCCACTAGAAATAATTAAACCTTTGGGCTTGATTGATAAAATTTGCTTTGCGTTGGAATTATAAGGCAGTATGTTTAAAGAAAAACCTAATGCCTCTAATTGCCTGAGTAACCCACTGGTTACTCCCAGGTCTAAAACCGCCAATTTCTTGCCCTTGCCTATAATTTTAAGCTTGGAAACCGATATTTCCGGTAAAAAAGTTTGCGCAGGCTGTCTCTTGATTTGGCTTATCTTATCCGCTAGCTTCCTGGAATCAAATTCCTTAGTAGAAATTATCCCGAACAACGGCCCTTTTTCTCTTAAATGCACAGCGAGAGTGCGTGTATCAAGATTATAAATTGCTAATGCATTCTTTTCTTTTAGAAAATCGCTCAGGCTTGATTTTGCCTGAAAATTAGAATAAATCCGGCTTTTTTCTTTAACCACTAGTCCACTTACCCAAATTTTGTTAGACTCATTAAATTTCGGGGCAACCCCATAATTACCAATAAGCGGGTAAGTCAATACAAGGATTTTGCCGGCATTTGTCGGATCAGTAATCATTTCCTGATATCCCACTACCGCAGTATTTAAAATTACTTCCCCGAAGCATTCTGCGCTTAAATCGCTATTTGCATTAAAGCTTTTACCATCCTCTAAAACTAAGATTGCCCTCATAGCTTAACTTCTCCTGTCTTTAAAAGTTCGCTTATTTTAATCACCGCCTCTTCAATATTAGAAACTTTAATTACGCCTTTTATATCCCATGAACCTAAGCTAATAACCGGTATTCTAAATTGCAAACAATAGGCAATCTCTGAAAGAGTGCCTGCTCCTCCGGGAAACGCCACCACCACATCTGCAGTTTTAACTACTAACACATTCCTAGCTAACCCCATTCCCGTAGGAATTACTACATCTACAAATTCATTGGCTTCTTTCTTATCATAACCTGGGATAATACCAATAGTTAAGCCACCTTCGGCCTTAAAACCCGAACAAACCGCCTTCATTGTGCCACTTAACCCTCCTGAAACGATTATATCAACCACTTCTGCCAGTTTTTTACCTAGATTATGGGCAATTTGCTCCACTTCATCTGTACAATAATGCCCCCCAATCACGCCTATAATTCTTTTCATTCATCCCCTTACATACTATTACTTTTTTGCGCCTGGAAGGAATTGAACCTGCACCACCAGCTTCGGAGGCTAGTGCCCTATCCGTTGGGCCACAGGCGCGTTATACCTTTATTCTCTTTACAATAAATTCTATTAAAATAAATTGAGCTGTTGTTCGTGTTTCTCTTCGGGCATACCTTTATCAAATATTGAGATTGCTCCGTATTCTCCATCGTAACCAGGTTTTATGCTTACCTTCCCGGCTCGCGCCCTCATAACACCTTCAACTATCTTAGCCGGTAATCTTTTAAGTAAATCATCTTTGGAAGCGCGCATCAATATATCAAACTCTGTGCCAAAATTTGCCAAGTAGCTTCGGTAATCCCTTTCTACCCCTATACTCGTCTTGGCTACACCTTTTACTTCCGCAATTATTTGATCCAAGGAAATAAGATTCTTGAAGGGTATGGCGTTTTCCGGAATAAACCCTTCTTGACGGTCAGCTAATTTCTCAACCCGGTTAACTACGCCCACAGTTACGTTCTTTCCACACTTAGGGCACCTTCCGTTATGTGCCCTTGTCTCTTGAGGTGACCAACGAATACCACAAAGCCTGTGGCCATCAAAATGGTATTTACCTTCCTCCGGAAAGAATTCTATAGTATAGAGAAATCTTTTTTTATCTTTGGTTTTTAAAACCTCCCTTATGGTTTTATAATCCAGTTCGCAGTTAAAGACATTTGCCTCGCGCCCAATTCTTGAAGGAGAATGCGAGTCGCTATTAGAAATCAACGTAAACCTGTCTAAAGCACTGAGCCGCCAGTTCATTGTTGGATCACTAGAAAGCCCTGTCTCAAGCGCAAATATTTTTTCTGTCTGCTTACCAAAGCAATCTTCAATTCGATCAAAACCCGACATCGAACCAAATACAGAAAACCAGGGGGTCCAGATATGCCCAGGCACAATCATACAGTTTTCATCAATATCAAAAACAATGCGTGCTAGCTCTGCGGCATCCAAACCTAATATCGGCCGGCCGTCGCTAGCCAGGTTTCCTATCCTGCCTAATTTTTCGTTTATCTTATCTACGCTTTTAAACGAAGGGCTGAAAATTAAAGTATGGATACGATAGGTACGCCCTGCCTTAGAATAAATACTACTTACCTCAGCAGTGAGCATAAAATATATACCTGCGTATTTATACAAACCGTTCCCGCAATCTTCTAATGTGTGCTTTAGCTCTTCTAGCCAGAGATGATGCGTAAAATCCCCAGTGCCCATAAGAGTAACGCCTTTTAATTTTGCCCACTCTGCCAAGTGCTTGACATCCATATCACGGCTAGTTGCTCGTGAGTATTTGGAATGAATATGAAAATCAGCGATAAATTCCATTTCTTATTTTTTATATACTAGTTTTCCATTGCAAATTGTATAATCTACTACTCCTTTTAAGGTACGCCCAAGAAATGCGGAGTTTTTAGATTTAGAAACCAGCTCATTTTTCTTAACCAACCATTCTTTCTCACCAGAAATAATCACTATGTCTGCAACCCCTCCTACGCTCAAAGACCCCCTGTCTATACCTAATATAGTGGAAGGATTAAAAGCAAGTTTCTCAAATAGTTTAGTCCAATCTAATAATTCTGAATCAATCAGCTCGGTTATGCTCACAGCCAGCTCAGTCTCCAAACCAACTACTCCAAATTCTGCGCGTTCGAACTCAATATCTTTTTCATTTTCCGTATGCGGGGCATGGTCTGAAGCAATGGCATCAATTGTGCCATCTTTTAATCCCTGTTTAATTACCGTAAGATCTTCTTGGCTTCTTAAGGGAGGGTTCATCTTCATGTTTGTGTCATACCCTAATAGCGCATCTTCCGTGAGAGCAAAATAGTGAGGGGCAGTTTCACAAGTAACCTTTATGCCTTTTTTCTTGGCTTTAGCAATTATTTCTACTGATTCGCGGCAACTAACATGAGCAATGTGTATGGCTGCTCCAGCCTTTTCTGCCAATTCAATATCCCGCGCCACTCTTTTATACTCTGATTCATTTAAGATACCACGCAGACCCAGCCGCGTCGAGTTAAAACCTAGGTTAATTACTCCTTTACCGGAAAGTTTTTTATCCTCGCAGTGGCAGATAGTTAGAATGCCGGATTGTTTTGCTTTTTGAAATGCCTCAAGCATCAAATCATCATTATCTACGGAACAACCATCGTCAGATAAAGCACGAGCTCCATTTTTCTTTAACGCTGCGATTTCGCTTAGCTCCTTACCCAGGCGAGCCTTGGTAATAGTACCACAAACAAGCACATTTACTTTAGCGCTCTTATTAATTATCCCCTTTAGCAATTCAATGCTCTCTGTACAATCTATTGCCGGATTAGTGTTAGGCATGGCTAAAACAGTAGTTACTCCGCCTCTTGCAGCTGCTGCTGTAGCAGTAGCTACCGTTTCCTTATCTTCTCTACCAGGCTGGCGCAAGTGCACATGCATATCAACAACGCCCGGAGCAATAATTTTATTCGTGGCATCAATTATGTTATCTGCCCGCGCCTTAATATCTTTAGCTACTTGGGATATTTTATTATCTTCAACTAAAATGTCTAACAGAGCATCAATTTTATTTGCCGGATCAATTAATCTTCCGTTTTTAATCAATATACTCATTCTCTTGATTCCCTTGCCTGACTAACCAAAAATAAAACCGCCATACGCACAGCAATGCCATTGGTCACCTGTTCTAAAATTACCGAATTCTTTCCATCCGCCACCTCGCTAGACATTTCAATACCCCGGTTGATCGGACCGGGATGCATAACCACAATATCTTTCTTGGCCTTAGCTAATCTTTCCTCGGTAATGCCGAACCTCTTATAGTAATCTAATTGTTCCGGGAATGCCGCGTCTTCATCTCGCTCAAACTGCATCCTTAAAACATTCACTGCATCGGAATTTTTCAATACTTCATCTATATTGCTTGAGGTCTTTACTCCGGTTTTTTCTATCTCAACCGGCAGAAGCATCTCCGGAGCGCATACCGTAACATTAGCCCCCAACTTTACCAGCCCCCAAATATTTGAGCGGGCAACTCGCGAATGCGCTATATCGCCTACAATAGCCACATTTAGGTCTCTTATTTTCCCCAGTTTTTCTTTTAGCGTAAAAATGTCAAGCAATGCCTGAGTGGGATGCTCATGCCAACCGTCTCCAGCATTAATCACGCTAATATCTAATGCGCGTGCCAACATATTTGCCGCCCCTGAACAATTATGCCGCATAATAATTATATCTGCCTTAAGCGCCTGAATGTTTTTACCAGTATCAATTAAAGTCTCGCCTTTTCTAACACTTGAGGTCTCTGTTGCGATATTAATTACGTCAGCGGAAAGCCTTTTGGCTGCCACCTCAAAAGATACGCGGGTACGCGTAGACGGCTCATAGAAAAGGTTTACTGCAGTCTTGCCGCGTAAAGCAGGAACTTTCTTAATCTCACGGGTAGAAACCTCTTTAAAAGATTCTGCAGTTTCCAGAATCAGCCCTATTTCTTCTGACGTCAAATATTCAAGTCCTAAAAGGTCTTTTTTTGTCCAAAGCATTACTCTTTCTCCACAATTAATACTTCATCATTACCGTCAGGCTCTTCAAGGTGCACCTCCACTATTTCCTGTTTGGAGGTAGGAATATTTTTCCCCACAAAATCCGCCCGAATCGGTAATTCACGGTGACCACGATCTACTAAAACTGCCAGTTGTATTGATTTCGGTCTTCCAAAATCAATTAGTGCATCTAGGGCGGCTCTGATTGTTCGGCCAGTATAAAGAACGTCATCAACCAGCACTAATTTTTTATCATTGATATCAAAATCTATCTCGGTTTTACGTACCAACGGCTGACCTGAAGCCAAGGCTAAATCATCACGGTAAAGCGTGATGTCCAATGCGCCAGCCGAAATATCTTTACCTTCAATTTTTTTTATACACTCTGCCAGGCGCTTGGCGATGTAGACCCCGCGGGTTCTTATGCCTACAACACACAAGTCTGCGGTGCCTTTGTTTTTTTCTATAATTTCATGCGCCACGCGCATAATCGCACGGTTGATTGCTTCCTTATCTAAAATCTTGGCTTTTTCTTTCATTTATATCCTCTGGTCTATCCCATTGCTTACTGCCTATACCCAATCCAATTTGATGAATTGGTGTGCCGCTTTCTGCGGCTTACGCCCGGCTTTAACGGATTAGCCGGTGTGCCGCTTTCTGCGGCTTACGCCCGGCTTTAACGGATCAGCCGGTGTGCCGCTTTCTGCGGCAAATAAAAAAAATACCCTTGGCCTATTTTGCCAAGGGTTCATATTTTTTAATACAATTGCCTTCATTTTATTTGCCTTGCCAGCTTCACTGAGCCGGGCTTAAAGGTCCCTACGTATTTCTTTAAATATACCACAAATTATACCCCTGTCAAGTCAAAATAAAGGTCAGGCACTAACCCAATCGGGAGTATGGCACTAAAAGGGGCCACCCTCAGCTTTGAGGTAGTGCCTGACCTTTATCTAAATAATTATAACAAATTCACCGCGGGGTTTATTTTTCTTAAGCATCTTTATGATAAACTCCGGGGTGCCGCGTAAAATTTCTTCAAATTTTTTGGTTAACTCCCTGGCTACTACAATTTCTTTCTCTCCAAAAACCATGCCTATATCTTCCAAGCTAGCTAAAATTCTATGGCAGGATTCATAAAAAATTAAAGTACAGCTGAATTTCTTTAATTTCTCCAGTTGATTTTTACGTGCCCGAGTCCGGTTAATCAGAAATCCGCCAAAATAAAACTCATGGGCAGGCTTCCCAGAAATTACCAGCGCATTAACAAAAGCTGCAGCGCCAGGAAGAAAAGTCATCTCCAGATTATTTTTAATGGCTAAATTAATTAGATTATAGCCTGGATCAAGAATCCCGGGCGTCCCAGCATCAGAAACCAAAGCAATATTCTTACCTGCTTTTAATAAATCAAGAATATAATCTGCTTTTTGAAATCTGTTGTGCTGGAAAAAGCTCGTGGTGGGCGTCTTGATGGCGTAATGGTCAAGGAGAATTTTAGTATGTCGCGTGTCTTCACAGGCAATTAAATCTACGCTTTTTAAGACTTCAGTTGCCCTAAGCGAGAGATCCTTCAAATTACCGATTGGTGTTCCAACAATATAAAACATTATTCCACAGTTACTGACTTGGCTAAGTTGCGCGGCTGATCTACATCACAGCCACGCTTAACTGATATGTGATATGCTAGAAGCTGTAGCGGCAGAGCGACTAAAAGCGGAGAAAATAATTCATCGCACTTAGGAATATAAACTACTTCCCCTGTTAATCCTTTAATATTATTATCTCCTTCGGTGGCAATAGCAATTATTTTACCCCGGCGAGAGTGAATCTCCTGGATATTAGAAACCATCTTTTCGTAAACTTTTGATGCCGATGCAATACAAACAACTGCGCGATATTCATCAATTAAGGCAATGGGCCCATGTTTCATCTCTCCGGCAGCATAACCTTCAGCGGGGATATATGAAATTTCTTTTAATTTTAAAGCGCCCTCTAAAGCTGAAGGATAATTTATATTTCTACCCAGGTATAAAAAAGAACCCAGGTGAGAATGCCTATGGGAGATGCGGGCAATAGCATCCTGTTCTTTTAAAATATCTGCCTGTTTTTTAGGAATATGCCTTAACTCCTTAATTAGTTTATTAATCTTTCCAGGAGGTGTTGTATTGCGGACTTTTGCCAGATAGAAAGCAAATAAATAAATTGCAACCAGCTGCGCAGTATAAGCTTTAGTAGAAGCTACCCCGATCTCCGGGCCGGCGTGAGTATACATTACTCCGTCAGATTCGCGAGTTAAGGTTGAACCCAAGACATTGCATATAGAAATTACCGATGCGCCGAGTTTTCGTGCCTGCCTGACTCCCGCTAAGGTATCGGCTGTTTCTCCGGACTGGCTTATCGCTAAAACCAGGGTGTCTTTATTAATAAGCAAATCACGATAACGAAATTCACTCGACACATCTATTTGGGTAGGAACTTTGGAAAGCGTCTCAAAAACATATTTTCCCACTAACCCGGCATGGTAAGCTGTACCGCAGGCAACGACAAAAATATTTTTAATGTTTTTTAATTTTTCAACCCCGACATACTGTTCTTTAAAGAAAATCCTATTATTCTTTGGGATCCTAAGGTTTATCAGGTTTTCAATAATCTTCGGCTGCTCATTAATTTCCTTAAGCATAAAATGCTTATAGCCCTGCTTTTGAGCCTGTTCAATATCCCAATTGAGTCTCTGCGGATTTTTAGTTATTTCATTGCCATTGAGGCCAATTACCTTAAAACGATCTTTATTTAAGATTGCAATTTCGTTTTCCTCTAAAAAGATTATATCCTTGGTGTGCTCTAAAATTGCCGGAGCATCTGAAGCAAGGAAATTCTCATTTTTCCCTATTCCCATTATCAGAGGGCTCCCTAAACGAGCACCAACTAGTTTTTCTGGTTCACGCTTAGCAATAACCGCAATGGCAAATGAACCCGTGACTAATTTTAAGGCCTTGCGTACTGCATCCTCCAGGGGAATATCTTTATAAAACTTCTCAATAAGGTGAATAATAACCTCTGTATCTGTTTGGCTATAAAATAAGTGCCCTTCTTTCAATAGTTGGTTCTTTAGGGTTTCGTAATTCTCAATAATGCCATTATGCACCAGGGCAATTTCATTTTCACAATCAACATGGGGATGTGCATTGGCGTGAGTAGGTGCGCCATGAGTAGCCCAACGGGTATGCGCAATCCCCAATGAGCCATCGAGAGGCTTAGATTTAAGCAGCTTGTCAAGTGCGCTAATTTTACCGGGAGATTTTCTTGTTGCCAAAATGTTTTTAACAGGTAGGATTACTGCCATACCGCTGGAATCATATCCACGGTATTCTAAGCGTTTAAGGCCAGCCAAAAGGATCCCTTGAGCTGATCTCTCACCTATATATCCGACTATTCCGCACACAATAACACCTTAAATTTTAATCCCTCGCCTAAACGCTTGCAATTTTCTAATACCTTATGATGTCCAAAATTTGCTCGCAGGCTTCGGGACAAATTTTCTGACACAAAAGCGCAAATTTAGTGACCCTGACGGGATTTGAACCCGTGTCGAGAGCTTGAAAAGCTCTTGTCCTAGACCAGGCTAGACGACAGGGTCAGAATTTACTCTTCTTCGGCAATTACCGGAGCAATGCAGGAAACCTGGTCTTTATCTTGCAGCTTAATTAACCGTACACCTTGAGATGAACGACCGGTTTCACGAATATCCTTTATGGCACAACGTAAAAATATACCGTTTTGGGTAATCACCATAAGTTCATCTTTATCATTTACGGATTTTAAATTTACAGCTTCGCCGTTTTTATCCGTAACCTTAATATTAATTACCCCTTTGCCGCCACGACTAGTCAATCGATACTCATCAATAGTGGTACGTTTTGCAAAACCTAAAGCTGTGACTGTAAGTATAGTGGAACTTTTTTGCGGGACCACCATATCAATAACTTCGTCTTTTTTCGCCAAAGAGATTGCGCGTACTCCCCGTGCCCCCCTGCCCATGTCACGCACCTTTTCTTCGGAAAACCTTACCGCCTTACCCTGTCTGGTCCCAATAAGCAATTCTTGCTTTCCATCGGTCATCTCTACCCCAATCAAAGCATCATCTTTATCTAAGCTAATCCCGATAATTCCCCCTTTGCGCGGATTTCCGTATGCCTCAAGCTTGGTCTTCTTGATTTGGCCCAGCTTAGTAACCATGACTAAATATTTATCCTGAGAAAACTCTTTTACCGGGACAGTTGAGCTAACCTTGGCCGCCTGCTCCATCTGCACAAGATTAACAATTGCTTTTCCTTTAGAGATGCGGCTGGCTTGAGGTATCTCATAAACCTTTAACCAGTGAACCTGGCCTTTATCAGTAAAAATAAGCAGGTAGTCTTTGGTCGAGGCGACAAAAAGATGTTCGCTAAAATCTTCTTCCCTAAGTTCCGCGCCTGTTGCTCCCGTGCCTCCGCGTTTTTGCTTACGATAGGAGCTTACCGGTAAACGTTTAATATATCCACCATGGCTGATTGTTACCACCACATCCTCTTCGGCAATTAAATCTTCAACCTCAAGCTCCTCTGCCTCCCCTACGATATTCGTGAGTCGTTGATCTCCATACTTTTTCTTTAAATTTTCAAGTTCCTCCTTAATAATTGCTTCTATCTTTTTCTGCGAAGCTAAAATCGCCCGGCATATCTCAATCTTTTTTAAGAGCTCCCCATACTCTGCGTCGATTTTATCACGCTCAAGGGCAGTCAAACGCTGCAGTTGCATCTCAAGGATAGCCTGTGATTGAAGTTCAGAAAGTTCAAACTCTTTCATTAGGTTTACCTTGGCTGCTTCTACACTCTTAGAGGTTTTAATAACTTTAATAATTCGATCAATAAACTTCAGTGCAATTTTTAACCCTTCCAAAATATGCGCACGTCTTAAGGCTTTATCTAATTCAAACTGCGTGCGCCTGCGGATAACCACCTTGCGATGTTCAATATAGCAATCCAACACCTGGCGCAAATTTAAAACCTTAGGCCGGTTATCCACCAGGGCCAGCATGATAATGCCGAATGTATTTTCTAACTGGGTGTGCTTAAAGAGCTGATTTAAAACAATCTGCGACTCAATATCGCGTTTAAGTTCAATCACAATACGCATACCTTCTTTATCTGACTCGTCGCGAATATCAGATATGCCTTCAATTTTTTTATCATCAACTAAAGCTGCAATAGACTCAATAACGCCTGACTTCTGAACCTGATAGGGGATCTCAGTAAAAATGATTAGATCTTTGCCGTTCTTCTGATGCTCGACAGTCGCCTTACCGCGCACCAAAAGCTTACCTCTACCTGTCATATACGCATCCTTAATCCCGGCCTTGCCGCAGATTAATCCGCCAGTGGGAAAATCAGGCCCCTTAATATAACGCATGAGATCTTTAATTTCGGCGTCAGGATGGTCAAGCAGGTAAATAATTGCATCACAAACTTCATTCAGATTATGAGGGGGGATATTCGTGGCCATGCCCACGGCAATACCGCTTGAGCCATTAACTAAAAGATTGGGCAGGCTGGCCGGCAAAAGCAATGGTTCTTTTAAAGAAGAATCGAAGTTCGGCCCGAAGACAACTGTATCCTTTTCAATATCACCAAGCAACTCCTCAGAAATTGAGGCCAGGCGGGCCTCGGTATAACGCATCGCTGCAGCAGCATCTCCATCTACTGAACCAAAGTTTCCCTGACCATCCACCAAGGGATAACGTAAAGTAAAATCCTGCGCCATTCTTACCAAGGTATCGTAAATAGCCATATCTCCATGGGGATGATATTTACCCATAGTTTCACCAACTATACGTGCGCATTTTTTATATGGCTTGGAGTGTTCAAGATTAAGATCTTGCATTGCATAAAGAATCCTGCGATGTACTGGCTTTAGGCCATCACGGACATCAGGCAGTGCCCGACCAACAATTACGCTCATCGCGTAATTCAAATAAGAGTCTTTAACCTCATCTTCAATGTAAACCGGGATTATTTTTTCGTTACGCGTATACACGAGTTTCTAACGCCTCTTTTAATTTTTTATACAAGACTACTGTAATCGTGGCCCAAAACGGTACCAGTACAATATTTATAAATATACTATATACTATGCCTACCTGATTAGCCTGATCAGCATCATTACCTATACCTAAAAATGCTCCAGCAATAATAATAGGAAGTAGACAAGCAATATACGCAAGTATAATCAAACAATAGCTCCCTACAACTGGATGCACATAATCCGTAACTAAAGAAAAACTCCGCTTTAAGGCAGCAATCGGTCTTACATTCTCGAGAACGCAAACTGTTGCAGCAAGAGACCAGCGCAGCATAAAATAGATTAAAGGTGCAAAAACAGCTACTGCCAGGACAAGACAAATCAATAATGCCAGTATTTTATTAACCTTCAATAGCAACGCTAAAATCATTGCGATAGAAAATCCGCCTAACATCATTACGCCCATTAAAAATAAAGTAACAACCAGGACTGTGCCTAGATATTTTAAAAAGGATATCTTTACCTGGCTAATACTTTGGCCAATTGTATAACTTTCAAAGTCAACTGCCTTTTTAGCCCCCAGCAGTAACGCAATATGCCCCCAAATACTGATTATTAAAATCGGGAGGAAAAACCAAAGTAACGTTGAGAGGCTTGGTTTTTGATTCTGCAGTTTACTTGCCGTGGGTGTTAAGTAAAAAACGGAGATGGGCAAATTAAAAATCAGATAAATAACACTCAGTTTCCCCAGGTTCTTCCAGCATATTCCGCAGGCTTCCCTGAAAACGACAACAGGATGAATAGCTTTTTTATACCTACCCGGCATAACTACTTCCATATTACATCCCTCGGTTAAACGTCCAAGTTCTTTACCTGATGCGCGTAATTTTCTATGAATTCTCGCCGCGGCTCTACCTGGTCACCCATTAAAACCGTAAACATCTTATCTGCCTCAACCGCATCCTCTAAAACTACCTGTAGAATTGTCCTTTTTTCCGGATCCATAGTAGTATCCCAAAGCTGTTGCGGATTCATTTCACCCAAGCCTTTATACCTCTGGATATGCATGCCCTTAACAGCTACTTCTTTGATATATACAAGTACCTCTCTTAAGCTAAAAGTCTCCTTGGAATCTTCATCATTAGTAATACGGTAAACGGCTTTTAGCTTTTTCTCCGCCGCTTTGATTTCTCCCTGTTTACAAACGATAATGCTGCTAAAATAACTCCCAATATCAAAACCAAGTTTTTCAATCTTAGCAATTACCTGTTCGATTTCCTGTGATTCAAAAAGCTGCAAAACATCTTGTTCTGCCTCTTTTCCTTCTTTTTCTGTAATAACAGCCAGCTCTTTATCAGAAAAGGCAAAAAGGGTATTTCCATCTACTTTTACCCTATAAACAGGCATTTTTTTGGTTTTTTGATGTCTAGAATTGATGTAATCTGCAAAATTCACTCCCTTTTTATCTAAATACCTTCCTAGTTTATCTAGCTCAACTAAGTGCTTTAAAAGCTCTTTAAATTGATTGTCCGTAAAGCCTTGTTTGTCTTTTACCCGTAACAGCTTATGCCCTTCTCTGCCTAAATCTAACAGCAAGTCATCCATCTGCTGCTCAGTCTGAATGTATTCTTCACGCTGCCCTCTTTTAATTTTATAAAGTGGTGGTTGGGTTATATAAACATGCCCTTCTTCTATCAATTTGGGCATTTGACGGTATAATAAAGTTAAAAGCAGGGTGCGTATATGCGAACCGTCAATATCAGCATCTGCCATAAGCATTAGTTTATGATACCTTAATTTGGAAAGATCAAATTCTTCACCGATTCCTGTTCCTAAAGCAGTAATGATAGTACGTATCTCTTCATTAGATAAAATCTTATCTAAGCGTGATTTTTCTACATTTAAGATTTTACCTTTGATGGGCAAAATGGCCTGGAATCTCCTATCACGGCCTTGTTTTGCTGAACCGCCCGCAGAATCTCCCTCTACAATGTAAAGTTCACATAAGGCCGCATCTCGCTCCGAACAATCCGCTAACTTACCAGGCAGGCCCGCACCTTCCAATGCACCTTTTCTACGGGTTAATTCCCTGGCCTTACGCGCAGCCTCCCTGGCACGTGAAGCCACGATTACTTTGTCTATAATCTTATTGGCAACCGATGGGTTTTCTTCAAAATAACCTGAAAGCGCATCAAGGCTGGCTGAAGCCACTAACCCCTCTACCTCGGAATTACCCAGCTTGGTTTTAGTCTGCCCCTCAAATTGAGGGTTAGGGACCTGCACGCTGATTACCGCAGTTAAGCCTTCACGCACATCATCTCCGGTAATAGCAATATTGTCTTTGAGCAAGTTCTTTGATTTAGCGTATTGATTAATCCCCCGAGTAAGTGCGGATTTAAACCCGGACAGGTGCGTTCCTCCTTCCATGGTGTTTATGTTATTAGCGAAAGAAAACATGGTTTCAGCATAGCCATCATTATACTGCAGGGCAACCTCAACATTAATATCATCTTGAAGCTTTTCAAAATAGACCACTTTGTTGTGCAAAGGGTTTTTATTTTTATTGAGGTACTCAACGAATGACACAATCCCGCCGGAAAACTCAAAAACCGTCTCTTTATCCGAGCGCTCATCCATCAATTTTATTTTCAACCCTTTATTTAAAAAGGCCAGTTCTCTGAGACGCTGCGAGAGTATATCATAGGAATAATCCGTTTTGGTAAAAATTGTTTTGTCTGGCTTAAAAGTAATTTTAGTGCCAGTGGAATTGCTTTTACCAATAACGGTAAGTTTAGATACGGTTTTACCTCGCTCATAACGCTGGTGGTAAATTTTACCGTCCCTCTTTACTTCTACCTCCAGCCAGTCTGAAAGCGCGTTAACACAACTTACACCTACTCCATGTAAACCACCAGACACTTTATAAGAACGGTGATCAAACTTACCTCCAGCATGTAAAGTAGTCAAAGCAACCTCTACTGCTGGCTTCTTTTCGGTTTTATGAATATCTACCGGAATACCGCGGCCGTTATCAACCACTGTTACGCTATTATCCAACTGTACACATACAGAAATAGAGTCACAGAAACCTGCTAAGCTTTCATCAACGCTATTATCAACAACCTCATAAACTAAATGATGCAGTCCGCGCGTTGAAGTATCCCCAATATACATTGCAGGCCGACGCCTAACCGCTTCAATGCCTTCTAAAACCTGGATACTAGTTGCATCATAGGCCTTGGTTTTTTCTGCTAGCTTAGGATTATTCCTTATTTCTTCTTTTGATTTTTTCACGAAATTTCACCGATACGTAAGTTTATATTTTTTAATCCCGGATTTTCCTTTTTTAGCTTATTTACCAATTCTTCTTTCTTGAGGCTTAGAATATACAGCCAAGCAGAAGAATCCACGCTCAAACCGAGAACCCCTTTACTAAAATATTTAACTTTTATATGCCCCAACTCCTTCTTTGTCAAGGTTTTTTTTAACCACTGCTCCGGGCCAGCACCTGAAGAGCCCGTCTTTTTAGTTAACAGGCCCCGCATAACTTTATCTAGTGTGTTTTTCAAAAGCTCCATATCACTAATTAATACGCATAGGCAATACTATGTAGACATACCCGCTAATACGGATAACCCCGGGCTTCTCTCCATCAGTTAACTCTAAATTAATAACTTCATCACTGAGGTTCTTCAAAATATCTATTAAATAAACCGGATTAAAACCAATAACCAACTCCCTGCCCTGATACTCTGCTGCCAGCTCTTCATGGAATTCACCTACATCTGGCGTAGACTTAGAAATTACCAGTTTATTCTTAAACACCTCTAATTTTACTGCCTGATAATCCAGGGTGGCTAAAAGCGCTGCTCTTTTTACCGCCAAAAGGAATTGATTCCGCCCTACTTTCATTCTGTTTTCAGATACCTCAGGGATAACCTGCCCATAATCTGGAAACTCTCCTTCAATTAAACGAGAAATTATTACCACGCTATTTAGATCAAAAAGCGCTTGGTTGCTACCAATCACCAAAGATAACTCCCCTTCTTCTTTTAGGTTGCGATTTAATTCATGTATTGTTTTAATTGGAACAATTATACTCAAATCAACATCCAAACCTACATTTAATTTCCTTTCTGCAATCGCCAATCTTTTCCCGTCAGTAGAAACAAGGGTTAAAACTCCTTTATTAATTTTAAAAAGTATGCCATTTAAAACATATCTTGTCTCATCAAAAGATACCGCAAAAGAGGTCAGGGTCAACATCTCTTTTAAGGTCGCCTGTTCAACCCTAATAACCTTTTTATCTTTAAACTCTGGCAAACTAGGAAACTCTTCTTTTGCTAAACCCATAATCTTAAATTGACAGAATTCAGAATTAATTACTACAAGATTATTCTTTTTAGTAGTGACATTAACAACATCCACAGGGAATTCTTTAATAATATCACTGAATCTTTTAGCGGGAATAGTAATTGCGCCTTGTTCCTGGATATCCACAGGAATTACACAGGTTATCCCTATATCTAGATCTGTAGCAGTTAACCTTACCCCATCTTGTTGAGTCTCAATTAAGATATTAGAGAGGATTGGCAAGGCTGATTTTGTAGTAATTATGTTTTGTACGGTTTGAATTGCAGCAATTAAGTTATTTTTCTCCACTTTAAATCTCATTAGTTAAACTCCTTCTGTTTATATATATAATAAAACTTAATATCATCGTAGTATTAAAGGGGTTGTGTTTCTGTTGAAAAACACACAACCCTTTATATTAATAGTGAATTAGAATAAAATATCCCGGCTAACAACCTTGGGATTACTGTTTAATAACCTGCATAACTTTTTCCACCCGCTCTTTTAACTCTGGGTTATTATGACTATCTTCTTTGATTTTCTTATAAGAATGCAAAACCGTAGTATGGTCTTTACCGCAAAAAAGTTCCCCAATCTCAGGAAGGGATAGGTCTGTTAACTCCCTACTTAAATACATGGCAATTTGTCGCGGGAACACAATTTGTTTATTGCGTCGTTTGGTTTTTAATTCTTGTAAAGAAACCCCGAATTCTTCAGCCACGCAACGTTGGATAAAATCTACCGTAATTAATTTCCTTGGTTCTTTT
Source organism: Candidatus Omnitrophota bacterium (assembly GCA_018812825.1). GTDB lineage: Bacteria > Omnitrophota > Gorgyraeia > Gygaellales > Profunditerraquicolaceae > UBA6249. The sequence goes on from JAHJCJ010000042.1 coordinate 29,355, forward strand.
AACAAGTCTTTTAACACCTCTTTAGTTAACCGTAAAGTTACCGGCTCTTCTTCCAATAAAGAGTAAGCAATAGTCCTAATTAATGCTCCTTCTAATTCACGAATATTTGTTTTAATTAACTGGGCAATGAAAAATATTACATCGTCGGGTACACCGACAGGTTCACGTTCAATTTTCTTCTTTAAGATTGCAACCCGTGTTTCTAGGTCTGGAGGTTGTATGTCAGTGGCCAATCCCCATCCGAATCGCGAAACCAACCTTTCTTGGAGATTAGTAATTTCTTTTGGCGGCCGGTCAGAGGAAAATACAATTTGTTTATGCGCATCATATAAGGCATTAAAAGTATGAAAAAACTCTTCTTGGGTGGATTCTTTACCAGCAATAAAATGGATGTCATCAATGACTAAAACATCAAGATTCCGGTATTTTTGCCGAAAGGCTGAAGTAGTGCGGTGCAAAATGGCATCGATGAGTTCGTTAGTAAACTTTTCGCTCGAAACATAACATATTTTTGCTCCTTCTAGTCCGTTGTTTTTTATTTGGTGGCAGACGGCTTGGATAAGATGTGTTTTGCCCAGACCTACCCCGCCATAAATAAACAGGGGATTATATGTTTTTGCCGGTGAGTTAGCTACGGCAAGTGAATAGGCGTGAGCATGCCTATTCGCAGGACCGACTACAAAGTTTTCAAATGTATAGCGCGAGTTAAGATTGGCAAAACCTGTTACAGGAAGGCTTTTAATATTTATCACATTAGCCTTATTGAATGCGGTTAAGTTATCTGGCGCGTTGCCGACAGTTAACCTTACTAATAGATTATTTGAGCCCTTATTTTTCAAGACTTCTTGAATAAGCCCAAAATAATGTTTTTCAACCCAGTCTTTGAAAAATTGATCTGGCGCCTCAAGGTTTATATTTTGGTTATCGGCGGCAGTGAATTTTAACGGCGCTATCCAAGTGGCGAATATAGTCTCTCCCAGTTTGGATTTCAAATCACCCTGCGCCTCTTCCCAGCTTTTAGCAATCTCCATCATGCCCGCTCCCGTTAATAATACACACCTTACCGGTAAGTTTCGCCTTTCTTTTAGCAACAGAATTAACAGTTTATACACAACTTGCATAAATCTGTGGATAAAAATACACCCACAAATTTAGCTAAACCGTAATCATTGTAACAGAGCCAAAAATCTTTGCAATCCCGTTAAGATACGTCCTTGTAGAATATCATAATCTATTTAACGGGGCAAGTAAAAAAGATAAACGTGAGTTATTATACAATAATATGTTGGAACGTCAATAAAAAACTTGACCACTAGATGAATGTGTGTTACAATCCACAAAAATCAAGAAAATTGCGCAGAAATTTCGTAGCCCTCTTTAAGCTATTTTTTGCAGTAAGTATTGGGTTAAAATAAGGAGAATCTGAAATGAAAAAAAATTTAAAAACGCCAACAAATATTGTTGGTAAGAAACGACAAGGTTTCCGTAGGAAGATGGCGACTAAGTCTGGGCGTAAGACTTTGGCACGTCGACGGAACAAAGGTAGGAAGCGTCTCTGTGTGTAAATGTAGAGACGCTTTGTATTTAACGCCAGCGATCCTAACTCTTAAGTTGATAGCTGCATATCAGAAATATATAAGACCGGCTATTCCGGCAACCTGCCGTTTTGAGCCGGGCTGTTCTGAATATACAAAACAGGCAATTTTAAAATATGGATTAATTAAAGGAGTATGTAAGGGGCTAACAAGAATTCTGCGATGTCATCCTTTTTCTGGCCAATCAGGTTATGATCCCTTAACATAAACATAAAATCTATGGAAAAACGTTTAGTATTAGCTATTGCTCTATCTTTGTTAGTTTTATTGAGTTGGTCAGCTTTAGCCCCAAAATCACAACTACTTGATAATAAAGGAGTTATAGCTGATAGCACACAGGTAAAAGTACCGATACAGCAGGGCTCTTCTGGTAATCAAGCATCAACTTTAACGCAATTTGTTTCAGATTCTATATCGGACCCCATAAAGGAAGTTGTGAAATTTACCCAAGACAACCGGGATATAATTTTTGACCCGGCGAGAGCTACTATCATAGAGGTAGTTTTTAAAAATAGGCTCGAGCATCACCTCCCGCTCAAAATAGGCTTGCTTAGCGATAACGGTAATTTATTCAAACAGGAAAGCATGACAAAGGAGCAAATTTCGTTTATTTATCAGGATCAAAACAAACGCATCGTTAAGAAATTTATTATTCCTAACGATAGCTATGCCATAGAGTTAGAAATCAAGACTCAAAATTTATCTCCTTCTCCTCTGTCGGTTCATCCTCAGCTAGTTTTAGGTCGATTAGATCTATCGGCAAAAAATACCCAGTCGCGCTACCAGGATATTTTACTAAGTGGCAAAGAAAAAACAATGCATATTTCAGCGGGAAAAGATTTCGCCACCAAAGATGTAAAATTTATTGGGTTACGTGACCAGTATTTTTGTGCTATTCTTGAGCCAGTTGACACAGTAGATAGTGCCTATATTAAAAAAATTAGTCCTCAGGAGTCTGAATTAGGTATATTAGGTAGTGAATTAAGTTTGAATCCTGGTAAACAGATTGGACATTTATATCATATTTATTTAGGACCCCAGGATTTAAAAACTATAAACAGCATTAAAACAGAATGGACAGCAATCATTTATTACGGAACTTTTGATTTTATTGCGCAGCTGCTCTTGCAGTTGCTTGGATTTTTTTATAGTTTAGTGCATAATTGGGGATGGGCAATAATTATATTGAGCCTTGCAGTTTATTTGCTGCTTTTCCCTCTTTCGCTAAAGCAAATGCGTTCTATGAAAGAGATGCAGGCTTTGCAGCCCAAGATCGAAGCTTTACGTAAAGAGCTTAAGGATAATCCTCAAAGATTGAACAAAGAAATAATGGAACTCTATAAGGAACATAAGGTTAATCCACTTGGAGGTTGCTTGCCCTTATTATTACAAATGCCGATTTTCTTTGCCCTATATCAGGCATTGATTCGTTCGGTAGCCTTAAGAGGTGCACATTTTCTTTGGATCAAAGATCTTTCTTCCCCGGATCAGCTTTTTACTTTCAAAAATTCAATACCTATCTTAGGTAACCAGGTAAATATTTTACCAATTTTAATGGCTATAGGTATGTTCGTGCAACAAAAGATTTCTACAATTAAGACAACCGGAGATGCAGCCCAGCAACAGAAAATGATGTCAATTATCATGCCTGTTATGTTTGGAGTTATTTTCTACCACATGCCATCAGGGTTAGTGCTTTATTGGTTTGTGAATAGCACATTAATGCTTCTTTATCAAGTGCGCATGAATAAACAAAAATGAAAAGATTAAAATACTTAGAAGTTGAAGGTAAAACTGTTGAGGAGGCCATAGAAAAGGCTTTACAAGAGTTAAAGCTTCCACGTAAGAGTGTAAAGATACAAGTTTTGTCTGAAGAGAAGAAGGGGCTTTTTGGTATGCCCGGAGCTAAGCCTGCTAAGGTACGCGTAAGTGCGATTTCAAGTAAAGAAAATACTTGACAATTGCCTTAGTTTTGGGATAATTAGCTTGGTTAAAGGGACGTTTCACGGGGAACTATTCGTAAATACAATAATATCAATGAGTAAGATAATCGCAATCTGTAATCAAAAGGGCGGAGTAGGTAAAACTACCACTTCTATTAATCTCGCAGCATATCTAGCTATTGCAGGTAAGAAAGTTATGTTAATTGATTTAGATCCTCAGGCAAATACAACTAGTGGAATTGGGATAAACAAGCACGATATTAAGAAAAGCACATATCATATTTTACTTGAAGAGTTAGAGCTTAAAGACATCTTACAAAAAACTGAGATTGATAATCTTGTGCTTGCACCTTCTAATTTGGATTTAACCGGGGCAGAGGTGGAATTAGTAGGTGCATTGGGCCGAGAGTATAGGTTAAAAAGAGCTTTACAAAAAGAAAAAGAAAAATTCGACTTTTTAATTATTGACTCACCGCCTTCTCTGGGGTTGCTTACAATCAATGGTTTATGCGCTGCTGATTCAGTAATAATTCCAGTTCAGTGTGAATATTATGCCCTAGAAGGATTAACGCAACTACATAATACTATTAGACTTGTGAAAGAAAATCTTAATCCGTCTCTAGTAATTGAAGGCGTGCTTTTGACAATGGCGGATTTCCGCACAAATCTGACCAAAGAGGTTATCCAGGAGGCACGCAACCATTTTAAAGAAAAAGTTTATAATACTGTGATTCCTAGGAATGTTCGTTTAACCGAGGCACCAAGCTTTGGTAAACCCATTGTTTTATATGACCGGGATTCTCTTGGTGCTCAAAAGTATGAAGAGTTGAGTAAAGAAATCTTAGGTTTAAATATTGACACGAGTTTAAGAATCACGCAGGGACAAAGCCCAGCCTGAAAGGAATGGCTGGTGTACCCTTGCGGGTAAGGAGAAGCTTAATGGAGAGAAGGGCTTTAGGAAAAGGTTTAAGTGCATTAATCCCGGAGAAAATAGTTGAAGGCGAAAAACATAAAGAAGAGATTGTTTATGTCCAGACTGGACAAATAAAACCAAATCCATTTCAGCCACGAGAAGATTTTGATCAAGTAAGTATAGAAGAATTAGCCCAATCGATTAAAGAAAAAGGAGTTATTCAGCCGCTTTTGGTGAGGCGTAGAGGGGATAATTATGAATTAATCGCTGGAGAGCGAAGGTTTCGTGCGGCTAACATGTTAGGCCTCAAAGAGATACCCGCTATTGTGCGAGATGTAGGCGACCAAGATTCCCTAGAGTTGGCTTTAATTGAAAATATTCAGAGGGAGGGATTGAACCCCATTGAAGAAGCACATGCCTATCAGCATTTAATAGATAAATTTAAAGTTACCCAAGAGAAGATAAGCGAGGTTTTAGGAAAAGCCAGGGTTACTATTACTAATACCTTACGTCTACTTAAGCTTCCCCATGAGATTCAAGAGGAAATGAAAAAGGGGCGTATTAGTTTTGCACATGGCCGCGCCCTGTTAGAAATAGAAGATGCAAATCACCAACGTAAACTTGTCCAAGATATTATTTCTAAAGAGCTTTCCGTGCGCGAGCTGGAGAGTTTGATTAAAAGCAGCCGGCCAAAATTAATTAAAAGAAAAATTGGCCAAGGCCAGCGTGAACCGCTGGTTGCTATTCTGGAAGAACAACTACAGCATGCATTAGCTACCAAGGTTAGAATCAGCAAAAGGAAAAAACGTGGGCATATTAATATTGAATTTTATTCTCAAGAAGATCTTGAGCGTATAGTTAATGTAATTAAGGGAGGAAAATAAATAATGAACCAGGCAGTTTTAATTCTTATCAAGCCCGACGGATTAAAGAAATCGCTTACCGGAAACATCCTTACGCGTTTATCCGAAACCAAACTAGAAATCGTCGCTGCGAAAATTGCGCGGGTATCAAAAGAGCTGGCAGAAGAGCATTATAAACATTTAAAAGATAAGCCATTTTTTGGGGAAATTATTAAATATCTCCAGGGAGAATTGCACGATCGCAAGAAAGTTATGGCTTTAGTTTATTGGGGAGAAGATGCGATTAAGAAATGCCGGGAATTAGCCGGAGCTACTAACCCCGAGGAAGCTGAGTCTACTTCTATCCGCGGCTCTTATGGCCGGATAACTACATCCGGAGTTTACGAAAATGTAATTCATGTTTCATCCAATGAATTCGAAGCGGAAAGGGAGATTAAGCTTTGGTTTGCGCCCGGCGAAATTATCGTTGATCTGTATTCGACAAAAGATTTAGTGCAAAAAGAGATAGCAATCAAGGTTTGGGACTAAGGAAATACTTAACTAGATTAAAAGGTGCTCAAGATGATTAGTAGTATGACTGGTTTTGGCAGCCAAGAAGCAGAGATTGATTCTATCGGAAGAATTTGCGTGGAATTAAGATGCACTAACCATAAGTTTCTGGAGACCGTTTTTCATTTGCCGGAAGGCATGCTTTCTTTAGAGGATAAATTAAAAAAAGAGATTGAGGCCAAAATCAGGCGGGGCAGGGTTTTCTGTGCTATAAATATAAAAGGCAAAGAGGTGCAGGGGATATTTGTAAACCGTAAGCTTTTAAAGAATTATTTGCACGAGCTAAATAGTATAAAAAATGAGTTTAAGATTAAAGATGGCTTAGCCCTAGATTCTTTAATCCGGTTGCCCGGAATTTTGTCGCTTAAAGAAAATAAACCGGCAGGCATGCATATCTGGGAGCACCTTAAGCCCTTGCTGCAGCAGGCACTTTTAGAGTTGTTAAAGACGCGGCAGAAGGAGGGTAGGGTTTTGGCAGGTTTGCTAAAAAATAGGAGCGGATTGCTTAAAAAAGATTTGGTTTTAATTAAGCGTAGATTCGGCTCGGCAGTAAAAATAAGGCTGCAGAAGATAAAGGCAGAAGAGGAGCGTTCGGCTTTTTTGAAGGGAGCGGATATTGCCGAAGAAATGGACCGGCTGAATTTTCACATAACGAACTTTCAGCAGAAGATCGCTAAGGGCGGTTCTGTTGGTAAGGAGCTAGATTTTATTACTCAGGAGATGCAGCGGGAAGCCAATACCTTGGCGGCGAAGTCGTTCGATCTAGTTATTTCAGGGCGTGCCGTGCAGATGAAAAGCCAGATTGAAAAGATCCGCGAACAGGTGCAGAATATCGAGTAGTGAAAGCCAAAAAAAGACAAAATAAGCAAGGAAAAATTTTTATAATCTCCGGGCCTTCGGGTTCAGGTAAGACTACCCTTCTGACCAGGTTAATCCAAGATAAAAAAATCGGTAAACTGTTGGTAAAATCACGTTCTGTTACTACCCGGCCTAAGCGCTTAGGAGAAAGACAGGGTAGGGACTATTTTTTTGTTACTAAAGATGAATTTAGGCGCTTGTTAAAAGCAAAGAAAATTCTTGAATGGACTAAGTATTTGGGCTATTATTACGGAACGCCTAAGGGGCCGGTAGAAAACCGGCTTAAAAAAGGCAAACATCTTGGTTTATGTTTAGACCTTAAGGGTACAAGGGTTCTTAAGAAAATCTATCCCCATAATACTCTAACAGTTTTTGTCTTGCCGCCTTCACTTAGCGTGCTTAAGACAAGGATTGAGGGCCGTTGCAGAGAGACTAATAAAAAAGAAATAACGCAACGTTTGCGTCTGGCGCAACGGGAACTTTTGGCAGCGTCACAATTTGATTATTGTATTCTGAATCAAAACCTGCGGGTTGCTCTCAGGGAATTAAAAAAGATATTTATAAAGGAAAATAGCGTTTAACATATTACTCGGGGGTAAAAGATGGGATATCGGGGTAGGGAGAACCTTTTAGATAAAAGTTTAGGGTCTATTTATAAACTGGTAATTTTGGCCTCCAAAAGGGCCTTAGAGCTTGCTGAAGGACAGCCAAGATTGGTTGCGGATGAGCTTTCTGCTAAGCCTTCTACTGTGGCTTTGCACGAGATTGAACAAGGTAAGATAGAGGCCAGGCAGATAAAGGCAAAGGAATAATGGAGAAACCCAAGAAAAATATTATTTTAGGCGTAACTGCAAGCATTGCGATTTATAAAGCATGTGAACTTGTCCGCAGGCTTAAAGAATGTGGTTTTACGGTTAAGGTAATCATGACCAAAGAGGCAGAGGAGTTGATTAAGCCGATTGTTTTTGCAAGCTTAAGTGGAAACAGGGTTTATCGAGCAGGTATTTTTGATGAACCGGATACCTGGCAGGTTGAGCATGTATCGTTGGCGGAAGAAGCGGATTTAATTTTAATTGCCCCGGCGACTGCTAATATAATTGCCAAGCTTTCCGCAGGTATTTGTGATGACCTTTTGACCTGCACGGTTTGCGCAAGCAAGGCAAATCTTCTAATTGCCCCGGCAATGAACGAGTTTATGTATAATAATAAAATTACCCAAAGCAATATTGCGAAATTAAAGTCTTGCGGTTATAAATTTATCGCACCGCGCAAAGGCATGCTTGCCTGTGGTAAGGTAGGGTTAGGTTGTTTAGCAGGGCCAGAGGATATTGTTAAAGAAGTAAAAAGATCCTTGATATCTTGATAGACGTCAAGGATCCATTCACGCGGTAACTTATATTTGCTTCGCTCTATAAGTTATGCGTTCATTGGAGTTTTTGGCGACGTAGCCAAGTGGTAAGGCAGTTGTCTGCAAAACAACTATTCAGCGGTTCAATTCCGCTCGTCGCCTCAATTTGTAACGGGCAAGTGGTGGAATGGCATACACGACAGACTTAAAATCTGTTGGCCGCAAGGTCGTAAGGGTCCGACTCCCTTCTTGCCCATATAGATAAGGCTTCAGTTCGTGATCGTATCAAAAATTTTACAATTTTTGGTACGTTCGTTGGGAGTCTCGTTAGATAAAAGATTGTTGTGTTCAAGTTCATAGTTCATCCTTAAAGAGGGGTTCGCTATGAGGTTGTAAAGAAACCCGGATTTCGGGCTCATAGCTCAGTTGGTTAGAGCGTTGCGTTGACATCGCAAAGGTCAGTGGTTCAAGTCCACTTGGGCCCATTTTAATTTTGAGCACATAATAAGTTTTAATCTAGCGCACCTTGTCAAAAAGGATTGGCAAGTGCACACTTGCTGTGCGAAATCCTGCGCGCAGCGCAGGATTTAATTGTTGCACCTATAAAAATGGATATATCTACATTACGGCATTCATGCTCCCACGTGATGGCCGAGGCGGTAAAAAAACTCTGGCCGGAGACAAAATTAGCTATTGGGCCTTCAATTGAAGATGGCTTTTATTATGATTTTGACAAAAAAGATCCGTTGAGTAACGAGGATTTGCTCAGCATTGAACAGGAGATGCAAAAAATTATCTCTAGGGATGAACCATTTTTGCGCCAAGAGCTGAATAGACCTGAGGCAATAGAGCTATTTGAGAAAACAGGTGAAGATTATAAAGTCGAACTTATCAAAAATTTGCCAAACG
>JAHJCJ010000043.1 GCA_018812825.1 Candidatus Omnitrophota bacterium
CCTGAACAACGCTTTGCTGAAGGGGCGTGTTCAGGGAAGATTTGAGCCAGAGCAGATAATAGGCATAATCGGTCTGCTTCCAGATGCTTTTTCTGAGTCGCAAAAAGCCGCTGTTGTTAACTGGCTTTGCGGCACAAACATAAGCGAAAATTACAACAATTTTATCCAGGCAAAATCGGATGTAGAAAAGGAAAATTTTACTGGCGCATTTGGAAAGTTACAAAAGGTGATTAATAATGAAAATTCTAAGCCTGAGGAGAGGAATAATGCCCGATTACAATTTGCCGCAATAAGTCTGGAGTCTGGGAAAGACTTTGAGCAAGGGAAAGGATATGTAGAAGCAATCATCGAGGAATTGGATAGCTCTGATCCCCAAAATGCGCAAACATTAATACAGGCGCATTGGATTTTAGGTGGAATTTATAATAAACGAGAGGATATTCAAGGGGCTATAAGCCAATTCGAAAAAGCAGTTGTTTTATTAGAAAAGCAACCTGAAAGTGTTGCTTCGGAAAATCAACAAATGATTAAAAGCTTATATCGCGACCTTGGAAGCTTATATATCCAAGAGAAAAGTTTTAGGCAAGCGCAGAAATATTTTAATAAGGTTATTGAAATAACACCAGAAGAAAGACAATCCGGGATTATCGATGTTTATTTCGAACTTGCGCAAGCGCAGAGAGCCGTCGATGATTTGACCGCAGCTATGCAAACTTACGAAAAAGTAAAAGAATTAGCTGGAAATACCCATGATGCGATGTCAATAGGGATAGCGGCTGGGAATTTAGGTGCGGTTTATATGCAGCAGGGGAAGCAAAGCGAAGCGCTCATGGCTTACGATGATGCGATTAATAAATTTGGGGAAATACTGTCTAATTTGTTAAGGACCCCTAATGTAACAACAAAAGAAGTGCAGCCGCCTAAAGTTATGCTAGCTGCTGTAACTATTTTAAAGAGGATGATAGAAGCGGATAAGGTATTGGAACCATTCGATATCAATAAAATTATCAACGAGGACTTGAGTAAGTTTAATATCGCAGGGCAGAAGGATGAAATACGGAAAGATATTTTAGGTCTTACCTTTTTATGGGATGCGCATAGAAACATAGGTGCTAAAATATCTCAAAATATAAACGAAGATGGCGAGATCCCAAACGTCAAACTTGTGCCTTTGATGCAAGAGTTCGCAAAAGAGATTAACCCGCAAACTCCGAATAAAGCTTTAGGATTAGCATATTGGGCAAGAGGTTTATCAGATGTAAATATAGAAGCGCACGTTAATTTGTTTAAACGATACGACGATATGAAAGATGTTTTGAATAAAGTGAAAGCGATATCTGACATTACTAAAACTTTCACTTTTGAAAATTACATCAGCTTCGACACGCTTAGTCAAGAAAAGCAAGATCGAATTTTTGCGGGGTTTAAGTTAAATAAATCTGATATACCAATGCTGCAAATTTTTAAACTTGCAGTTGAAACATTGAACAGGTTTATATCGTCTGAAGAGTTAAAAGAGGTGGGAATGGATTTTATCGCAGAAAGTTCAGCCATAAAAGTAATAAGTGTAATAAGCGGATTGGATGTTGAACCTCGGCAGAAATATCAACTCCTTGCCTGGTTGGCCGATACAAATTTGGTCGCTTCTGAATCCCAGACAGAATCGGAATCACCGACAGATTTAGAAGCACCGGCTCTGCCGGAAGGAATTGATATCTTGGAATCGTCATTTGCTCCGTATATATATCAGATTTACAATGGTAAATATGAGTCACACCTCGCGGATGACTTATTGAAGAGGGTAGAGAAGACGGGTAATGCCAAGTTAATGGAGGGCTTTGATGCTCTTGTAAAAACATTAGATGGTTTTTATCGCGGCGATATTGACTCTCAAATGACATATAATATATTAAGAGCAATAAGAACAAATTTGAATGAAAATTATTTTAAAGAGAAAGGAATATACTTCTATATTTCTCTAACCAGCGCTGGTGAGATAACGGCAAAAGCTGGCAGGATTATTGCTACAGCCCAGCACCAGCTTGATGATACAAGAAGTTTTAATTTGCTTTTTGTGCAAGGTGA
>JAHJCJ010000044.1 GCA_018812825.1 Candidatus Omnitrophota bacterium
GAGCGCAGCAAATCAGGGTCCTCCTTAATTTTTCATCCAGGAGAATCCTGATGAGCGCAGCAAATCAGGGTCCTCCTTATTTTTTTATTCAGAAAAAATTTGAACACCTTAAAGTTTCTATCCAGTGAAACACTTGATGAACCTGCAAGAGCTGGCGAAGAAACAAACCAATGTCCTCCGCTTAAATTTAATTTAGCCCACTAGGGTAAAAACCCAGGCTTCTTTTCTTTCTCATATTCGTGCGATATACTTTCGCGGTTTCTAGCCGCGAAAGTATATACAACTACCGAGTTTAATAAAGCAGGCAGAATAAGCCGGGTTCTGTCTTGATGCGAGTTTGCGCATCGATTAGTGGCTATTCCTCTCAATCAGCGCGTTACCACGCTAACTTTAGCAGTTTACCCGAGATTATTTCCCGTCAAACGGAAAGCGCGCCGGATCAGCACGCGACTCATATGTCGCTTTAAGCGACTTACAAGGCTCATCTCCTATTCTACATTGCTCCACGCAGAGATTACCGCGTTTCACCTCACAGCCTTTTAGCTGTTACTCGTCTCTGTGGCTCTAATCCGCATGTTTATTCAACAAGGACGGGGATTACCCGTTACGTTATCCTCCGGAGCCCGGACTTTCCTCCCTACTTACATAGGGCAGCCACACTCTGCCTGCTCATTATCAAAGATATATCCAGCCCCATCAGTAAGGCTGAAAAAAGCTGTCCTTTAATGTTGCTTTAATTGCTCCTGTTGCCAATTTATCTGCGCAGCTATTTTTTTCTCGCGGAATATGTTTGACCAGGACTGTTTCAAAGCCGCTTAAAAGACGCACTGCCCGCTCATACAACGCTATTAATCCCTCATGTTTAACTTTATAAACCCTGTTTATTTGCCTGGCCAAGAGCTGGCTGTCTGTATTAATCTTTAAACTCTTGGCTTTCAATAACAAGGCTTCTTCCAGCGCGTATATGAGCGCGGTGTATTCGGCTATATTGTTCGTAGTTTTACCGATATAACTTGAAATACGCTTGAGCACTTGGCCATTGCGGTAAATTATGATACCAACACCGCTGTGCCCCGGGTTTCCCTTTGAGGCACCATCAATATAAATCTCTAAATAACTCATTCCGCAATGTAAAAAATACGGTTACACACTTCACAGGTAATAATATGCTCATACATCTTAATCAAATTAATCACCTGAGGAGGCACTAACATATGGCATCCCGCGCAGGAATTATCTACAACCGTAACAATCGCCAAACCATCCCGGTTAGAAAGTATTCTTTCATACTCGGTTAGCATCTTAGGATTAACTCCCGGAGTAATTTGTTTTCTTTGCGCCTGCAACTGGTTCAAACGTTCATCAATTTCTTTTACGCGTAACTCAATCTTTTTCTTATGTTCAAGAAAAATCTTTTCCTCTTCCTTAAGTTTTAGGTTCTCCTGATCAATTTCCGCTTTTATTTTATCTGAATTCTCAAACGAGATAAGGATCTTTTCTTCAATCAGCGAGCCGTCAGCTTTAGTATCCGCGATCTGCTGCAACATGATCTGGAATTCTTTATTAGTCTTTAAAGAATACAGTTGGCTTTGCAGTTTTTTTACCGCCTCAAGGTTAACTGCAAGCTCCAATTCCTTCTCCTTACGCTGTTTTTGCAGCTCCAGAGAGCTTTTTTCAAGAGATGCCAAATTCTGCTTTTTGGCTTCAAAAGAATCCTCTATAGTCTTTATCTCTAAAGGCTTGGCTTCTTTTTCGTTTCTTAAAACATAAATCTCGCTGTCTAATTCCTGTAGTTTTACTAAACCGATAATCTGCGCTTTTAAGTCTATTGTAGCCAACTTACCTCCTGATTAAGCCTGTCCTAAATAAATTTGGGCGCAATAGGACTCGGACCTATGGCCTCTACAATGTGAATGTAGCGCTCTAACCAACTGAGCTATGCGCCCGGTACCCATAACAAATCTATACTGGGCCCACAGGGACTCGAACCCCGGACCAATTGATTATGAGTCAACTGCTCTAACCGACTGAGCTATGGGCCCTAAAATAATACCATATATTACTATTTTTAACGGATTTTAGCAAGTTAAAAAGGAATTATTTTTCTTTCTTAATAATGGTGAGAAAATTGTTTACGATTCGGGGATCAAATTGAGTTCCGGAGGCTTTTTTGATCATATCTATGGCCCTAGCCTTACTAAAAGCCTTGTGGTACGGCCGGTCGCTAATTAAGGCCTGGTAAACATCGGCAATAGCAATAATCCTAGCCCCAACAGGAATATCCTCGCCTTTTATCCCGCTAGGATACCCCCTACCATCCCATCTTTCATGATGGTAAAAAATAAACGGGATTAAAGCATGCAAAAATTGAATAGGCCGGATTATATCTGCTCCGATCTGCGGATGCTTCTTGATCTCTTCAAACTCTTTTTTATTAAGCTTGCCTTTTTTAAGCAGTATGTTTTCGCTAATGCCAATCTTTCCTAAATCATGCAGCATAGCCGCCTGCTTAATCAATTCTACGTCTTCCCTGGGAAGATTTAGCCCTCTGGCAATCTCTGTCGCGTAATGTACGGTGTTTTCAACATGCTCACCGGTATAATGATCTTTTAATTCAATGGTTTTAGCAAACGCAAAAATTGATTCTGCCAAGCCCTGTTTTGATTTCATATTAAGCTTATCGATTGTCTTCTTTAAAGTCCTCACTCCTGCGGCCTTAAAAATCTTACCTTTCTTGGATACGCTATTCATATCTAAAGTAGAATAAGCGCGATTACCGCCCTGCTCCTTCGCTTTATTAAGAACTGTATTAGCCAAATTAACTAAATCCGACCCGTTTTTTGCCCTATCCTCCGGGAAGGAAACCGCAGCTAAGCTTAACTTCAATCTTACGCTATGCTTCTTATTACCAAAATTAATAAAATTCAATGCTTCCAACAATCTTTGCGCCATACTAACAGCTGAATCTCTATTTAATCTCGGAGATATAATTAAAAACTCTTCACCGGCATAGCGGATAAAGATATCATAACGTCGCAGCATACGCTTAAGCTGCCTGGCCAATTGTTTTAAAACCAAATCTCCAAAAGCAATCCCATAAACGTCATTTATGGATTTAAAATAGTCAATATCCAGCATAACTATCGCTAAGCTATGGGCAAACCTACGGGTGCGATGAAACTCTACTTCAACAACATCTTGAAGATAGCGGCGATTATAGAGCCCGGTTTGCGAATCAACAAGTGAAATACTTTTTAATTTCTCATAGGATTTAAGTAGTTCATGATGAAGCTTGCTCCTTTCTAATTCCGTATTTTTATGCAAAGATACTTCCTGTAAAAGATCTGCGGTTCGTTCTTCTACAACCTCCTCTAAATGTTCACGGTAACGCTTCAGGCCTTCTTCAATTTTTAACCTTTCGCTTATATCAATATTCACTTCGGCAACTAACCATTCGCCCTTTTCATTCTGGAAAGGTATAGAGGTTATTGAGATCGGCCGGTTGCCCTCTTTAACCAATACCTCTTGGCTGACTACAGTCTTTTTCGTCTTAAGGGCCTTCTCTATGGCGCAATCGGGACAGGGAGTTTTACGGTCCATAAAATAATCAAAACATTGTTTCCCCTCCCAATGCCCGTATATTTTTGCCCACTCCGGATCAATGTAACGGATGTAATAATCTTTATCAATAATATCCAGCCCGGTTTTAGTTGCCCCAAGTATAAATTCAATCTGTTGCCGTAGGGTTTTAGCTTGAAATTCCGCAGATTCCTTTGATTTAACTTCAGATTCCAATTCTTTTGTGCGATGCTGCACTAAAGACTCCAGCTTTTCACGGTAAACTTGCAGTTCAATTTCATATTCTTTATTTTTAGTAGTGTCGCGATTACTGGCCCTGCGGCCAAGCAGTTTACCATCTTTACTATAAACAGGAACACATATATGACTGACCCAACGCAACTGGCCGTTTCGATTAATTATACGGAAATCCACCTCCAGTTTAGTGCATTTTTTTACCGCTTCATTTACTTTCGTACGCAAATTTTCAATATCATCCTGATGCACGATCTTTTCAATTAAATCAGGGTCATTCAAGAAATCATCCTGTGTATATCCAGTAATACGTTCGCATGAAGGAGAGACATAGATCATCTTTTTATCCACACCCTGCCAATATTCCCAGTCATAGGTAAAATCAGCTATAGTGCGAAACCTCTCTTCGTTTATCCGTAAAGACTCTTCGGCAATCTTACGATCAGTTATATTGCGCACATATTCAATTACACCAACCAGTTTTTTTGTTCTTTGATCAAACATCGGGAAACTGTAAAGATCAAAATAACCAACGATCTTCAGATCCTTATCGTGCATCGGAGAAATGATGTACGCTGGTTTATGCGTGCGCAGAGTTTCCTTTACCGGGCAAATATCACAAGGCTCACTTCTGCCATGATACGCCTCATAACATTTTTTCCCTACAATAGGCATATTATGCGCATACCATTTCTCCATCGCCGGGTTAACGCGTAAAACATTCATCTCGGTATCCGATACGCTTAAGCCATCCTGAATACTAGAAAATACGCTATTTAAAAAGCTGCCCGCGCTAAGTAGCTCTTCTTCAATTCTTACGCGGTCTTTTATTTCTTTACGCAGATTATCATTAAGGCTGGCCAACTCCGCTGTCCTGACCTTAACCCTGATTTCAAGCTCAGAACGAATATCCCTTTGCTTTTCTTCATATTTTTTACGCTGCGAGATATTCCTGGATATGCCGGTTGTGCCAATCACATTCCCTTGATCATTAAAAACCGCTGTTTTTACGGTTTCTATCCAGATTTCTCTGTTTTCCTTATTAACCAGCCTTTCTTCAATACATTTATGTTTCTTACTATTCATTACCTCACGGTCATCGGCTCGATAATTCTCCGCTAAATCCCTGGGCCAAAGGTCAAAATCAGTCATACCTACAATCTCATCGGCCTTAAAACCGCAAGCCTTAGCAAAAGCGTCATTAACCACGATATACTTGCTATCGGTATCTTTAAGCCAGGCTATATCCGGAATATTATTCAAGACAGCCTTCTGCTGAAGCTCTGTATCACGCAGCTTCACAACCGTCAACTCAAGGCTATCCTTAGAATGTTTGAGCTTAGCCAACTCATCACGATTTAATTTGGCTCGATCTTCCTGTTTTTGATTTCCCATATTTTAGTCAATTAAATAAAGCTATAACCTTCCCAAAAAAAATAAGCTGCCTAAAATTTAAATGGAGCCCTTAGGACTAAAGTCCGAAGTTCCCCAAGAGTGAAAAATTTCTGGCCGTAAAATATCAAAAATACGCGCAAAAAAATTTGTTCTATGAAATTTAATACTCTCTCTGATGTGCCAAGGTCATATCCATAAAAGAGCGTAATCTGCGTGAACGCGATGGATGGCGTAGTTTCTTTAAAGCTTTAGCTTCAATTTGTCTGACCCTTTCGCGGGTAACCTTAAAAACATTACCTACCTCTTCTAATGTGCGCGAGGAGCCGTCATGAATACCAAAGCGCAGAATCAAGATCTTTTTCTCTCTTTCCGTTAATGTACTTAAAGCGGAATTCATTTCATCTTTTAACATTGAACGCACAGTTTCATTTGCCGGAGAAACTGCCTTCTTATCTTGGATAAAATCACCAAAATGCGTATCCCCTTCATCTCCTATAGGCATCTGCAAAGATATAGGCTCCTGGGCAATCTTTAATATGGATTTTATTTTACCCTGCGGAAAACGCATTTTATGCGCAATCTCCTCAGGCGTAGGTTCACGGCCATTTTTCTGCACAAAGACCCTTGAAAAACGGATGATTTTATTTATTGTTTCAGTCATATGGACGGGTATTCTAATCGTACGCGCCTGGTCGGCAATTGAACGAGTAATCGCCTGGCGAATCCACCAAGTCGCATAAGTTGAAAATTTATAACCGCGTTTATATTCAAATTTCTCCACGGCACGCATAAGGCCGATATTGCCTTCTTGGATCAAGTCAAGGAAAGAAAGGCCACGATTAGTATATTTTTTGGCGATACTTACAACCAAACGCAGATTTGCTTCCACTAATTTCTTTTTTGTGCGGCTAAACTTAAGATGAGCAGACTTTATCAATTTCATCTGTTCTTTGATCTTAACGTACGGCTCCGCTATCTCTTGAAGTATCTGGAACTTGCGCTCATTATTAGCTTTACCTGAACGTTTTATA
>JAHJCJ010000045.1 GCA_018812825.1 Candidatus Omnitrophota bacterium
ATGAGCAAAAATGCTTAAATACTTAATTATTTTTTCCGGTGCCTTAATTTCCAGTATGCTATGCATATTTTTAATGGCAAGGGTTTCTTTAAAATATAAAATCCTGTATGCTAGAGGTATTTCTTTGGTAGGAGGCTTAGGAATAGGGGCTGCTTTTGTGTTTTCTTCTTGCTTAGGCGTATATGTGTTTGGTATCCTCGGGACTAAAATACTTGCAGTCCTCGGGGTCTCGCTTCTAATGTTGTTTTTTGGCTTAGTGGATGATTTAAAAGAGTTATCTATCTTGCAAAAATTCTTAGCCCAGTCTTTCTGTGCAGCTTTGTTAATCTCTCTTGGCATAATGACCGACATTATGTATCTGGGGTTTTGGGGCAATGCCGTAGTTACATTTTTCTGGATTTTAGGTATTACTAATGCTTTTAACTTATTGGATATTATGGATGGTTTAGCTGCGGGCGCAGCTTTAATTGTAAGCAGCGCTTTATTAGTAATAGCTATTCTTAATCCTGATTTAAATATGCAGATTCTTTCCCTTACTTTATGCGCAGTAACTTTTGGGTTCCTGGTTTTTAACTTGCCCCCAGCAGGTATATATCTTGGTAACTCCGGAAGTCACTTCCTAGGTTTTATGATTTGCGCTATTGCCTTAGTTTTACGTTATGCCTCTAAAGATAACGTCCTTGCTTTATTAAGCCCAATAATAATTTTGTGGCTTCCTATTGCAGATACGCTTCTGCTTATTATTTTTAGGATAATTAAGAAAAAGATGCCTTTTAAGAAAAGTAATGATCATATCGCATTTAGGATAAGACTTTCTGCTGCCAGCCCGATAAAGACTATTTTGGTCATGTTTTTGTTGTGTTTTATCTTTTCTCTGGCGGGAGTAATTTTAACAAAAGTTAGCATTTTTTGGGCAACTAGTATTATTATCGCCATATTTTTGTTCAGCATTGTTTTATTCTGGAAGTTAATTAAAATAGATACGCATGAGTAAGAAGAAAATCGTTATTTTGGGGGCTGGGCTTGCGGGATTGAGCGCAGCTTGGCATCTTCAGAAGAAGAAAATAGAGTGTTTTGTGTTTGAAAAAGACGCTACCGTAGGCGGGTTATGTCGCTCTAAAAAGATCAAAGGTTTTATTTTTGATTGTGACGGCCATCTCCTGCATTTTAGAAATAAATATACCTTGCAGCTGGTAAGAAGATTGTTAAAAGGAAATTTGGCTTCTCATGTAAGGAGCGCATGGATTAATAGCTTTGGTATTTTTAGCCGCTATCCTTTTCAGGCCAATCTTTGCTTTTTACCTATGCCAATAGCAAAAGAATGTTTGTTCGAATTCTTAAAGGCTAGCCAATTTCAGCAAGGCAAAGCTCCTGTAGGTTTCCTTAAATGGATAAATGCCTCTTTCGGTAAAGGCATATCCAGGCATTTCATGGTTCCATATAATGAGAAATTCTGGACAGTCCCTTTAGACGAAATGACTTCTGCCTGGACAGATAACTTTATACCTCAGCCAAAGCCATCTGAAGTGATCGAAGGTTTCTTTGCGGAAAACAAGCATCGTTTTGGTTATAATGCTTGCTTTTGGTATCCCCGGCATGCAGGCATAGGGCAACTCCCCCGGGCATTTGAACAACAGCTATGCAATGTTTCTAAGAATTGCCGTATTAACGCGATTGACCTTCAGAAAAGAGAACTAAATGTTGTGGGTAAAGAAAAAGTTAAGTTTGATACTTTAATTTCAACAATGCCTTTGCCCGAGCTGGCAAAGATAATTCAGCCTTTACCTGGGGATATCCTGGGTATGTTTAGAAAATTGCGCTGGAACTCAATATTCAACCTTAACCTTGGGGTAGAAGGGGCCTGTCAAGAAGGTAGACATTGGGTATATTTTCCGCACAAAGAGACTGTTTTCTTCAGGGCGGGTTTCTTTCATAATTTTTCCAGAAATATCGTTCCTTGCGGCAAGAGCTCCATATACACCGAGGTAGCGTATTCTAAAGACAGACCGATTAATAGAAATAAGATTGTAACCATGATAATAAATGATCTTAAAGCCTGTGGAATATTAGGCGAGGAAAACAAGGTAAATGTTTTAGACATAAATGATATAAAATATGGTTACCCAATTTATGATAAATATTATTCTCAAGCTACGGAGGCAATAAGGGGGTTTTTGTTAGGCAATAATGTAATTGTTTGTGGTCGCTATGGAAGCTGGAAATATATGTCTATGGAAGATGCGATACTCGATGGTAAACAAGCAGCAGATAAGATTAAAAGATGAAAAGAATCATTGAATTTTTATTGCTTTTGGTGGTCCTGGTTATTTTCTTATTTTTTTCCAGGGGTAAACTGGAAGCGTTCTTCTATAATCAGGGAAATGATTATTTCGAGCATTCTTTATACAAAGAAGCAATAGGCTCCTATGGCAATGCTCTTAAAATAAATCCGCAATCTTGGTTGGCTCACCTGGGATTAGCAGAAGCATATAGGGAAAATCGGGATTATGATAAAGCGGCAGATGAATATAATAAAGCTTTAAGCATAAACCATTTTTGCGTAAAAGCGTATCAGTCATTAGCAGAAATGTATTCTCAAAAAGGCAGTCATCCTGAAGCGTTGAGCGTCATCAGCCGGGCACGGAATCAGATTCCAAATAATCCAGAGATCATTCAAGCTTCGCAAGAGTGTTGTTATGTTTTTGTGGTTTCTACATTAAATAAGAGCACGGAGCTGTTCCTGGCGAATAAAAACGCAGAGGCGATATCTCTTTTAAAGGACACGCTTAAATCATGCCCTGATTTTGCCGTAGGCCAATACACACTGGGTTATTATTACGTCTACGCCAAAGACTATGATAATGCTGAAGTCAGCCTGAAGAAGGCCCTATTAATAGATCCACAGTTTCATTATGCGCACAAATTACTCAGCGAGGTGTATTTTAAGAAAGGAGATTTTGAAAAAGAATTATCTTCCGCCAAGAATGCGCTCACATTAAATAATAACGATGCCTCTATCTGTAATGATCTTGCTCTGGCTTTAATGCATCTGGAGCGATATGCAGAAGCAATTACTTATTTAAAAAAGGCAGTTAGCCTTGATCCGGATAACGCGGATTATATCTATAGCTTAGGCAGTGTCTACCGAGATAATAAAATGTTTAATCAAGCTATCTCAGAATACAACAAACTAAGAGTATTGAAGAATGATTATCCTAACCTACATAATGATTTGGCTGATATTTATGATAATTTAAACAATCATGCGCAGGCCGTTTTAGAATATCAGAAAGAAACACAGTATTGCCAGCAGGAGCTTAAAAATAATCCCGATAATTCTGTTTTGCTTAATAATTATGCTTATGCCTTAAATGGCCTTGGTGAATCCGAAAAAGCGAAAAAAATTATAGATGGCGTAATAAATGCTCACCCTCGTTATCGGCAGGCATATTTAACTTTGTCTAAGATCAATGAGAAGATGCAGAATGCGGATTTAGCTTTAATGGCGCTGGAAAAAGCAAAGCAACTTTCGGTAGGAGAAGCCTTTATAGATAATGAAATATCCAGGCTAAATAAACAACCTTCCCCTAAGGCAGAAACGCAATTAGAACAGAAAGACACGATTTATTTAAAAAATGGCCGTCAATTACAGGGGGAGATAAAAAAAGAATATCCCGATAAAGTAGTTTTAGAGGTGTGGTTGGGTTCTTCCCGGGGAGAAGTGGTTTTTTACCGGGATTCAATTGAGCGTATAGATAAAGCTCAAGATTAATTCGGGGATAGCCGCAGAGAGGGCTGGACAAGATGATGCTTTTAAAATTAATTACAGTAAAAATTAACAGGATATATTTTTTCCGGCGCACCTTATGGAATATATCCGTGAAACAATTTAAGGCTAAATATGCCGGTTCTGTATTAGGTATTTTCTGGGTGGTAATTAACCCTATTTTGATGATGTTGGCAATAACTTTTGTGTTTACGGCTGTTTTTAAGACGGGAATAAAGGATTTTGCTCTATTCGTTCTTTCGGGTATTTTACCGTGGATGTTTTTTTCCGGGGCTTTATCCGAAGCCACGCCTTCTCTATCAACCCAAAAGAGTGTTTTGCATCAATTTAGCTTACCAAAAGAAATAATCCCTTTGAGCATCGCGCTGTCTTATTTGATGAATTTTCTTATGAGCGGGGTAATTGTCTATCCTGTATTCTTGTTTCAGAACCCGGGCATTATCACTTTGGCTGTTTTGCTACCGGCCATACTTATATTGACCTATATTTTTACCAGCGGGATAGTCCTACTATTTAGCGTAGTTAATGTTATTTTCCGCGACCTAGAACATTTGGTCGGGACTTTGCTTATGTTCTGGTTTTGGGTTACGCCTATTTTTTATCCTATAGAAATGATCCCCGGAAATCTTCGCTGGGTCTTTAATTTAAATCCGTTATCTGTATTTATTCTATTTTACCGGGATATAATCTTTTATTGCAGGATGCCAGATCCAGCAACGTTCTTAGGGGTGGTTATTTGGGCATTTTCCAGTTTATCTGTAGGGATATTAGTGTCAATTTGGTTTGAGTCTAGTGTTTTAAAACGTATTTGATATGCCTATAATTAAGTTTAAAGATGTGTGGGAGATGTATCGTATCAAGTTTATTATTGAGGGTAAGGCCTCTTGGGAAAATTTCTGGGCTTTACAGGAAATTAACTTTTCTATGGAAAAAGGAGAGTTGTTAGGGATTATCGGTGAGAACGGTTCAGGCAAATCGACCATCTTACGGTTAATCGCCGGAATGTTAAAGCCTGATCGCGGCGGAATAGAAGTTGCGGGCAGCGTCTCCGGGCTTTTGGAGCTGGGCGCAGGTTTTCAGATAGAGCTTACCGGCCGGGAAAACATTTCTTTGCAATGCGAACTTTTTGGTTTGCGGGTAGATCAGGCTAAGGAAAGGTTTCAGCAGATTATTGATTTTGCCGAAATCGGTAAGTTTATAAATGCCCCGGTAAAATGCTATTCTCAAGGCATGTTTGTGCGTTTGGCATTTGCAATAGCAGTGCATATGGACTCCGATATTTTTCTTGTAGATGATACGTTGTCTGTGGGAGATGAGTATTTTCAGAAAAAATGCATCAAAGAAATATTCAAGATAAAACAAAGAGGTAAAACCGTTATTATTGTTACTCATGATATGGCCATGTTACAAAAACTCTGCGCAAGAACCATATTCTTAAAGCGAGGGATGTTGATTAAAGATGAGGAGACGGCCAAAGCAGTATCTTTTTATTCGCAGACAGTCGGCAGCCCAAAAGGAATTGCCATCATTGAGAGAAATCGGTTTAGTCTGGTGTTTAATAACGGCAAGTTGCTATTGAATTGGGATGGCAAGTTAATCACTCCTTCTTCCGGAGGTGGCTATACGGTATTCGGGGTATCGGGTGTAGGGTATAATTCTTCTCAGGCAGAGTGGGATGTCCAGGTTTCCAATAGCCAGCTGGTCGCAACTGGCAGGTTTTATCATCTTGCAATGGCTCAAATCTGGAGGATAGAAGTTTGCGAAAACTATGAGATTAAATGGGATATCGAAATTGAGCTGGAGAATGACGTTCAGTTGCCCGAGGTATATGCATCAGTAATGCTTAGCGACGAATATAAGAAGTGGTTTATAGATTCGGAGCGAGGAATGTTCCCTGAGATAACAGAAGAAGATAAAAACTGGAAAACCGTATTCTTAAAAAACGGTTCAAATATCTGCATTGGTGTTTACCCGCAGGATTCTTCTTTGCTTAAACTTCCCTCTTTGCTTTTTGAGCAATCTCGCCTAGGGTATCTCGGCCAGGGTTCCGTATTAAATGCTGATTATTTTAATCCTTCCCGTATATTGCAGTATAAAATGATTCCTGTTTCTACTAATCCGGTTAATCAGGCTAATCGCTTTATTTGTTTCGCGGGTAAAATAATGATTAATAACCCGGATATAAATGACTATATCTCTAAGCTGCAGAATGAGTTTGTTATATCAAGCGGTAACCTTAAATTAAAATTTGATAATGGCCAACTTGGTATATTTTTTGACAATATCCCTTTAACAAAAGCCAATAACATGTTCACTGCTTTTTTTACAAACCAACGTTGGTACTCTTCAGATTCAGCCCGTTGGATTCTGGTGAAAGAGTCAGAGAACAGGTTGATTGCCCGTGGCAACTGGGACGGGCTTGGGATTTCTCAGGTATGGCGTATAGAAATATGCGATGATTGTTCTTTTACCTGGGATGTTGTGATGCAGGTTAAGCAGAATATAGAGCTAAAGCAACAAAGGCTGCGTTGTCTCTTTTCGGAAGATTATAAAGTATTTTTTAGCGAATATGCTAGCGAAAAATTCAGCGATACATTTAATGATACGGAGGTAGATTTGCTGCAAAGGTGTATTCCTATGGGGCAGGTGGGGTTGCAGGATTACGACGGAAAGCTGCCCGTGGTATCTTTATCTTTTTCCGAAGAAACAGGTAATTTTGTAAAAGTTTTTAATTCCGACTGCTATATTAAAGCAAGACTTATACACTTGGAGAAAGTAGAGTCGGAAGAGAAGGCTATGTTTCCTCCCGGCCAGTATGAGTGTTTTAAGGTACGCTTTTCGGTAGGTAGGAGCGAACCGATAAATAGAAAAGATTTTGATAATGTGCTCAAAGATGGAAATTTAAAATTTGTATTTGATAAGGGAAGCGGAAGGCTGTATCGAAACGGGAAGGAGATTACTAAAAATATCGCGTTATATACTTCTTTGCGTTTGAATAATCGTTGGTATGATTCTTTTTCATCGGCGCTTTGGAAGATTGTTTATAAAAGTGGTAATCAGATTAAAGCTGTTGGCAAGTGGTTGGACTTGCCCTTATCTCAGGAATGGGAGTTTTTGATGAAAGATTCCGGGCAGATAGAGTGGAATGTAGTAATGCTGGTTGGCGAGGAACTTGCATTAGACCGTCTTCAGGCCAATGTTATGTTATCTGAAATATTTACCCGATGGACGGGGGGCCAGGATGAGGGGGCTTTTCCGGCATTTGCGCCTGATATTGATGATGATTGGGATTGTGTATGGCAGATACAAGATAATGGGCAGCTCATAAGCTTGAAAGAAGATACCGAGCTTAATTTGCCGCGGATATCCCTGGCTCCTAAGAAAATAAATCCGGGGTGGGGCCTTAAAATAATAAATTCCGATCAATACCACCGCGGCAGGGTTTTGCAATATTCAACGTCATTAAAAACAACTTTTTTACCCGGAAGCTACGCATATTTTTCCGGAATTTTAACCATGCGCGATAAGTAGATGGATATATCTGTTGTAATTCCTTCCTTCAACCGTAAATTTAAGCTCAAAGAATGCCTAGATTCACTGTTTGCACAGGTTTACCCAAAAGATTCATTCGAGGTTATTGTGATAGATGATGGTTCTAGTGATGGCAGCAAAGATATGCTTGAGGCACTCTCTAAAACAAACCCCAACTTAAAGTATTTTATCCAACAGCACAAGGGGCCTGCTGTTGCCAGGAATTTAGGCGTAAGGCATGCGAAAGGAGGAATTATTGGTTTTACTGATAGTGATTGTATATTGGATAAAAATTGGATCGGGCTTATGGTGCAGGCTCATAGATTAAAAGAGCATGTCGCAGCGGTAGGAGGCGTAACCGAAGTTAATAGTTCTAATATTAAGGCCAGGGTTAGCCAGTTCTTAAGTGATGGTGCGATAGAAACCATAATAGACGGGAAATCTGAAACTATATTTTTCCCAACCTGCAACGTGTCTTTTAAGCGACAATATATTCTCGACGGGTTTAATGAGTTTTTCCCTCTACCCGCAGGCGAAGACCTGGATTTCTTTTGGCGGCTTTTTAAAGACGGAAAAAGGTTTAGCTATGATAGGCAGATAAAAGTATTTCATAATTGCCACACTGATTTTATTTCATTCCTGAAACAGGCTTATATGTATGGCCGGGGTAATTATTTAGTCCAGCATATGCATAAAGACCATCCTTTGCTAAAAGAAATAAAGACAGAAAATACTGCTTATTTTATTTACGGGTCAATTGTAAATTTCCTTAAGATCCCGCGCTTTTCTTATCTTTTGGGTAAACGTCTGGCCAGTTTGGGAAATCAGCCCACTCTATTTGGAAAATTTAAAATTTTTCTCTATTTTTCGCTGCATAAAACTAATTATTTAACCGGAAATATGACGGAACGCATAAGAGTAACCAGGATAGCGCAACGCAATCTAAAAAATAAGATCGGGTTCGAAGAAATTCCTGTCCGCCCGGAATTTATTATTTTGGATATTACGCACAGGTGCAATCTTAAATGTAATATTTGTGAGATCAGAAAGGATAAGCCGGCCGGGGAATATACGCTGGAAGAAATAGAAAATCTTATAAAAGAAGCTATTGATTGGGGGGTTAAAGAATTTGTTTTATCCGGAGGAGAACCTTTTGTTCGGGAAGACATCTTTGAAATCTTGGATTTTGTAAAAGAGAGAGGTTATCGCATAGGCGTGCTGACAAATGGGATCATGTTGAATGAAGACTTTATTGATAAATTACTGCCATATTTTATTGCCGGGAGCCTTTCTTTAAGTATTTCCCTCGATGCGTTAAGCCCTGGAATCCATGATGAAATCCGCGGCGCCAGGGGCTCTCATGAGAAGACACTTAATGGCCTCAAAATCCTCTCCTGCTTAAAGAAAAAACACCCAAACATCAACTTTAATACGATATCTATAATCCTTAATGAAAATCTGGAAGAACTTTTTGGTTTAGCTGTTTTTTTAAGATCGCTTAATGTTAATTCTATCCAGTTTCAACCACTGCTTTCCAATAATTTGGTGATGAAAGAAAGAAGCGGGAGCGTTAAATATTGGATTCCCCGGGAGAGGCTTGACGTATTAGATGCGGCGATTGATAAGTTGATTGAGTTTAAAAGAAGCAATTATCAGCTTGTGCGTAATTCGGAAAATAACCTTAGTCTTTCAAAAAAATATTTCCGGGGGTACTTGGCTCAAGGCGATGTAAAGTGCCTTTATGCAGTCAAGACAATATTGGTTGCTAATAATGGTGACGTAACTACTTGTTTTGAAAGTTACGGCAATATCCGGACAGCCTCTTTAAAAAAAATATTTGGGTCTGAAAAGAGTAAACAGGCGAGAAAAAAGGTCGCAGAATGCAGGAATCCCTGTCTTTTGCCCTGTTTTTGCGATTAAAACTATATTTACGGACAGATTATGGTTGAATTAGACAAGTTAAAAAAAGATTTTGGCTTTTGGCTTTCACGGAAGATTAATTTTCCGCTTGTTCCGCCCGATACCTTGCAGATATCACTTACGAGCAGGTGTAACCTTAAGTGCCAGATGTGTAATGTATGGAAAGTCGCAAATATAAGCGAGGAATTAACTCTTCAGGAAATCAAGGGTATTCTTGACCAGTGCCGCCAGTGGGGAGTTAAGGAAGTCAATTTATGCGGTGGAGAGCCTTTGTTGTGTGAAATATGTCTTGATGTTATAGAATATGCAAAATCACTAGGCTTAACTGTTATCTTGACTACGAATGGGACCCTGATTACGGAAGGCCTGGCGGAGAAACTAACCCAATCAAAGCTCGATATAATTACGATATCTCTTGATGGTGCCAGGCCGGAAACACATGATAAGATCAGGGGTCAGCTGGGAGCGTTTAATAAAATAATCCAAGGAATCGCTCACTTGAATAACTGTGCGCAGACAAAAAAACCGGTCAAGGTATTGATACTGACCCTGTCTAACTATAATCTCGATGAATTAGAGGAATATTTTTACTTGGCCAGGAAGCTTTCTATCGACGCTTTGTATATAACCTCTGTTGTTCCTGATAATGTTAAATTGTATAGCCAGGCTTCTCAGGGGGATGAGGGGGGATTATGGATTAAGGGAGAGCGCTTAAAAAAATTGGACAGCATGATAGATAAAATTGACCTCCTTCAACAGGAAGGGTACGGTTTAAACTACCCAAGTTTTCGCTTAATAAAGAGATATTTTAGGAAGGACCTGCGCGAGGGTGATTGGGTTTGTTTTGCCGGCTACCGCAGGTTTGTCGTAGTCCCCGGCGGTTCAATCCAGATGTGCGGTGAGGAAATAGGGAATGCGAGAAAAGAGCCTTCGCTAAAAAAGATCTGGTATTCTTCTGCGGCTAAGAAAAGAAGGACAGGGATAAAGAAATGCCATAATTACTGCCTTCAGGATTGCCATGCCCGGCAGGAGTCAGCCAGTTTAGGGGATATCATAAAAAGTAACCTTAGAAAGAAAAAATGAATATAGCCCTGGTTTTTCCGCCTCTCTATGGGGTTGATATGCCGCCTTTGGGCATAGCGTATATTGCCAGCCAGTTAATAAGCGACGGGCACAAGGTTTCTGTCTTTTGTTTCAATTCTCAACTATACGTAGAGAGGAAGGACAAACAATTCTTGTGGGATTGGGAAAATTCTGGACAGTGGACCTCATTAGAAAAAATAAATAAAAATTTTAATGTTCCGAATTTGGTAGAAAAATGGGCAGAGGCTGTTTTGGAGCGTAGCCCTAAGATTATCGGTTTAAGCGTTAACAGCCATTCAAGGATCTTGGCTAATTTGCTGGCGGATACATTTAAAAAAAAGGCTAAGGACGCCTGTGTTATATTCGGGGGGCCTTTTTGTGCCGAGATTACGGAACCCGAAGAACTGAATAGTAATGTTGACGTTTATGTCCGCGGAGAAGGAGAGAAGATTATAAGCAGGATAACCGGGATAATCGAGCGCGGTGAATCCATAGGGGATTCGACTATAGAGGGGACACTGGTTAATACAGGCGCTGGTTTTAAAGATAACGGATGGGATACAAACCCTTTGGATATTAATGATATACCTTTGCCCGCGCTGCAATTATTTGACCTTGGGCGCTATATCAATAAAGTTGAGATCCCGATTATTTTCAGCCGTGGTTGTAACTATAGCTGTGCTTTCTGTACGGACGCACCTATGTGGGGTAGGTACCGCATGAGGAGCGCAGACGATATCCTTGAAGAAATGGCAAAGCACAGCAGGCTCTTTTGCCGCAGGCGTTTTAAATGCAGCGACCTGATGGTTAACGGAGATCTGGAAAGATTGGAGCAATTAGCGGATAAGATGATTACCGGTGGGGATATCTTTGAATGGGGCGGGATGGCCCGGGCGCGGATAGAGATGTCACAGGAATTCTTATGCAAAATGAAAAAGGCAGGGGGGATTTATTTTACATACGGTATCGAAAGCGGAGCAGCCAGGGTTCTGGCGCATATGGGCAAGCCACTAAAAAGACATATTTCCCAAGTCTTACGGAGGACCCATGACTCCGGGATAAAGGTGAATACATTATGGATGGCAGGTTATCCTGCGGAGAGATGGAGCGATATAATAGAGACTATGATATTTTTGTTCAGGAATAGAAAATATATTGATGAATTTGTAAGTGTCAGCAGCTGTTACATCCCGCATAAATCGCGGTTATGGAGAGAGCAGGAATCTTTGAATATTCGCTATAATAATAAATCAGAGTGGTATATTAAAGGAAAAAACAGCCCGTGGGTCAGGGAGGTAAGGAAGGGGATGTTATTCGGGCTTGCCAAGGCCTTAGGTGTTTACAGGGGAGGTATTTCTTAATAAATTCGGTTATCCGAAAAAGGCGATTGATATTTTAAGAGGTAGGGGGTCATGGTGGCAGTAGAAAAGACAGAAGAAATTTTAAATAAATACAAGAGAGATTATCTTTTTAATTTCTCTCGTTTGCTGAATAAAGCAATGGTTGAGCCTGATATGCTGCAGCTTATGGTTACCTCTCGTTGCCAGCTTCAATGTAAGATGTGTAATGTATGGAAGCAGAAGTTTCAGGAAGAATCAGGCGCAGAAGACATTAGAAGATTTATCGATGAAGCTATATCTATGGGCATAAAGACGATTTATTTTACTGGAGGCGAAGCGCTCCTGAGAAAAGACATATTTGAGTTAATTGATTATGCTGCTCGTCCCGGGATCGTCACTACAATTAATACTAACGGCGCCTTTATTAATGAAGAAACCGCTGAAAAAATAGCAAGGTCAAAATTAAGGAATATAAGTTTTTCTATTGACGGCTCAAATCCTAAAACGCATAATTTCTTCCGGGGTGAAGGAGTATTCGAGAAAGCGATGCGTTCTATTGAGTTCCTTAATTACTATAAAGAAAAATATGGCCGCGGCCGTAATAGCCAAGATAAGGTCTTGGATATTGCAATGGTCAGCGTGATTATGAAGAAAAACATGGAGGAGCTGCCTGCTTTGGCGGATTTAGCCAGAAAAATGGATTGTTGTTATATAGCTTTCCAGCCTCTGGTGAATAACGGTGATTTATCAGCACCTTTGGAAAATAATGAACTTTGGATAGAAGAAAAGGATATCCCCCGGCTGCAGCAAATTTTCGACATTTTGGCTGCTAAAAAAAAACAATTTTCAGGTTTCATGCATATCGATATTATGCCGGAGAAAACCATCAAGCATTTTAGGGGGGAGGGATTTGAGAATACCTGTTTTGCGGGATTCAACAGGATTTTTGTAAATCCGCAGGGTGATATGAGTTTTGTATGCTTCCAGGCATTCGGGAATATTAAAAAAGACAGTCTCAAACAATTGTGGTATGCAGAAGATACTGGTAAAATCAGGGAGATGATCAGGAATTGCAAAAAAAGCTGCACCCAATTTTGTTCAGAACGCTCGCAGTCGGACGATATTAGTTTAATCCATGAACAATTGGAGACAGAAATAAGAAGTTTGTCCCAGGATGCTCAAATTGCCATTCGTTATGCAGAATCCTCTTTTTTGCAATCAATGAGAGATGCTCTTAATGCAAAGCCTGAAGATCCGGATAGTGATATTGTAAATACGTTAAATAAATTAGAGAATATACTCAACTCTCTTAGGGGGTAACCAGTGACAACTTTAAGCGATAAGAATTTAGATGCCTTTGAATTTCAGCAGTTTTATATAACTATGGTGGGTAGGTGTAACTTAAAATGCATTATGTGTACTACCACTACTCATATTCACGATCCAAGCCAAGAATTAACTCTCGATCAATGGAAAGCTGTAATAGAGAATATTACGAGATTTAAAATTCAAAGCATCGGTTTTGGAGGGGGAGAGCCTTTGTTGAGAGCGGATGATTTAGCCGAGTTGGTTAAAATAGCGGCATCTAAGGGGATAACCATTAATATCATTACTAACGCTACATTACTTACCAGGAGATTCCTGGAAGATATCATCCACTGTAAAGAAAAAACCATATTTATACTTTCGCTGGACGGTTTGGAGGAAGAGAATGACCGTATAAGGGGTAACGGTGTCTTTTCGAAAGTTATGTCCGCCGCCTCTCTTCTTAAACAATATGGCTGGACATTTTATTTTACCTCGGTTCTTATGCCAGAGAATTTTTTCGGCTTCGTGGATTTTATTAAGTTTCTTGATAAAAATTACCCTCAGGTACCCATAGATATTCAACCGGTAATTCCCCATAATGAAATTTACTATCTTAGAAATCAATTTAATTTTAACGCAGGGCAGTTAAATGCGCTTAAGGGGATACTGGCGTATTTGTCAGGTAACCAGGCACTTAAGTTAACTCGGCCCTTAGAAATGTTAAACCGATACATGGATTATTTTACCAACACCCTGAGGACGAATACCCAGTGTAAGATGGGCGTAAAGAGTTTTAATGTTAACTTAAGAGGAAACATCTGGATCTGCGGCAAAGAGCTAGGGTATCCATTGCATAAATATAAATTAGAAGAAGTATTTCGCAGCAACGAATATACGCAGGAGATGAAAAGAGTGGAAAACTGCCAGTCTCCTTGTTTGGCAGGATTAGTCGTATAATGAGCGGGAGAAAATATGTCGCTATCTGTTAAGCAGTTTTCCAGGTTTAAATATGACCCTGAAAGCCTGACGAATATTCTGGCAAACCACCTGTATAACTTGAAAGAGGGTCCAGCCGTTATCCCGTTCAGACTCTTTGTTTATCCTTCAGCGCGATGTAATGACTCGTGCCGATATTGCAGTGATGGCGCGCGCGCCGGAAGCGAAAGCTCTAATAGCTTCTTAAGATATGAACCGGAAAGAGATTTTTTTGTAAATAGAAAATATATTGATAAACTGGTCAAGGATATAAAGGAATTGGAAGTCAGGGATATCCATTTGTTCGGAGGGGGCAAACCGTTCTTTTACAAGGAAAATATGTTTTACTTTCTGGAAAGGCTAAAAGATGAGGATATCTTCATCCGCATTATTACCAACGCCAATAATCTAGATCATCGGGATGTAGATTATATAGTAAAGAATAAGTTAATCAGTTCATTAAATATAAGCTTTAACACTGATTCCGAAGAAACTGCAAAGAAGCTCTATGCTGATTCTTCCAGGCACACGCATAGTTTAAATATCTTGGAAGATATTGTAAAGTGCAAGGAACTCTATGGCGCTGATTTTCCCAGGGTTAATATAATGTCCATTTTGTTAAATGTTAATTATGATAAAATTACCGATATCATTCATCTGATTGGGAGATATAAAATTGACTCTTTCTTTCTTCAACCGTTAAGATGCAGTTCCAATAACCAGAAAGAATTCATATTGACTAAAGAGCAGGAGAATGTCTTTAGGCAGGGGATACCCCGGTTAGAGGATAAGCTGAACGAGTTTAAGATATTTTCTAATTTGAGTGAATTTAAACATGAGGTAAAAGATTGCAGTAGTAATTTACTAACCGATATTTCTTCTAAGCATCCTGAATTAAGGAATAAGAACAACCTTATCTTAAAATGCTACCTGCCATTGGTTACTTTAGCAATTAGCTATAATGGTAATATTCCCCTTTGTTTCTTTAAATATGACAAGCAATATAAGCATAATTACTTTGGACTCAACAGCCTTAAAGAATTTATAAATAGCCAGGAATACACCGCTTTTACTAAGAATTTAATTAATGGGAAATTGCCGGAGATTTGCAGTGATTGCAATTTTTGCAGCCTTCTTGAATTAGAAACACTAAGAGAGCGCTTTAAGTCTTTTGAAGAATAAAAGATAAGTTTATAAATAATATGGATAAGCAAACCATCGAACGTGTAAAAATTGGCCTGGTGAATCCGGAGATTGGCCCGGAAACTATCGCATTGATGTTGACAAAAGCTTGCAACCTTAGGTGTTTATACTGTCTTGGGGGGAAAACCGTTTCTTCGGATTTGGCTAGCGACATTTCAACCGAAGATTTATTCAGGTTACTTAGAGACGCCAGTGAGTTTAAGGTTAAAGATATAAATTTGGGTGGTTTCTTAGGAGAGCCTTTTTGTAGAAAAGATATTATAGATATTATGCAAGAGATTAAACGCCTGGGACTGAGAGGGACCATGACGACTAACGGCAGCTTTTTGAATTCAGAAATAGCTAAGTTTATGACTGATTGTGGCTGGGATATTATGCGCATCAGCCTCGATTCTGCTGATGCTTCTATTCAGCATATCTTGCGCCCGGCAATTAATCAAAAGCCGTATTTTCAAAACATAGTGGAATTTCTGGATACTTTACAGCGAATTAATAGCAAGGTAAGGATTATATTGAATGTCGTAATAAGTAAAAATAACTTTAGAAACCTTCCTTCGCTGATTGAATTTGCTAATAGCTATAAGAATATAGAGTTTTTGGACGTTTTAAAATTAATGAATACGGAATTGTCAAACTATGATGACCTTCAACTTAATACTGAAGAGTTAAAAGAATTTACATCCATCCTTGTTATGCTAAAGAATGAAAAGAAATTGGGTTATCAGGATAATTGGGGTAAGCTGGAAGACCTGGAAAATGGTAACCTTCAAAATGCAGCTGATATAGAATTTAAAACATCGAATCAGGGGGATTTTAAAAGGTGCTTTGTCAATTATTATATACTTTCAATAGATACAAATGGTGAAATAATGAAATGTCCGCAGTATCAAATGGGGATGCCAGGATTTAATATAAAAAATACATCATTGGTGACTCTATGGCAGGATGAACTTCTTCGATTTAGGCAAAGTTTAACAGAAAATGCACCCTGTTACAAAAAGTGTTGCACAATCTTAAGAAAAGAAAATGAATTGATAATGGATAATTTATATTAGAAGTATATTAATACATATTTGAGTGTTTTCTTGTAAAACAATTTTATTGTAAAAATAGCTCTTATTTAAATATTTATAATAAGGAGGCGTATGAAGCCGCTAACAATACCGCAATTATATGGGTTTGATATTTTTCAAAACTGGGTAGGTAAATTCTCGTTTGAGGAACTTTCTGTTTTGGGCCAGTCTAAACCATGCATTCCTGCCGAGGAAAAGATTAATGAGATAAAGAAAAGAATAAATCTGGAAGGACTGACTGTTCTGGATTTGGGTTGTTTGGAGGGGATGCATTCATCTCTACTACAGGAAAACGGGGCCAAAAAAGTTGTCTCTATCGAAGGCAGAAAAGAGAATTTTCTAAGAGCGTTGATTGTTAAGAATGCGTTCAAATTAGATAAATGTGAATTCTTATTTGGTGACGTAAATGAAGTATTGAACTCTTTTTCCGGTATTTTTGATTTATGCCTGGCATCGGGAATCCTCTATCATCTAAATAACCCGGTTACCCTGCTTTATCGAATTGGCCAGTGCTGTAACAGTCTTTTTGTCTGGTCGCATTACGCTGATGATAATTACCCTATTGGTCCAATTGAGGGAATTAGATTGGATAATCATCTGTACCGTGGAAAATACGTTAATGAAGATCCCTATGACATTGTTTCCGGTTTAGGAAAAACAGTGTTTTGGCTTTTTGAAGAAGATTTGTTTGCAGCAATTAGAGATGCGGGTTTTAATTCAATTGAGTTGATCAGTAAAGAGAAGCACGCGCATGGCCCGGCGATTACCCTTTGGGCTAGAAAATAGTTAGGGGGAATTTTTTGCGCAGAGAAGTGATAAATAACTTATTTTATTGGTTATCCCGGAAAGTAAACTATCCCTTAATCCATCCGGAGGTGGTACAGATATCGCTTAGTTATAGATGTAATTTAAGGTGCCGCATGTGCAGTATAGTTGATTTGTTACCGTCGGATGAAGAATTGTCTACCGAACAGATATATAGAGTAGTTGATGGAACTGCTTCTTATGGAGTAAAAGAGCTGCTCCTAACAGGAGGGGAGCCTTTTTTAAGAAAAGATTTATTTAGTATATGCGATTATTCACATGCTAAGGGGCTGAGAAATATCATTACTACTAACGGCGTGCTTATAGACGCTGATATGTCAGAGCGTATAGCCGGATCAAACTTAAACCATATACATTTCTCGCTTGACGGCCTGGAAGAGACAAATGATTATTACAGGGGGAAGCATTCTTTCGCTAAAACCATTGAGGCCATTAAATTGCTTGGCAAAAAGAGGGCTGCGGCGAGGAATCTTTCATTGGGTATCGCGGTTACGGTTATGGATGAGAATGTTCCTCAGCTTTATGATATTGTACAGTTAGTCGACGGCCTAAATGTCGATGTGATTAATTTCCAGCCATTAATCAGCGATAATGCTAATTTCATTGATAGGAAGATTCCGCAAAACTGGGTGGTTGCAGAGAAGATACCGTTATTGAGAGATCAAATTGAAAGAATAGAAAAGAGCGCATGGAAACATATTACTGTGTTAAAAGAACCGCGCCTGGAGTTATTAATTAAATATTATCAGGGCACGCTCAAGAAAGCGGATTGGGTTTGTTTCGGCGGTTTTAAGACCGTATTCGTTTGTTTTTCCAAGAGAGAGCCGCTTGTTTATACCTGTCATGGTATATGCGGTAACTTGAATGATATATCGTTAAAAAAAGCCTGGACCTCCCGGGAAGCACAAAAGTTGAGAATGCATTCTAGAAATTGTAGAAATTTATGCATACAATCTTGTTATTCGCGGGAGGCATCTGGAAATCTTAAGAATGCCTTGGATTGCAAAACCAGAAAGGGCAATAATGAATGAGTATTTAGAACGGGAATTAATAAAGCTGGAGGATATGATCGGATTTTATACAAGCCGGGTTGTCTCCTATCCTTTGGTCCCCCCGGAACACGTATATTTTTCGCTAACAAACAGGTGCCCTTTACGTTGCGTTATGTGTGATATACCGAAATCACCGGGTAGGCAGGAAGACGAGTTAACGACTGAAGAAGTAAAGAAAATTATACTGCAAATTAAAGAATTAGGAGTAAGGCACCTTATCCTTTCCGGAGGCGAACCGTTGCTGCGTGAAGATCTTATAGGGCTTATACGATTTTCCCGGGAGAACGGCATACCCTGGGTGGACATTATCACAAACGGGACATTATGTAACGATGAAACAGCGAAAGGCTTAATCGGCTCGGGGTTAAACCACGTTACTATTTCATTAGACGGTATTTCCGGGGTAAATGACGCAATAAGGGGTGAGGGATCATTTGCTAAGTCCATTGAAGCAATTGATAAGTTGAATTATTATAAAGGAAAAATGGAGGTAAATAACCCATCCATTGGCATAAATTTTACCATCATGAATAAAAACATTAATGATATGCTCAAGATCATTGAATTTGCAAAAAGTAAGAAATGTAATACCGTTGTGTTTCAGCCTGTCTTGGTGAGTAATGTCAGCATGTATGACCGTAAGAAGAATGCATTATGGCCATCGGTAAAAGAGGTGCCGCTTTTAGAGGAGAATATACGTAAATTAGTCGATATGAAAGAAAAAACCAATGACATTCTTATATATACGGATCCTGCCATATTAAAGGCTATCCCCGGTTATTTTAAGGGTAAAAGGCCTGGGAGGAGTTTTAAATGTTATGAGGGAATTAAACGCATAGTGATAACCTGTGACGGAAAATTATGGAGTTGCGTGGGGATATGCGGCGATTTACGAAAAGATAATTTAAAAAAGGTTTGGTTTTCGGAAGAAGTGCAAAAGATCAGAAAAGTTGTAAGAAATTGCAAAGCCCACTGTCTTCAAGATTGCGTATATTTCCCCATGGATATATCCGGTCATATAAAACATTTTCTTTCTGGAATAAAGAAAGGACCGGATGATGTTACTGCCCGTGAGCGCATAATATCCAGGATAGATTATTGCGTTAATGAGTTGTTAAAGCGCGTAAAGTCTAATTTCCTAGGCAATTTTAGTCAGAAAAGATTAGAGGTTTATAAATTGCGTATACTGAAAGAAGATATATTGAAAAATCATCAACCGGCGGCATAATTTTAAGAAGCTATTTTATGAACTATATTAAAGAATTCGAGCAAAACTTAGCGTATTATTTCTCGGAGTTATTAGAAAAGCCCCTGGCAAAGCCACTTTGGATATACATCAGTTTAAGCCACCGCTGCACTTATAATTGCCAGATGTGCGGGGTAGTGAAGATATTAAAAGGTTACGAATTAAGCATGGAAGCAATACGAAAGGTTTTTGATGAGATAGCTGCCTGGGACTGGGATTTTACGGTGGTCATTACCGGCGGAGAGGTATTTTTGAGGGAAGATATATTTGACGTGTTTAAATATGGGCAAAAATCCAGGTTAAGCATAGAGGTAGTGAGCAATGGCGCGCTTATAAACCAGGATATTTCTAATAAAATTATGTCTTCGGGACTGAAGAATATAGCAATCTCTTTGGATGGGGCTACAGAGCAGACCCATGATTTTATAAGAGAAAATGGCGCCTTCCGGAAAGCAATCGAAGCGATAAAATATCTTGTTGCCGCAAAGAAAAAGAATGGTTTTGGCCCCCAAATATCAGTATGGACTACTATTATGAAAGAAAATGTGAGCGAACTTTTTGATATCATATCTTTAGTTAAGGATTTAGGTGTTGAATGTTTGGTTTACCATCCGGTGATTGTAGCCCAAGAGGATATGCAGAACACTTCTGCCAATGCACGTTTTTGGCTTAACGGTAATGATATTGACATACTTAAGAAGCAAATCGATAAGATTGTAAATTATCAAAAGAATAATGGTTTAGTGGCGTTTTTACATGACCCTTATTTATGGGTTAAACATTTTGAGGGTAAATTGACTAAAAAAGATTGGAAGTGTAACCCATTTGTTTTTACCAATATAGGACCTGATGGAGAAATCAGGAGCTGTGGGGCAGCTTTTGGTAATATAAATAAAATGTCTCTCAAGGCGTGTTTAGATACTGAAGAAGCTCGCAAGGCTAGAAATATTATGAAAAGTTGTACAAAGTCCTGCCTGCAAACTTGTTGGGCAAATCCGCAAGCAGATTCTTTAGCCAATATTATTGATAAGTTGATTCATAATATAGAAAATGATAGTATCGATAAAAAAACTAAGAAGGAGCTATTGTCTGCTGCTTTATCTAAAATAACAGAATATGAGGAATTGCTAAGAAATGCTTAACCTTAAGGAAATTATATTTTCTATAACCAATAGATGTAATTTACGTTGCAAAATGTGCGATATTCCTTATGGGGAGATTGAAGAGCTATCCACCGAGCAATGGATGGGTGTGATTAAGGATGCCTCTCGTTTAGGCGCCCAAACCGTTGTTTTTAGCGGGGGAGAACCGTTATTGAGGGAGGACATTTTTGAGCTGATTTCTTTTACCAAAAAAAATAATTTAAATGCCTGCGTTACTTCGAACGGGCATCTGATTGATGAGCAGGCTGCTTTTAACCTTAGTGCATCCGGAGTAAATGTTGTGAATATCTCCATAGAAGGAACTAAGGAAACGCACGATTATTTAAGGGGACATGGAAGCTTTGATAAAGCGATAGCTGCCCTGGATAATCTTAGAAAATATAAAATAGAGGCTACCGTAGCTTCAACCGTATCACGGTTAAATTATAAAGACCTGCTTTATGTTTTAGAGGTAGCTAAAAATAGCGGAGCTACTACTGTGAGATTGCAGCCTTTTAACATAATCTTTTTGAAAGATTGTAAGCGCCAGACTGAATTCTTAATAGATAAGCGGGATATTCAGCAAATAGAGGATGTAATTAAGAGATTTGTCAGCATTTCTAAGGAATACAAGATTTCCACTAATCCCGCAAGTTATTTATTCAAGATACCTGCATATCTGACTGGAGATAATTCAGTTACGTATAATTGTGGAGCTCTTTGGTATTCTTGCCCCATAAACCCCAATGGCGATGTGTTTCCTTGTTGGATAGAAGGAGCGAATAATAAACTGGTTGGCAATGTTAAAGAGGGAGGTTTGTATGCGTTATGGTTGTCGAAAAAAAGAATTAATATGGTTAATTATATTATAAATAATGGTTGTAATGGGTGTTTGATGAGCTGCTATGATGAAGTTTTTGACCAGGGGTTATTAAAAGAACGCATAATTGATACGGCTAAAAAGATGAGAAAGGCTACTGATTATAAAAGAGTAATAAATAAAGTTATGCAATCTTTAAAAGGGCAGATAACAAAATCAATATTAAGATATAAGTTTTATATTTCTTATCGGGGTTCGTTATCCGGCCTTCTCAAAAGAAGGCTGCACGGGTTTATTAATAAACCCAAACATCTAAAACAAGGTAATCAGATAGCAAAAGATATGGCTTTGTTAGAAATTAGGAAATTAAAAATAAAAATTAAGAATGAAATTCGGTGGCTATGAAAATCGCGCTCT
Source organism: Candidatus Omnitrophota bacterium (assembly GCA_018812825.1). Classification (GTDB taxonomy): domain Bacteria; phylum Omnitrophota; class Gorgyraeia; order Gygaellales; family Profunditerraquicolaceae; genus UBA6249. The sequence goes on from JAHJCJ010000045.1 coordinate 21,723, forward strand.
ATATTCCTTGTTTTAATTCGGAGAAGACTATTCAAGCTTGCTTGAATGCGGTATTTCGTCAGGTTAGGCCTGCGCATGACATATTGGTGATTGATGATGGATCGACTGATATGACTATTAAGATTGCCAAGAAGTTTCCGGTAAGAATTATTAAGCATGTTAAGAACTTAGGGTTGGCAGCAGCCAGGAATAGTGCTATTAAAAGTACTAATGCCAAATTCATTGCTTCTCTAGATAGTGATTGTAAACCAGGTAAAGATTGGCTTAAGTATTTGGCTGACAGAATCAATTCATCTAAAGTAGCAGGGGTGGGCGGAAGTACCGTAGAGACCAATGCCTCTAATGTTATTGATAGCTGGAGGGCCGTCCATATGAAGCAACATTGGGGCAATAGCAAGAAAATCAATCCCGCTTTTCTGTTTGGTTCGAATACTTTATTTCGCAGGGATCTGTTACTAAGGGTCGGATCTTACAACGAAAAATATAGAAACAATTTTGAAGATGTAGATATGTGTAGCCGTCTTAGGAAAAAAGGCTATAGCTTTATTTATGAGCCCCAGGCAATTGTGGAACATCTAAGGAAGGACGATTTGTCTTCGTTATTAAATAATTTCTGGAAATGGAATCTAGCTTACTATATAAAAAAGGGTTTTTACAGGAACCCGGAAAGATTTGCTTTTAAAATTAAAGATAATATTGGATTAAGCAACCGTTTTCTAGAGGAAGATCTAAAAAACAAGAGATATAAATTGATTTATTTGGATTTCTTAATTGCTTTGCACCACTCCTTAAGAGATTTTGATTATTTTAATTTCCCGGGGAAGCTAGAAGAATTTAATATAACTATGCGCTCTAAGGTATCGCTTTGGTTGTCTTTGCTCGACCTGACATTTTTTTATCATTTTGACCATTCAAAAGCAAGGCTTAATACTTTTTTGCCAAAAGAAAATATTTTTCAACAAAACTTTTTTGCTTCAAGCTTAATTTTATCTATCCTTATGAAAACCAAATTCAAGGATAAAAAATTCAACAAAATGTTGTATAAACATTTACTTTTGTCAGTTTATAAAATACGCGATGATCAGCTATTGAATAAATTATTTAATTTGCTAGAGCTTCATCAGGACTGGAGCGGTTTGGTTAAGAAAGAGCAGGATAATATTAACAAAAGATTTTTAGAAGCCTTATTTATTAATTTTAAAGACTGGGTAGAAGTTTTAGCGTATCGTTTTCCTGGCATAATTATGTTAATTAAGAAAACAGCTATGAAAGCCGAGAAAGCAATTGCAGCGGTTTAAGGAGGTGCATTATGTTAAATTTTACGAATAAAATGCCAGTTACAAAAGCTTTATTGTTTTTTTCTTGTTTAGTCGCAGCCTGTGGTATGGGTATTGCCGCCGGTGGCTTGTGGATGTTATTTAAATTTAAAGACATGAATTCATTGTTTTATGGTTTTTTTATTTTAACAGGTAGTTTATTTTTGGCAGCGTTAATAAGGATGTTCGCGGACATGGGACAGATGATGTTTGATTTAAGAGTAGACATCCAGGATTCATTCAAGCAGGCTAATGAATTGGATCAGAAGTTGAACCAAGAGTTAAGGGGGCAGCTTCAACTTCAAGCTGGCAGCTTAAATCAAGATCTCCAGGCGATAATTAATAAGCTTGATAAAACATCTCATGAGGCTAATGAATTGGATCAGA
>JAHJCJ010000046.1 GCA_018812825.1 Candidatus Omnitrophota bacterium
ACTGTAAGGGTATTAGATTTTTTAAAGAAATATCAAAACAATAAGCCTTTTTTTATCTGGATACACTATCTTGACTTGCATGTCCCTTATGCTTTTTTACCAGAATATTTTAAGCAGTTTGAGAATGACGAGTTGTATAAAAAGAATGATAAAATTCTGAAATTTAATCCAGAGGATAATTTGGGTCCTTATGACAGTTTCGGCAGTATTCCGAAAGTAGCATTTCGGGAGAATAAGTACAATCTTAATTATTATATCGCCTGCTATGATGCAGGGATACTTTATACAGATTTCTATATAGGAAAACTGCTTAAGAATATAAAAGACAATACTATTATTATTCTAACTGCAGATCATGGAGAGTCTTTAGGGGAACATAATAGTTATTTTTCTCATGAAGTCAATATCTTCGATGAGCTTTTGCATGTTCCATTAATTATTAAAGATAACCGTTATTTTAAGGCAGGTAGGAAGATTTCGACAGCAGTTTCTTCCGTAGATATTGTCCCGACAATATTAAGCAGGATAGATCCCTTCTGGTATTTTTTTAATAAAAACAAATTTGACGGTATAGATTTGCGGGGTATGTTGAATGGTAAAAATATAGGAAGAAGATACATATATTCTTATTTCCCCTGGGCTTGGAGCATCCGGGATGTAAAGGAGAATATTAAATATATTTTATATAAGAATGGCAGGGGGAGATTATATTTATTTCCTGATGAAAACACTAACTACATAAAAGACAATTCTGCCAGGATAACCAAAATCAGAGAAGAATTAAGGATAAATTTAAAGAAATGGATTGAGGCAGGTTATCCTATTGCCGCAGACATAAATTCTAAAAAATCTTCTATAGATGGCAAAACAATGGAATTGTTGAAGAGCTTAGGCTATCTTAACTAACAATGCTTTGTAGGGGGCGGGGCGGTAAGTTAAAAGGAATCGTCACTTGCTAATTAGCGGGTGAGGAGATTTTTATTGCCTTTTAGCTGGCAATTTTATATAATATAGACATGATGGAAGCGTTTAAGCCATATATACTTAGCTTTATTCCGTTGTTTGTGGCGGTGGATGCGATTGGCAATATTCCAATTTTTCTTTCTCTGGTTGAGGGGTCATCAAAAACTCAAAGGCGTAAGATAATTTTGGATGCGGTTATTACTGCTACGGTAGTAGCGGTTATTTTTATGTTCATAGGCAAGTGGGTTTTTTCTCTTTTAGGCATAACTATACCTGATTTTCAAATTGCCGGTGGGGCGTTATTATTTGTTATTTCGGTGCGGCTTTTATTGCCGGGGGCGCAGAAAAACGTATTGACTAGTTCTCATGATAAAGATATGGGCGTATTCCCGCTGGGCACACCATTAATAACAGGACCAGCGGTTTTGGCTACCACATTGATGATGATGAACAGTTTTGGTGTTGCAGTGACTTTAGTTGCGTTAATATTAAATATGTTTTTTGTCTGGATTACTTTGGTTAAGACTGATACAATTATGAAGATGATCGGCTCCAGCGGTACAAGGGCACTTTCTAAGATTATGTATATATTACTGGCGGCGATCGCGGTGATGATGATTAGGCACGGTATAATCGGAGCGTTTTTAAAATGATGCGTAAAGTTCTAACATTTATTATGGCAGGCGGAAAAGGCGAGCGGTTATTGCCTTTGACTAAGGACCGCACTAAGCCCGCGGTGCCTTTTGGCGGGATATACCGGATTATTGATTTTACTTTAAGTAATTGTATTAATTCAGGGTTGCGTAAGATTTATATCCTTACACAATATAAATCTGCTTCTTTGCAGACGCATATCCGCCTGGGTTGGAATTTTCTACCTTCAGAGTTGGGGCAGTTCATAGAATTGCTTCCTGCGCAGCAACGCGTAGGGGATTCTTGGTATATGGGCACGGCTGATGCGATTTATCAGAATCTTTATACATTAGATATGGACCGTCCGGATGAAGTTTTGATTTTGGCTGGGGATCATATCTATAAAATGAATTATTACTCTATGATTGATGTGCACCGCGAGCAAGATGCGGAACTGACGGTGGGAGTTGTGGAGATAGAAAAGAGTAAATCTAGGTATCTGGGGGTGGTTGAGGTTGACGCAGGCGGCCGGGTTACAGGTTTCTTAGAAAAACCGGCGAATCCTAAGACTATTCCCGGAAAACCGAATAAAATATATGGCTCAATGGGGATTTATGTATTTAATCAGTCTGTTTTGGTGCAGGAATTACTTGAGGATGCTAAGAATCATAAATCTTCACATGATTTTGGTAAGGATATTATTCCGCAGATGTTAAAAAAGGGGATGAAGGTTGTGGCTTATAATTTCCGCGATAAAGATAGGAATGAGGAGTATTGGCGTGATATCGGGACAATTGATGCTTATTATGAAGCGAATATGGAGTTAATTCAGGTTAATCCTACTTTTAACCTTTATGATCAGGAGTGGCCGCTCCGGACTTTTCAGGAGCAGTATCCTCCGGTTAAGACCGTGCATTCAGGTGACCGCGAAGAAGGCAGGATTGGCCTGGTGCTCGATTCCGTAGTTTCTGAAGGCTGCGTGGTTTCCGGTGGGCGCGTGCAGCGTTCGATACTATCGCCTAATGTAAGGATAAATAGTTTTTCGGAAGTGTATGATTCTATTTTAATGGAAGGCGTTAATGTAGGCAGGTATGCTAAAATTAAGCGGGCGATTATTGATAAAGACATCAGCATTCCGCAGGAGATGATTATTGGTTTTAACCTGGAAGAAGATAAGAAAAAGTTTTTTGTCAGTGAGTCGGGGATTGTGGTGGTAGCTAAAGGCACGGAGATTAAGTAAGCAGGGACGGTTCTTAAAATAAAGCTAAACTGTCCCCAGGAATAGGGACACTTTTCCTTTGAGTTGAGAACCGTCCCTAAGAGGATATGATTAGGAAGGCGAAAATAAAGGATATAAAGCAGATTCAGGAGCTGATCGGTTGCTTTGCCAAGCGGGATGAAATGTTACCCAGATCGCTGAATGAGCTTTATGAGAATATCAGGGATTTCTGGGTGTATGAAAATAAGGGCAAGGTGGCGGGTTGCGCAGCCCTGCATATTTCCTGGGATGATTTAGCTGAAATTAAATCGTTAGCAGTTGCTAAAAATAAACAAGGTAAAGGTATTGGCCAGGATCTGGCGAGCGCTTGCCTTGCGGAAGCCAAGGTTATGGGGGCAAAAAAGGCTTTTGTGCTAACATATAAACCGGAATTTTTTAAAAAGTTAGGCTTTAGAAGGATTAAGCATGTTGCCCTGCCGCATAAAATCTGGGCGGAGTGTATTAACTGCTGCAAATTCCCCAACTGCCAGGAAATTGCCCTGTTAAAAATCCTGTAAAATCTAAATAATATGATACAATTCTTAAACTTAGTAACTTATAAGTCCCAATTAGGGTCAGGCACTGACCCAATCGGGAGTATGGCACTAAAGGGGACACCCTTAACTTTGAGGTAGTGCCTGACCCTAATTAATACAGGAGGAGAGATGGATTATTTGTTGACTGATGAGCAGAAGATGATTAAGGAGTTGGCGCATAAGATTGCCGAAGAGAAGATCCGGCCGGCTGCGGCTAAGTATGATATTAGCGAAGAGTACCCCTGGGATGTTTTAAAGGTTATGGCAGAATCAGATATGTTCGGTTTATTTATTCCCGAGGAGTACGGTGGATTTGCCAATAGCACGATGAATTTGTGTTTGGCAACTGAAGAGTTCTCCCGCGCTTGCGGGGGTATCGCAGTTTGCTACGCGGCAAGCGCTCTGGGGACTATCCCGATTGTTTTGTTCGGAGATGATGAGCAGAAGAAAAAATATCTGCCGGATTTAGCAAAGGGCAAAAAAGTAGCGGCATTTGCAATTACTGAACCGGAGGCTGGGTCAGATGCTTCAGGAATTAAGACTACTGCTAAAAAAGAAGGCGATCATTATATTTTAAATGGCCTAAAACATTTTATTACCAATGGCGGCGATGCAGAGACTTATGTTGTGATTGCGATGACGAATAAGTCAAAAGGGGCGCGTGGGGCTTCTGCGTTTATTGTAGAGAAAGGAACACCGGGTCTTACTTTTGGTAAAAAAGAGGATAAGTTTGGGATTCGGGCATCAAGCACGCGTGAGTTAATTTTTACGGATTGTAAAATTCCTGCTAAGAACCTACTTTCTAAAGAAGGTATGGGTTTTATTGTGACGATGAAGACTTTTGATATGTCGCGGCCGGGAGTAGCAGCTCAGGCATTAGGTATTGCGCAGGGAGCGTTGGAATTGGCAGTAAAATATGTACGCGAGAGGGTGCAGTTTGGTAAACCTATCTCAAGTTTTCAGGGAATTCAGTGGATGCTTGCAGATATGGCAACAGAAGTTGAGGCAGCGCGGGGTTTAGTTTATACTACTGCGAGAATGGTTGATGCCGGAATCAAGAATGTGGCTAAAGAATCTGCAATGGCGAAGATGTATGCTTCAGATGTGGCGATGAAGGTTACGGTGGATGCCTTGCAATTATTTGGCGGGTATGGTTATATGAAAGATTATCCGATTGAGAAATATGTGCGTGATGCCAAGATTACCCAGATTTACGAAGGGACAAATCAGGTGCAACGTAATATTATAGCTTTGGCATTGATTAAAGAGATGGCGAGATAATCGTTTATAACGGGAAGAGTGGCCCTAATGGGGACACCCTTCAGATTGGGTCAGTGCCTGACCCTAACAATAGAATAGGGAGTTTTAGGTAAGTATAAATAAGTATAAGTAAGTTTGAGTAAGTGGGATAATTAAGTAAGGATAAGTGATGAATATAGTAGTTTGTATAAAACAGGTTCCCGAAACAACTGAAGTTAGAATTAATCCCGAGACAAATACGCTCATGCGCGAAGGGGTAAAATCAATTATTAACCCTTTTGATATGTATGCGATTGAGGAGGCGGTGCGGCTCAAGGAAAGATTCGGGGGCAAGGTTTCTGTTTTGACAATGGGGCCGCCGCAAGCGGATAGCGCTTTACGCGAAGCAATTTCTATGGGGGCTGATGAAGGATATTTGGTGTGCGACCGCGCTTTTGCCGGAAGCGATACCTGGGCAACGAGCTATACCTTGGCTGGTGCGATTAAGAAGCTAGGGGTGTTTGATTTGATTATTTGCGGTAAACAGGCTTCAGACGGAGATACAGCGCAGGTTGGGCCGGGGATATCCACGCATTTAAATATTCCACAGGTAACTTATGTTAAAAAAATAGAAGAGGCAACGGATAAGTTAATGAAGGTAGAAAGAATGTTGGAGGAGGGCTATGAAATTATCGAGACTCCGTTACCTGCGCTTTTGACCGTAGTTAAAGAGATTAATGAGCCGAGGATCCCTTCGTTAAGAGGCTTGATGAAGGCAAAGTCAGCTAAGATTACTATGCTTACCCAGAAGGAGTTACAGCTAGACGCGCAGCAGATCGGCCTGTGTGGTTCGCCTACCCAGGTGGTAAAGATTTTTACTCCTACGCCAAGGGTTGGCGGCCAGAAACTTACGGGTGAGATTCCGGATATTGCCAAGCAGTTGGTGGATTTAGTTAAAGACGAGGTTAATTAAGATGTCGATTGCAATTATTATTGAGAAATGCACGGGTTGTACACTTTGCGTTAAGGCCTGTCCATTTGATGCTATTCGTATAATGGACAAGCTAGAGAGCAGTGGTTCGGCCTCCGATAGCCGAAGCCACAAGAAGGCCGTAATTGATTTACATAAATGTACTATTTGCGGCGCCTGTAAAGATGTTTGTAAATTTAAGGCAGTTTTGATAGATAAAATCCCGGCTAAATGCGAGCTGCCGGATATAAAAGATTATAAGGGAATTTGGGTGTTTATTGAACAAAAGAATGGCCGGGTGCAGTCGGTTTCATATGAGTTATTAGGTAAAGCGCAGGAGCTGTCCAAGAAATTGAATTGCCAGGTGAGCGGGGTTTTAATCGGCAATAAATTAGAGGACCAACTGGATGAGCTAATTTTTTGCGGGGCGGATAATATATATTTGGTAGAGGCTCCGGAACTGGCGAATTTCCAGGATGAGCCGTATACGAATATTTTAGTTGAACTGGTAAGAAAATATAAGCCGGAGATATTGCTTTGCGGAGCGACAAATATTGGCCGTTCTTTGATTTCTCGTGTAGCGATTAATATTAAGGCGGGGTTAACTGCAGATTGCACAGGCCTAGATATCGAATTTGACAAAAAGATACTATTACAGACAAGACCAGCTTTTGGCGGAAATATTATGGCGACAATTATTTCTCCGAATTACCGGCCGCAGATGGCTACGGTGCGACATAAGGTATTTGTACCTATGCCCGCGGATAAAAAACGCAAAGGGAAGATTATTCGGGAAAGCTTTGACAGTGCGCTTTATGTTTCGCGGACAAAACTTCTGGATATAATTGAAGAGATTGAATCTACGGTAAATTTATCCGAAGCGGATATTATTGTTTCCGGTGGGCGCGGTTTGGGTGGAGCAGAGAATTTTAAATTATTGGAAGAATTAGCGCATGTTTTAGGTGCGGCAGTCGGCTCAAGCCGCGCGGCAGTAGATAGTGGTTGGATGCCTTATTCGCATCAGGTAGGCCAGACCGGCAGGACCGTGGCCCCAAAGATTTATATTGCCTGCGGAATAAGCGGCCAGATCCAGCACCTTGTGGGAATGCAGTCTTCAAAGATTATTATCGCCATCAACAAAGATCCCGAAGCCCCGATTTTTAAGTTAGCTACTTATGGAATTGTCGGCGATCTCTTTCAGATTGTCCCAGCTTTAACCAAAGCCTTCAAAGCAGCTTTAAGAAAATAAGCACCTCAAAAATTTTATCTTAACGAAATCCTACCGAGCGCGTGAGGTAGGATAGATTGACGCCGATTTATCCCAAGTATTTCTTATACAGATCATTGGTAGGCATTAGGTTACGTACACTGTCTACATTGCCATTACTTGTCATGTTATGCATTATATCAACCTTGATATCATCTATATGTTAAAGAATGTAAATATTTTCCTTGACAAAGTGGCGGAAATTATTTATAATAAATACAAAATATGAGGAAATAATAAATGACCGCTGTTCCTATTATTAAGGAAAATAGATGGTAAATGGCAACTTAATGACGATTGAAGATCTGGCGGATTACTTGAAGGTGACCCGCAGGACGATTTATGATTGGCTGAAGCATAATAAGATACCGGCGCTAAAGCTTGTCGGGCAATGGCGCTTTAAAAAAGATAAAATTGATGACTGGCTGGATGGTCAACAGTCGCAATCACACTAACACCCCGCGCTTATAAGGTATTGCGCGGGTGTGCCCCTCTGGGCTAGGAGAGAAAATTATGTATTTTAAAAGATTAGAGCTTATTGGTTTTAAATCATTTTGCGATAAGACTGTGCTTAACTTTGAGCCGGGAATTACGGCTGTAGTTGGCCCAAATGGTTGCGGGAAGTCAAATATCTTTGATTCGATCCGCTGGGTATTAGGGGAGCAGTCGGCAAAGTCGCTGCGCGGCTCAGAAATGCTGGATGTTATTTTTAACGGCGCGGACAATAAAGAGCCGTTGAGCATGGCAGAGGTAAGCCTGGCCTTTGATAATACTACCCGTTTCTTTAACGTTGACCATCCGGAGGTATTGATTACGCGCAGGCTTTTTAGGAGCGGCGAAAGCGAGTACTTGCTGAATAAAGCTACGGTGCGGCTTAAGGATATTTTGGATTTATTATTAGGGACAGGAATTGGCGCGGAGAGTTATTCTATTATTGCCCAGGGAAAGATTGATTTGGTTTTAAGCAGCCGGCCCGAAGACCGGCGCATGGTTTTTGATGAGGCAAGCGGGATAAGTAAATATAAGTCACAGAAAAGGGAGACCACGCGTAAGCTGGAGGAGACAGAGCAAAACCTTTTACGTGTAAATGATATTGTTACGGAGGTTAAACGACAGATTGGTTCGCTTGAGCGGCAGGCAAATAAAGCGCGCAGATACAAGGAGGTTTTTGAGGAGTTAAAATTAAAAGAGACTGATTTGGCAATTATAGATAAGAATAATTTTCTTAAGCAGAAGGATGAAATTGCTAATCAATTGGTAGGTTTAAGAAAAAATGATTTAGTGTTAACTGAAACGATTGTTGAGCTTGAGACTAAGATTGCAAATCGGCAGTCGGAATTAAAGGTTTTGGAAGAAAGCCTGATGGCCAGTCGTAGCGAAATACTTAATTTGGAAAATAGCCTGGTGCGTAATAATGAGCATATTGTTTTTAACCAGCAGCGCATTGCGGAGTTAACCGAGAATAGCCAGGTTTTAGAGAGCCAGATTGAGCAGGCAAGAAGCAAACTTCTCCAGGATGAGGAGAAACTAGAGAAGGTGCGTTTTGAGTATACTAGCCTTAAGCAAAATATAGAGGAAAAACAGTTTGTTTTAAATCAGAAAGAAGAGGAGATTGATAAGATTAGTTCTTCTATTAAAAGTTCCCTGGAGGTTATTTCCGAAAGCAAAAAGACTATTTTGGATCTAGAGGCGAGGATTTCAAATACCCATAATGAGGTAAGTGAGTTTAATTCTAAGCATCAGGTATTCCTGGCGCGCAAAAAGAGGCTGGGGATTGAAAAGGCCAAGGTCTATGAAGAAAAGGTAATTTCCGAAGAGGCTTTAAACAAGGTTGCCCAAGAGTTGGCGAGTACCCGGGAATTAGTAGATAGTTTTAAGCAGAAAATCGCTAGTGTTAAGGCCAGCCTTGAGCAGGAGGGATTAAATTTAAACACGATTAACCGGGAGATTACTGCGTTAGAGAATGAAAAGCTTACTTTGGTTTCGCACAAGGAATTCCTGGAGAAATTAAAAAATAAATATGATGATATTGGAGAGTCGCTTAACGCGGTGATTTATCTGGATAAGTTGCCTAAGGAGAATGTTACCGGGCTTGTGGTAAAGGTTGCGAACCAGTCATCTTTAAGCGATGAAGATAAGGCGTATTTGGGGCCAGCGGTTTTGCCTATCGGAAGGCAAACCACGGCCCTCGGGCCAGCGGCTTTTAGAATCAGCGGAGAGGCTAAGCCTATTGAATTGGATACGCAGAAGATCAGCGATAAAATTACTAAACTTGAAGAAGGCCTTGGAGAGTTAAGAAGCAGAAAGGTGTTGCGCCAGAGCTGTATCTCGGAATTAAATAAGATGTCTGCGGATTTGGAGCTGGAGTTGCGTAATCATGAGATTACTTTAGCGAATAAAGAATCAAGCCACGCAACGATTTTAGAGCAGTTTAATAAAATAAAAGAAGAAGAGGATATAATCGTTATGGAGTTAACCGACGTCTACCGTGAGATTTCCACGATTGAGCAGAATTTAAGCGATGCCCAAGCCAGGCTCTTAAGCTTAAATAATGAAGAGAGGCTCAAGCAGGATTTAATCGTGCAGGAAGAGGATAATATTGCTTTAAATAGCAAGGCGCGCGAAGAGGTGTTGGTTTTAATTACCCAGACCAAGACGGAGATTGAGGCTTTAAATAAGCGTTTTAGCTCTGACGTGGCAACTTTGAAGATCCTTGATGAGACTTATGCGCAGGATAAGGCCAGCCTTGAGAATATTGAGCGCCAGATAGCTGAGGCCAAAGAACGCCGACAGGGATTGGGATTTGAGATTATAGATTGCCAGAATAGGATTAATGAAGCAGAAGGGCAGATTAAGGAAAAGAAGGATGGGCTATTGGAGGTTGAACTTAAATATAATGAAGTCTCCAGCGGCACGGTTGGAGTGGTTAAAAGAATCGAGATTGAGCGTAAAGAATTGGAGCAGATAAAAAACCAACTGCATGATTTAGAGATGCAGGATAAGGAGCTGGATTACCGTTATGCGACGATAAAAGAACGGATGAGCTCGGCGTATAAAATTGATTTGGACCTTCTGGAGGAGTTAAATAAAGAATTAGATCAGAAGGGGCTGGCGCATGAAATAAGTGAATTAAAGAGGAAGTTAGATTCTTACGGCACGGTTAATTTGGTGGCAATTGAAGAGTATGATCAATTAAAACAGCGCTATGATTTTCTTATTCAGCAACAGACTGATCTTTTGAATGCCAAGGAGTCGATGCACCAGGCAATTTTAAAGATCAACCGCACGACAAAGCAGATGTTTATGGAAACGTTTGAAAAGGTTAAGGTAGAGTTTAAGAATTATTTTCGCCTGCTTTTTAATGGAGGGGATGCGCAGTTGTTTTTGGTGGATGAGGGAGACCCGCTTGAGTCAGGGATTGAGATTATCTGCCGGCCGCCGGGGAAGAAATTACAAAATGTGCTCCTGTTAAGCGGCGGAGAGAAGAGTATGTCGGCAATTGCGCTTATCTTTGCTATTTTTAAAGTTAAGCCTTCGCCTTTTTGCATTTTGGATGAGATTGACGCCGCGCTTGATGAGGTTAATGTAGACAGGTTCTCCAGGGTTTTGCAGGAGTTTTCCAAGGCCTCACAGTTTATTGTAATTACGCATAATAAGAAGACCATTGTGAATGCAAATATTATGTATGGCATTACTATGCAGCAATCAGGAGTCTCAAAAATAGTTTCGGTGAAATTGTCGCAGGATAAGGAAAAACAGGAAACAATAGAACAGTCAGTTGTAGCTTAAGGGTTAAATTAACTGCAGCAGGTGGTATTCTTGCCTTGGCTTTTGGCTTTATAGAGGAATTTGTCTGAAGAGATAATCAGATCTGCAGGAAACTGTCCATTCTCGGGGAAGGTGGCGATTCCCAAACTTACCGTGAGCTTATGATTAGGGAAAATATTTTCATTTAGAAAAGGATATTTTTGGATATCCATTCTTAGGCGTTCAGCGATCAAGTAGGCTTCTTTTTGGTCGGCTTGAGGTAAGATGATAGTGAATTCTTCGCCTCCGTAACGGCAGACATGATCCATTTTGCGTGATTGATTGCGCAGAAGAAGCGCTAAGTCTTTTAATATCTTGTCTCCTGACTGATGTCCGAGGGTGTCGTTATAAACTTTAAAATTATCTATATCAATCGTAATCAAGCTAAGTTTACTTTTGGTTGCTTTGGCTATTTCCAACTCTCTCTGTAGAAGATATTGGAAATATCCGTGATTCCAGAGGTTGGTCAGGTAATCCGAGTGCGCGCGCTCGGCGGTTAATTCAAAAAGCTGGGAGTTTTCAATTGCCAGGCCTGCCTGGTTAGCGAGCATGGTGAGCATGCGGATATCGTCTTTGGTAATCGGGTCATTAGTGATGAAATTATCCGCGACGATAATCCCGTTTACCCGGTCTTTTGCTTTTAACGGGATAATTAATAGTTCGCAGCTTTCCAACATTTTAATTACAGGAGAGCTTTGATACCTTTGGATAGTTTTGCTGGTTAAATGCAGGGGCATACCTTCTAAGGCGGCTAAAGAGAGGGGGTTTTCATCTTTGTCATGCATGGATACCTTTAAGCTCCTGACCTGACGGTTAAAGCCGGATTCCAATACCGAGCTGGAATTTTTAAAGGCGTTGATTAGGTCGTCGAGGTCCATTTTTTTTTCTTCAATTTTGGTCCAGGCGATATTAGCTTCTTCGCCGTTTTCCGGGCCGATGCCCATTTTGCCCTCGATGATTTTTTCCTTTTCGTAACCAAAAAGAGCAAAGCGCGATTGAATCCTAATCCAGTATGCGCAGTTACGCCAGTAAGGATGATATAAAGGATTTCATCCAGTTTTAAGGTGGTGCGCATGGCATTGGAAATCTCATAGAGTATTCCTAGCTCGATTTTTGTGCGCTCAAGTTCGATTTTTAGTTTGTTTAGTTCATCCATAATGTTTAAGTCTAACACATTTTTTAGTAATGTCAAGAAAGAGCGTTTAAAAACAGGCTCAGTGCCTGACCCTATTAAATGGTTGACATTTATTGGGTATTCTTATATAATTAAGTAAATATTATCAGGAGGAAGAGATGGTAAGATTATCAAGGAATATTTTTTTAGTTTTATCTGTTTTGGTTCTTTTCGCATCGTTTGCCTTGGCTGAAGAGATTACTATTACTACCTATTATCCTTCGCCGTATGGAAGCTATAATGAGTTACAGTTATATCCTCATTCAACACCAACAGCTACTTGTGACGCTGCTCATAAAGGTACAATGTATTATGATTCCGATGATAGTCAGATAAAGGTGTGTGATGGAGCAGGTACTTGGTCAAGCTTATCTGGCTTTTGGGCTGCTTCAGGTAATAATATCTATAATACCAATAGTGGCAACGTCGGCATCGGCACGATGAATGCGACAAGCAAGCTTCAAATAGGCACTAATCCAGAAGATATATGGGGGGATTTTGTTGTAAGTAATGCTAATGGGGGTATATCGGTAGGTGTAGGCGCCAGTAATGCGTGGATAAATTCAATAAAGAATATGAGTATTAGCGGAGCGATGACTATTGAAAATGGCGGCAACGTTGGCATCGGGACGTCGAGTCCATCAGGCAAGCTGGATGTTGCCGGGACTATCTATGCTACTTTGGGCACCGTTGGTGGAGCAGCAAATATGAGATATAACAATGGGACTCGCCAGGTAGGCTGGAATGATTTAGCGGAGTTGTTTGATACCAGCGAAGACGTTGAACCGGGAGATGTTTTATCTATTGCTGCGGATAAAAAGCTTAAGAAAAGCAATAAGGCTTATGATTTTAGTGTCGTCGGAATTGTTTCAGAAGCTCCGGCGATTCTTTTTGAGGGAAGCCAGTTACAGATTTTGCCCCAATCTTATAAATTTACAATAGGAAGGAAGCCGCCCATTGCTTTAGCAGGTCGCACTCTATGCAAGGTTACGACGAATATAGGTGGCTCTATAGGAATTGGTGACCTCTTAGTTACTTCTTCTAAGCCAGGTTATGCAATGAAGGGTGATCCTGAAAAAATACAAATCGGTACAGTCTTAGGCAAAGCTATGGAGCCTTTGGAAAAAGGTGAAGGCAAGATTGTAGTTTTAGTTACGTTGCAATAAAGCAATATACAAGCCTAAATATACAAGACGCTTTACCTAATCGTCTACAAAGAAATCACTTCTAAAACAAATCCTATCTTTATTATTAATCTGTGTTATTTTTTTTCTTCCATTACGCCTCGTGTAAAGAGCTATGTTAATTAAATAGTGACAGCGACCATTTTTCTGCGAATTAGCGCTTTTAGGGGGCGTTTCAGTAAATTTCCAAGTTAGATTTCCCTCTTATTTACGTCAGTTGGAGTAGAAAGGAGGGGGTTTATTTGTACGGCTAATTTTTAATTTGTTTGACAGGCGATAGCGGCTGGGATATAATTATAATCTAAATTAGTTAATGAACGGAGGTTATGATGGTTACAAAAGATAAAAAAGAAGAGATTCAGCAGAACATTTCTGACCGCGGTAAGGCATTAGAATTGGCTTTGGCGCAGATAGAAAAGCAGTTTGGCAAGGGCTCGATTATGAAGCTAGGCAGCCATACCAAGGCTAATGTTGAGACTATATCAACAGGCGCGCTTACATTAGACCTTGCTTTGGGTGTTGGCGGGCTTCCTCGCGGAAGGGTAGTTGAAATATTTGGGCCGGAAGCTTCCGGAAAGACCACCTTGACATTAACTGCGATAAGAGAGATTCAGAAAAAAGGCGGAGTGGCGGCATTTATTGACGCAGAGCATGCTTTTGATCCAACTTATGCCAAGATAATTGGTTTGAATTTAGATGACCTTTTAATTTCTCAGCCGGATACCGGGGAGCAGGCTTTAGAGATTACAGAAACCCTGGTGCGTTCTAATGCCGTAGATTTAGTGGTGGTTGATTCAGTGGCGGCGTTGACTCCGCGCGCGGAGATTGAGGGAGAAATGGGTGATTCGCATATGGGGCTTCAGGCACGGTTAATGTCACAGGCCTTGCGTAAGCTGACCGGCTCAATCAGTAAATCGCGCACTACGGTAATTTTTATTAATCAGCTGAGAGAAAAGATCGGGGTGATGTTTGGTTCGCCTGAGACAACACCCGGGGGACGTGCGCTTAAGTTTTATTCATCGGTAAGGTTGGATGTGCGTAGAATTGCTTACTTAAAAGAAGGGGATAAAGTTATTGGTAATCATGTCAGGGTAAGGGTAGTTAAAAATAAGGTCGCCCCGCCTTTTCGTGAGGCAGAGTTTGATATTATGCATAACGAGGGGATTGCCAAGACCGGTGCGGTGATTGATGCCTCGGTAAGCTTAGGAGTAATTGCTAAGTCCGGGACGTGGCTTTCATTTGAAGATAAAAAATTAGGCCAGGGAAGGGACGCGGCAATAAAATTCTTAAAAGAAAATCCAAAATTACAGGAAGATATTGAAAAGGAATCGCGAAAAAAGTTCAATCTCGCCTAAGGTCTCGGAAAAGGCCAAAGAATATGCTTTTTTGCTGCTTAAGTTTCGCCTGCGTAGTGAGAAGGAGTTGGTGCAAAGGCTAAAGCAGAAAGGTTTTTCCGAAGAATTAAGCCGGGACACGGTAAATTTCTTAAAAGATAGACAGTTTATTGATGATCGCGTTTTTGCCAAAGGTTGGGTTGCCAGCCGGCTTAAGCGGCCATTTGGTTTAAGAAGGATAAAACAGGAGCTGGTTCAGAAGGGTTTAGATAAAGAGATTATTGAAGAAACATTTGTTCAGGCAAAAGAGGATTACGACGAAGGTAGCATAGTTAAACGGTTGGCTGAGCAAAGATTTTCCAAGTTAAAAGGTATAGAGCCGATTAAAGCAAAGCAGCGGGTATACGCGTATTTGATGCGAAGGGGGTTCTCGTCGGATTTGGTTAGTAATGTAGTGGGGAAATATTTGTTTTGTAACTCCTAGAAATATAAAGAGATACATAGAGTGTCTACTAGTATGACAGCGGATAGTTTGAGAGCAAAATTTTTGGATTTTTTTAAGGCCAAGAAGCATAAGATTATAGAAAGTGATTCTTTGGTTCCTAAGGATGACCCCACGGTGTTGTTTACTCCTGCCGGAATGAATCAATTCAAAAAAGAGTTTATGGGTTTTGATTCTGGTTTTAAGCGCGCGGCAACCAGCCAGCGCTGCCTGCGTACAGATGACCTGGATAAAGTCGGTAAAACCAGTAGCCATCACACCTTCTTTGAAATGCTGGGAAATTTCTCCTTTGGCGATTATTTTAAGCAAGAGGCGATTGCCTGGGCCTGGGAGTTTTTAACCAAAGAATTAAATATGGATCAGGAGAAGCTCTGGGTTTCGGTTTACCAGGAGGATGATGAGGCTTATAATATCTGGAAGGATAAAATAGGTATACCTGAGAAAAAGATTATTAAGCTTGGAGACAAAGATAATTTCTGGCCGGCAGAGGCTAAGGAGAAAGGGCCAAACGGGCCATGCGGACCTTGCTCAGAGATTTTTTTTGATTTTGGTCCTGGCGTAGGATGCGGCGAGAAGGTTTGCGATCCGTCTTGCAGCTGCGGAAGGTTTGTGGAGATCTGGAATTTGGTGTTTACCCAGTTTAACCGTAAGGACGATGCAAGCTTAGAGCCGCTGCCGAATAAGAATATTGATACGGGCATGGGTTTAGAGCGGTTGACTGCGGTTATGCAAGGGAAGCAGAATAATTTTGAGACGGAATTATTCCAGCCAATAATAAATGAGATTACCTATAACGTTAAACGCAGTGAAGCTGGTATAGTTAACTTTTCTATGCAAATAGGAGATTTACCTCTGAGACCGAGATTGAAAGAATTAGAACATGCAGTAGCTGACCACATTCGGGCAGTAGTTTTTTGTATATATGATGGTGTATTACCGTCAAATGAGAGTCGTGGTTATGTGGTAAGGAAAATAATTCGTAAAAGCGTAATGTATCTAAGGGAATTAGGCGTAAGAGGAATATCTTTGTATAAATTAGTGCATCCTGTAGTAGAAACAATGAAGAATATTTATCCTGATTTAAAAAATCAGGAAATAAGCATCTCGGGCATGATATATGCTGAAGAAGATAATTTTCTTAAAACTCTTGCTACAAGTGATGGTTTATTAAATGATAAGTTCAGTGGATTTATTAATAAACCAGATCCAGAAGGAGCAGGTAAAACAGTTTTTTATCTTTACGATACATGCGGCATTCCTCTGGAATTAATTTTAGATTGGTTAAAAGAACATAAAATTGATTATTCAATAGATGTATTTAATAGAGAATTAGGGCAACAGAAAGCTCGTTCTAAATCACAGAGTTCTATGAAGGGCGATGTGTTTGATGCTAAAGGATTAGGTTTAAAAATAGCTGAGACAAAATTTGTGGGTTATAAAGAGAGCTCTTGCCAGGCCAATATCCTGGCCATTTTAAAAGACGGAAAAGAAGCAAGTGAAATTTTAGCAGGAGATAGTTTGCAGATTGTTTTAGACCAGACTCCATTTTATGCGGAATCCGGTGGTCAGGTTGGAGATACTGGAAAACTGATAAACAGAAAAAATGTTTTTGAGGTTTTAAACACACAGAAGATTGATAATGTGATTTTACATATCGGCAAGATTAATTCCGGCAGCTTTAAAAAAGGGGAGAAGGTAGTTGCCGAGATTAATGTTGAGCGGAGATTAAAGATTGCCAGAAACCACACAGCTACGCATATATTGCAGGCAGCTCTGCGGCAGGTTCTAGGAAATCATGTGCAGCAGCAGGGATCATTGGTTGCAGAAGATAGGTTTCGTTTTGATTTTACACATTTTAAAGGATTATCCGAGGAGGAGATCTTAAGGGTTGAGCAGGTAGCGAATAAATGTATTGCCGAGAAGCAGAATGTAAGCTGTAAAGAGATGGCTTTTAAAGAGGCAAAAAAGGCTGGGGCATTAGCTTTTTTTGAGGAGAAGTATGGGGAGAATGTACGCGTGGTTGCTATTGGAGAGATTTCAAAAGAGCTGTGTGGGGGAACACATCTTGATAATATCAGTAAGATTGGCCTGATAAAGATAGTGAGCGAGGGTTCAGTAGCCAGTGGCATAAGAAGGATTGAGGGGGTGACTGCTAGTTTTGCAGAGCAGTTTATTAAAGATGAAGAGCAAAAGGCTGCTGAAGAGTCTATGAAAAAGGATAGGTTAAAGGAGCTAAAGCAGCAGGAGAAGAAGCGCAGCGCAGAGATAAATAATAGTTTGCAGGATGTTGTGCCGGGGCTTATAGATAAGGCGGTAACGATAGGCAACATAAACCTGGTTTCTTCGCTGGAAGATGGTTTAGATATGCAAGCCTTGCGCCTTTTGGCAGATAAGATAAAAGAGCAGTTAAGGCGAGGGGTGATTGTTTTAGGTTCGCAGGATAATGAGCAAAGAAAAGCGTATTTAGTTATTGCAGTTACACAAGATTTATTATCTAAAGGTTTGGATGCGGGGGTATTGATCCGTCAGGTTGCTTCGCTTATCGGAGGTTCAGGCGGAGGCAGGCAGGATTTTGCTCAGGCCGGTGGAACGAAACCTGAAAACTTTACATTGGCATTTGATAAAATAAAGGATATAATTAAGAATTATCTGTAGAGGCTAGATAGTGGGTAGGGAAACGATAAAATAAATGAAGATTATAAAAGCAGCCAGTAAAAAATTAGAGAAGATTTATAATCGTGGTTTAACGCGTCAAATCCGTATTGAGGAAAAGGTGAGAAAGATCATTGATGATGTACGCCTTTTTGGGGATGAAGCGCTGATTAAGTATACCAAGAAGTTTGATGGGGTAAAATTATTGCCGAGACAATTAAAGGTCTCGGAGATTGAAATCAGCGGGGCCTATGCGAATATCAGCCCGAATTTTGTCAGTTCGCTTAAAGTAATTATAGAAAACGTAAATCGTTTTTACCGTAAACAACTGCGTAAATCCTGGAGAATAAAAGGGATTGAAGGGGCAGTGTTGGGTGAAAATTATACACCTTTAGAAAAAGTAGGTATTTATATTCCTGCTGGAACAGCGCCGCTAGTTTCAACTGTTTATATGACGGTTTTGCCGGCAAAGTTGGCAGGAGTAAAAAAGATTGTTTTGGTCAGCCCGCCGGATAAAAACGGTTATATTAATCCGCACATTTTAGTAATTGCCGACCTGTTAAAGGTTGATGAGATTTATCGCGTTGGCGGAGCACAGGCAATAGCAGCTTTGGCTTATGGAACTAAGATTGTTCCTAGAGTAGATAAGATTGTTGGCCCGGGTAATATTTATGTAAGCGAGGCAAAGCGGCAGGTTTTTGGTTTGGTGGATATAGATATGATTGCCGGGCCCACGGAGTTAGTGATTATTGCTAACCGTTTTAGTGATCCGAAATTTATTGTTGCTGACCTGCGGGCTCAAGCCGAACACGCAAAAGGTTTGGCAATATTAATTACTAATTCCAAGGCGTTGGCCAAAGAAGTAAAATTACAATTAGACGGAGATAATGGGTATATTATTTTGACCAAGAACTTGAAACAGGCCTGCGAGATTGCCAATAAGATCGCTCCAGAGCACTTAGAAATTCTGGTGCAGAATCCTAAAGGTTTAGCTAAGAATATAAAGAATGCTGGGGCAATATTCTTAGGGTTTTATAGTCCTACTGCCGTGGGAGATTATGTCGCCGGGCCAAGCCATGTTTTGCCAACAAGCGGCACAGCCAGGTTCTTTTCCGGTTTAGGTGTGTATGATTTTGTGAAGAGCTGTCATGTGATCAGCTATTCTAAGAAGGCGTTGGAGAAAATGCGCGAGCCACTAGAGAAAATCGCTGGGATTGAAGGCCTGCAAAAGCACGTGGAATCGGTGAAGGCCAGGTTTGAATAACTCCGCAAGCTTTGCCAGTAGGGACTACTAGGGACAGTCCCTAGTAAGGAATCTGTCCCACGACAAGATAAGTACTGAATAGCTAGATGCTTTGGGGGAAAGGCGAAAATGAGAAAAAGAATTGCAGAAGTCAAAAGAAAAACGAATGAGACTGAAATTTCTGTTAAATTAAATATCGATGGCACAGAAGAAAGAAAAATCAAGACTGGTATCGGCTTGCTTGATCATATGCTTGACTTGTTCGCTTACTGGGGGCATTTTGATTTAGAGGTAATTGTTAAGAGCAGTGATTTTAATATAGATATTCATCATACAAATGAGGATATCGGCATAGTTTTGGGCCAGGCGTTTAAAGAGGCCTTAGGAGATAAACAGGGGATTAACCGTATTGGTTCAGCATCAGTGCCGATGGAAGAAGTAACCGCTACCGTTGCGGTTGATATAAGCGGCAGAGGTAATTTCCATTTAGATTGTGATAGTAAACAGGAAGGATTCTCTGAATTGATTAATTGCAGTCTCGGGAAGCAAAAAGAATATGACCTAACTTATGCTAATCACTTTTTTGAGGCACTAGCTAAACACCTAGGAATGAATCTTAATATAAGGATCGATCCAATAAGTCCGGATTTGCATACTACTTTAGAGCCTGTTTTTAAAGGCTTGGGCATTGCTTTGGATCAAGCCACCCAGATTGACCCGCGCAGGAAAGGCATTCCTTCAACCAAAGGTGTTATTGACTAATGAAGATCGCGATCATTGACTATGGTATGGGCAATATTCATAGCGTGTCTAAGGCAATTGAACTTTGCGGGGCCAAGCCAATAGTAACCAATAAAAAAAGCCAGCTAAATTCTTGCGAGAAGATAGTCTTGCCGGGAGTTGGTGCTTTTGATGATGCAGTTACGGAGCTAGAGAAGCTGGGGTTAATTTTTGCCATTAGAGAACAGATTAAAAACAAAAAGCCGTTTTTGGGAATTTGTTTAGGCTTGCAGCTTTTGTTTGAGACGAGCCAGGAGGCGAAGAATAAAGAAGGTTTAGGGTTATTAAAAGGCCAAGTATCTAAATTTAGCGTTAAATCTGGCCAAAAAGTTCCGCATATGGGGTGGAATAATCTGGAGGATATTTTGGCTAACTGTCCTTTGTTAAGCGGAATTAGTGTAAAGGAGCAGGTTTATTTTTGCCACTCTTATTATCCTGAGCCTGTTGAGAAGGATATTATCGCGGCAACAAGCGACTATGGCGTAAAATTTGCCTGTGTTTTGGCCAAGGATAATATTTACGGGGTGCAATTTCATCCGGAGAAAAGCCAGAAAGTAGGGTTGAAGATAATCAAAAACTTTGTAGAGTTATGTTAATCATACCGGCGATAGATTTAAGAAATGGTAAAGTAGTTAGGCTTTTTCAGGGGAAGTTTGACCAGGAGAAGGTTTATTCTAACGACCCGGTTAAAGTGGCTAAATATTGGGTCAGGCAGGGCGCGAAATTTCTGCATATTGTGGATTTAGATGGGGCCTCAAGTGGCGTACCTAAAAATCTAGAGGTTTTAAAAAAAATTATAACTCAAGTGTGTGTGCCGCTTGAATTTGGCGGCGGGGTAAGAAGCATGGAAACAATATCCGAACTGCTTAACTTAGGAGTGCAAAGGGTTGTTTTGGGTACGCGGGCAGTTAATGATGCGCAATTTTTGAAAAAGGCATGTAAGAAATTTGGTGAAAATATTATTGTGAGTATTGATGCCAGGGGTAAAAAGGTTTTGACGCAGGGGTGGAATAAAACAGTTTCTAAAACGATATTAGATTTTGCTAAGGAGTTAAAGGAAGTTGGGTTCAAACAGCTGATCTATACGGATATTTCCAAGGATGGCGCTTTGGTTGGTCCGAATATTTTAGGAATTAAAGAGTTGATTCGTAAAACCGGGTTAGATGTTATTGCTTCTGGAGGCGTAGCGAGCTTGAAAGATTTGCTTAAGCTTAAGTGTTTGCAGAAAAAAGGCTTGTCGGGGGTGATTATCGGTAAGGCTTTGTATGAAGGTAAATTTACCTTAGTTGAGGCCTTAAAGTTAAGTTAAGGAGGGGGTATGGAAAAAAGAGTATTATTGTTGGGGTTGATATTGGTTTTTGTTGTTTCTTTAAGCGGATGCTCCACAACCCGCAGGAATAAAGATTTGGAAATCCAAGGTTTGAGAAACCAGATTTCCGCGCTTGAAACAGAGAGATCCGCCAAAGTTGAAGAGGTGGATAGTGAACAAATTTTAGACAAAAGTAGTGAAATGTCTTTAGGGAGTTTGGATAAAGCTGGAGAGCTCAAAGATCGGCCGAGTGCAAGACAGATTCAAGCGGCTTTAAAGAATGCCGGCTATTATCAAGGGGTTATTGATGGTAAACTTGGCAGGCAGAGCCGTCAGGCAATAAGGGATTTTCAGAAAGCAAATAATCTTTCAGTGGACGGTAAAGTAGGCAAAAAGACCTGGGCAGCCTTAAAAGAGTATCTTCAAAAAAGGGTCAAGTAAAATTAAGTGCTGAGCAAACGAATTATTCCTTGTTTGGATATTAAAGACGGCCGCGTAGTAAAGGGCGTAAAATTCTTAGGGTTGCGCGATGCCGGAGACCCGGTTAGTGTGGCTAAGGCATATGATGCCCAGGGCGCAGATGAACTGGTTTTTCTGGATATTACTGCCAGCATTGAAAATAGAAAAACTCTAGTGGCTTTGGTTGAAAAGATAGCCCAGAATATCTTTATGCCGTTTACGGTTGGCGGAGGGATAAGCGAGATTGAGGATATTCGTAATATTCTAAATGCCGGAGCGGAAAAGGTTTCTCTTAATACTCAGGCGGTGAAGTTTCCGGAGTTAATTAGCAGTGCGGCAAAAAGATTCGGCAGCCAGTGTATTGTGGTAGCTATTGACGCAAAGAAACAAGGGGATTTCTGGGAGGTTTTT
Organism: Candidatus Omnitrophota bacterium; assembly: GCA_018812825.1. Lineage (GTDB taxonomy): Bacteria > Omnitrophota > Gorgyraeia > Gygaellales > Profunditerraquicolaceae > UBA6249. Next base: position 21,722 of record JAHJCJ010000046.1, read on the forward strand.
ATTAACGGCGGCAGGACTCCTACAGGTATTGATGCTTTGATATGGGCGGAAAAAGCTGCCAGGCTTGGGGCAGGCGAAATACTTTTAACCAGTATGGATTATGATGGGACTAAAGACGGTTATGACTTGAAGTTGACTAAGGCAATTACGGCCAAGGTAAATATTCCGGTAATTGCTTCGGGGGGCGCAGGGAAACTCGAAGATTTCTATAATGTTTTTACCCAAGCAGGAGCGGATGCTGCTTTGGCCGCTTCGCTTTTTCATTATAACAAGTTTTCCGTAAAACAAGTAAAGGAATATCTAAGCCAAAGAGGGATAAGTGTAAGATTATGAAAAAGATAAAATTTAAATTAGGAACTTTAAAGTTTGACAAGAATAAGCTGATACCGGCGATAATCCAGGATTATAAGAATAACCAGGTTTTGATGGTGGGTTATATGAATCAGGAGTCGCTGCGCCGTACTTTAAAATCAGGTAAGACTTGTTTTTGGTCGCGTTCAAGAAAAGAATATTGGGTCAAAGGTTTAACCAGCGGGCATTTCCAATTTGTTAAATCTATCTCCTACGATTGCGATATGGATGCGCTTTTAATCAAGGTACGGCAGGTGGGAGCAGCCTGTCACACAGGGAATAGAAGTTGTTTTTATAGGAGAATAACATAGCACCAGGAGAGTATTTTTCATCATGTATACGCCAAATTTAAAAGAATTTTTAAGGTTAAGCAAGAAAGGAAACGTAATCCCGGTTTATAATGAGATCAACGCAGACCTGGATACTCCGGTTTCTGCTTTTTTGAAAATTAAACAAGGGGATTATTCTTTTCTTCTGGAATCAGTGGAGGGGCAGGAGAAGATTGCGCGGTATTCATTTTTGGGGACTAATCCCAGTTTGATTTTTAAAAGCAAAGGCAGGCAAATTGAAATTATTGATGTCGGCAAGAATAAAAGGAAAAGTTTTATTACTAAAGAAACGCCTTTGGATGAGATAAAGAATATTATGCGGGATTTCCGCAGCGTAGAGTTAGCTGGCCTGCCGCGTTTTTACGGCGGCCTGGTGGGCTATATGGGATACGATACAGTGAGGTTTTTTGAAAAGATTCCGGATAAAAATAAGGATGTTTTAAGAATTCCCGATACGCTTTTTATTTTAACGGATACAATTTTAATTTTTGACCGGCTTAATCACACCTTAAAGATTGTAAGTAACGTTATCCTTCCGAAACAAGCGGGCGTTTTAAAGAAAAAACAGCTTTATCAACAGGCAATCAAGAAGATTGAGTTAATTCACAATGATTTTAACGGGTTCGTTATTCAGGCTAAGTCTGTGAAGTGTACTGGCAGGTTATCCATCAGCAGTAATCTTAGGAGGCCAGAATTTATGAGTATGGTTAAGAAGGCCAAGGAGTATATAAAGAAGGGTGATATTATCCAGGTGGTTTTATCGCAGAGATTTAAGGTTAAGACGCAAAAAGACCATTTTGAAATTTATCGTGCTCTGCGTAGCCTCAATCCTTCTCCGTATATGTATTATTTGAAGTTGAAGAATTTTTCTATTGTAGGTTCAAGCCCGGAGATGCTCGTGCGTTGTGAGAATGGTTTGGTGCAGAGCCGGCCTATTGCCGGAACTCGTCGGCGCGGCAGGAGTAATCAAGAGGATATGTGCTTGGAAAAAGAGCTTTTAGCTGATGAAAAGGAAAAGGCAGAACATTTAATGTTAGTAGATTTAGGCAGGAATGATTTAGGCCGCATAAGCAAGCTGGGTAAAGTGAAAGTTGATGATTTTATGCGCGTAGAGAAATATTCTCATGTAATGCATTTGGTCAGCGGAGTAAGCGCGGTACTTGACAAAAAAAGATTTGATATCTATGATGTGTTAAAAGCCGCTTTTCCGGCAGGCACAGTCTCAGGAAGCCCAAAGATACGGGCAATGGAAATTATTGATGAACTGGAGAATTTGAAGCGCGCTTTGTATGCCGGCTCAGTAGGCTATTTTAGTTTTTCACATAACATGGATACTTGTATTGCCATACGCACAATATTACTTAAGGATGGTTTTGCTTATGTGCAGGCAGGCGCCGGGATTGTCGCTGACTCTGTGCCGAAAAAAGAATACCAGGAATCAGTGAATAAAGCCAAAGCTATGATGGAGGCAATCCGAGGTTAATTCGCGCATTAACTTACTCATACTTCATATTCGTAAGTTAAGCGCTCATTAAGAAAGGAGTAAGTAGATGGCAGTACATATTCGTTTGAGAAGGATCGGTAAAAACCCTAAAGGAAAACCGCATTTTCGCGTTTCTGTTTTTGATGAACGTAAAGGCCGGGATAGCCGAATAATTGAAGAGTTGGGTTATTATAAGCCTACTACTGGGGTGGCAGTGCTTAAAAAAGAGCGTATTGCAACTTGGGAAAAAAACGGCGCGCAGTTATCGGCTACCGTAAAAAGTTTATTGAAGAAAGATAAATAAAGGAGTCTAATATGCCACAGCAAAGTGCAGCTAATCCGTTAATTCAGCTTTTTCCGTTAATTTTGATTTTCGTTATTTTTTACTTTTTGCTTATCCGCCCGCAAAAACAAAAAGAAAAAGAGCATCAAAAGATGATTGTTGGTATCAATAAAAATGATGAAATTGTCACTTTAAGCGGGATACATGGCACAGTGGTCAATGTAAAAGAGAAGACTTTAATCTTACGTATTGACGAGAACGTGAAAATAGAGATTGAAAAAAACAGCGTTGCCTATATTAAAAAACCTTAAGCAGGTTTAAAAACAGGAGTTTTAAATAATGGAAAGAAAACTGATCTATAAAATATTGTTTATTCTGGGGGTTGTGGGGTTGTTTTCATATTATGCCTTCCCTTTGGATAAACGTATTAATCTGGGGCTTGATTTAAAAGGTGGGATGCACCTTTTACTTAAGGTTGATACCAGCCACCTTGAAGGGCAAGCCAAACTTGATGCCTGCGACCGGGCAGTAGAAGTAATCCGTAATCGTATAGATGAGTTTGGGGTCAGGGAAACTTCCATTCAAAAGCAGGGCGAAGATGAGATCGTTGTGCAGTTACCTGGAGTTACTGATCGCGAGCGTGCTATTGATATCATCGGCAAGACCGCGATGCTTGAGTTTAAAATTGTTTCTGATGATTCAGCTAAGCTTAAAGATGCCCTTGCAGGGACAGTTCCGGACGGGTATGAATTAAAATATACCCTAGATGAGAATGAACCGCTGCTACTTGAGAAGAAAGCAGTATTAGTAGGGGATGCATTGACAAATGCAGAAGTGCGTTTTGATCAAAGCCAATTTAATGAACCGATTGTTTCTTTGCAATTTAATGCTGCAGGCGCTAAGAAGTTTTCCGAAATAACTGCGGCTAATGTGGGTCGGCGTCTGGCAATAGTTTTGGATGGAAAAGTGCAGTCAGCCCCGCGGATAAGAGAGGCAATCCCCTCAGGTGAGGCCGTAATTACCGGGAGGTTTGATGCGCAAGTAGCGCAAGATCTGGCGTTAATTTTAAGAGTAGGCGCCTTGCCTGCTCCTATGCATATTGAAGAGGAAAGGACCGTTGGCCCCCTATTGGGCCAGGATTCCATAAATAAAGGGGTTAAGGCTTGCTTGGTCGGTTGCGTATTGGTTTTTATTTTCATGTTAGGCTACTATTTCCTTGCCGGGCTTATAAGCGATATCGCACTCTTATTGAACCTTATAATAATTCTTGGAGGCTTAGGTTTATTGCCGGTGTTTTTCCCGGGAGTCTCGGCAACTTTGACCTTGCCCGGCATTGCCGGTATTGCATTATCTCTGGGCATGGCAGTAGATGCTAATGTTTTAATTAATGAGCGCATTAGAGAAGAGTTGACTCTGGGTAGAAATCTGCGCACTGCCATAAGCAATGGCTATTCGCGCGCTTTTAGCGCCATATTTGATTCTAACCTTACTACTTTAATTGCGGCATTCCTGTTGTTTCAGTTTGGCACAGGCCCGATTCGCGGTTTCGCAGTTACTTTGACCATTGGTTTATTGGCGAGTATGTTTACCGCTATAGTACTTACCAGGGTTATTTTTGAGATATTATTAAATTTAGGTTGGATTAAGGGTCTGCCGATGTTGAAGTTTATTGGAGAAACTAAGCTGGATTTTATCGGCAAAAGGAAAATATTTTATGCGCTGTCTGTTATTGTAATTGCAGTGGGGATTTTTTCATATTTTAAAAAAGGGCCGGCGGTATATGGTATTGATTTTACGGGTGGACAGCTACAAGAATATAGTTTTAAGAGCGTTCCTTCTATAGATAAAGTTAGAGAGGTGCTCAAAGATATAAATTTGGCGGATGCTACTATTCAGCAGTTTAAGGATAATCCAAAGGTGGTTTTAATTAGGACCTCTGAAGATAAAAATCAGATTTTGACTAATAAATTAAAAGAGGTTTTTCCTAATGAGGATATCCAGATTTTAAAGATTGAACGGGTGGGGCCGGTGGCAGGAAAAAATCTTAAAAATAAAGCTATCCTTGCATTGTTCTGGTCTTTAGTGGGTATTTTGGTTTATGTAAGTTTCAGGTTCAAACATATTAATTTTGCCATCGCAGGCGTAATTGCCCTTTTGCATGACGTTTTGGTTTCTATGGGGTTTTTAGTAATTACTAATCGGCAGATAGACCTTCTAAGCGTTACTGCTTTTTTGACTATCGCAGGTTATTCTATTAATGATACTATTGTTATTTATGACCGAGTGCGCGAGAATACTCGTCTTTATCGCAAGCTTTCTTTGAAAGAGCTGATTAATTTAAGCGTGAATCAGACTCTTGGCCGGACCCTACTTACTTCCGGGGTGACGCTTTTAGTAGTAGTCGCATTCTTGCTTTACGGCGGAGAGGTTTTAAGTAATTTTGCTTTTGCTTTATTTGTAGGTTTTATTGCCGGAACATATTCTACGGTTTTTATCGCCTCTCCTTTAGTGCTTGCCTGGAGCCGCAGGGGAGCTAAATAAGCGAGGAAGTGAATAGAAGCGCCCCTCTTTTCGCCCCCATTTTTTAAGCTACCTACGCACTATGTTTAAATCTTTTAAACTATATTTTAAGCAAAATATTGATTTGGAAACTCTTACCAAAGGTTTAATTGATTTTAGTTATAAGAGGCGTGAGCAGGTTTCGGGTGAAGGCGATTTTAGCCTTCGTGGCGGCATTGTGGATATTTTCCCGCTTTCTTTTGAGTTACCCATTCGTATTGAGCTGGATAATGAAAAAATAATCTCTATCAAAACGTTTAACCCTGAAAGTGGCCAGCCGCTTTGGCAGCACAGCATCGTTATTATCCTTCCCTATAAATCTTCGAGTACCAGAACTTCTGTATTTAGTGAAGAATTTCCCTTAAAGAACTTTGTAGACCTGGATGTGGGTGATTTTGTTGTACATAATCAGCATGGCATAGGTAAATTCTTAGGCATGCAAAAGGTTCAGGTGGGGGGAGCTTCTAAGGATCACCTGGTGATTGAGTATGACCGTAATGAAAAACTTTTTGTTCCGGTTGATTCCATGCATTTGGTGCAGAAGTATATTGCTTTTCATACACGCAGGCCAAAGCTTTACCGTTTGGGGAATAAGGAGTGGCAGAGGGTTAAGGAGCGTACACGAAAAGGAATTGCGAAATTAGCCTGGGAATTGTTAGGTTTACAGGCGATGCGTCTGGCTGGCGAAGGATTTAAGTTCTCCGCGGATACGGATTGGCAGGCTGATTTTGAAAAAACCTTTCCGTATCAGGAGACTCCGGACCAGATTAAGGCAACGTCTGAGGTTAAACGGGACATGGAATCGGCTAAACCCATGGACAGGCTGCTTTGCGGTGATGTAGGGTATGGCAAGACTGAGGTGGCTATGCGCGCAGCTTTTAAGGCAGTGATGGACAATAAACAGGTTGCTTATCTTGTGCCAACTACTATTTTAGCTGAACAGCATTATAAGAATTTTATTATGCGTTTAAAGAATTTTCCGCTGAAGGTGGAGATGCTTTCTCGCTTCAGGACTACCGCAGAGCAAAATGAAATTATTAAGGGCTTACGTTTTGGTAGCGTGGATATTGTTATTGGTACACACAGGTTGCTCTCGGCTGATGTTAGTTTTAAGAATTTAGGTTTGGTTGTTGTTGATGAGGAGCAGCGTTTTGGAGTTAAGGCCAAAGAGCAGTTAAAGAAAATTAAGACCAGTATAGATGTCCTGGTTTTAACTGCTACGCCAATACCGCGTACTTTATATATGAGTCTTATGGGGGTAAAGGATTTTTCCGCAATCAATACTCCTCCTCAAAATAGGTTGCCTATTAAGACGGTTGTGGTAGAATATGATGTAGATTTGATAGTTCAGGCAATTAAGCGCGAACTTGATCGGCACGGCCAAGTATTTTTTTTACATAACCGCATCCTTGATTTGGATAAGGTTAGGGATAAAGTTGCCAAGAGCTTAGGTAATAATGCGCGTATAGCCATAGCGCATGGCCGGATGCCGGCTAAGCAATTAGAGCGGGTGATGTCGGATTTTGTAAATGGCAATATTGATGTTTTAGTTTCTACGATGATTATTGAATCTGGAATTGATATTCCGAATGCCAATACTATTATTGTAAATAATGCGCATAGTTTTGGGTTAGCGGATTTACATCAGTTGCGTGGAAGGGTGGGCAGGTTTAACCGTTCGGCATACGCTTATTTTATGGTTGGTCACAATCGTTACGCGGTTTTAGATGCGGTTGCAAGAAAAAGACTGCATGCAATAGAAGAGTATAGTGATTTGGGTTCAGGTTTTAATATTGCTATGGAGGACCTTGAGATTCGCGGCGCAGGAAATCTTCTGGGGCAGGAGCAACATGGTTTTATCGTAGCCGTGGGGTTTGACCTTTATTGCCGTCTATTAAAAGAAGCAATCGTCAATTTTAAGAAAGCAGGGGTTTTTAATGAGGCGCATAATTAGTTTTGCCATACTGGTACTTTTATCCCTTTGTCCTGTTTGCCATCTTTACTCGCAGGATAAGATGATTGCAGTGGTAAATAATGAAATTATCACACAAAAGGACCTTTATGATTTTCTAAATTTCATACGTATGCAGTATTCCCGCGAATTAAGCGGGAAGGACCTGGAGGAGAAGGTAAATTCTGTCAAGCAGGATTTGTTGCAGCGTTTAATTGAGGACAAGATCATGCTTCAGCAGGCAAAAAATGAAAAGATAAGCATTGAGCCAACTAGGATAAAAGCAAAAATTAATGAAATCAAGAAACGTTATGCATTAGAATCTGATTTTGAGCGGGATTTGGCTAAGCAAGGGTTGGTGCAGGCTGATTTAGAAAATAAAATCCGCGAACAGATGCTTACGTTTAGTATCGTTGAGCATAAGGTGCGCAGTAAGATAATGGTTCGGCCTGAGGAGATTACTGATTTTTATAATCAGAATAAGCGCAAGTTTTTAAAATCGGAGGAACGGCTGCTTACGGTTATTGTTTTGCAAGATGAAGGTGCTGCAAAATCCATGAGTTACTATTTACGTCTGGGAGATAAGTTGGAAGATTTGGCTGGCAGATATACTTTTACAGTTGATAAGCTTTCTGCCTATCAGGGGCAAGATTTGCGCAGGGAAATCGAAGAGGTAGTATTTAGGTTAGGCATAACTGAGGTATCTGACCCGGTAGAGATCGGTGGGCAATATTATATATTTAGATTAAATGATATACTGGGGAGCCAGCAGTTAAGCCTCGCCCAAGCTCAGGAGCAGATCCAGGTATATTTATTTGATAAAAAGGTGCAGGAAGAACTAACGAAGTGGTTAGATGGGCTTAAGAAAGAATCCTACATTAAAATCCTCGACAATTAGGGTCGGTCTTACAATAGGAGATCCCGCAGGTATTGGGCCAGCGATTACCTTAAAAGCGCTTAAAATGCTGAAAGGTAAAGCTCATTTTACAGTTATCGGCGACAGCTTTGTATTGGCTAAGGCAGCCAAGGCCCTAAAAATTAAGCCCCGGAATTTTTCATTTAGCAAAATCCTCCGAGGCAGTTTTTTAGACAGAGGTATAAAATCTTTACCTACGGAGTTAGTAGATTTAAATAACGTAAAGAGAAAATATTTTGTTTTTGGCAGGATAAGTGCGGGAAACGGCAAAGCCTCTTTGGAGTATCTTGATGCAGCCGTGGAGCTGCTCAAAAAAAAGAAAATTGATTGTTTAGTTACCTGTCCGATTTCAAAAGAAGCAATTAAGTTGGCAGGATCTAAATTTTCCGGACACACAGAATACCTGGCGGATAAATTTAATCGCAAAGATCTCATAATGATGCTCGCTAATGACAGATTCAAATTTAGCCTGGTTACTAGGCATATACCGCTTAAAAATGTTTGCCGGAAGATTACCCGCAATGCCTTGGAGAGCAATATTTTAAACACTATTAAAGGCTTGAAGCGCCTATTCTTAATTCGTAATCCTAGGGTTGTTGTTTGTGGAGTTAACCCTCATGCTTCTGATAATGGAGTAATTGGGGTAGAAGAGCTGCAGGTAATTAAACCGGCAATCGCAGCCTTAAGAAAGAAGTGCCGGGGAGCAACTATAGCGGGGCCGCTTTCTTCGGATGTAGCAATATCAAGGGCGGCTAAAGGTGATTTTGATTGCGTAATCGCTTTATATCACGATCAAGCGCTTATCCCTTTAAAATTGACAGATTTTGACAGCGGTATAAACTTTACTCTTGGCCTGCCTTTTGTGCGGACTTCGCCTTTACATGGCACTGCTTTTGAGTTAGCCAATAAACCCACCCTAGCTAATCCCAATTCTCTTATTGCAGCTGTAAAGCTTGCTATAAAATGTACATTAAGCCGAAAAAGAAACTAGGCCAAAACTTTCTTATTGATAAGAATATCCAAAAGAAAATAACTTCTGCTTGCGGCCTATCTAAGGAAGACATTATTTTAGAGATTGGCGCTGGGATGGGTGATCTAACGGAACAATTGGCAATAACTGCAAAGAGAGTCTATGCTTTAGAAGTTGACTGGCGCCTCTTTCCGCTCCTTGAGCAAAAATTAAGCGGCTATGCCAATTGCCAGGTTCTAAAGGGGAATATACTGGAATTTGATATTAACAAATTCTTGCAAAAGAATCTAGTGAAGCAGAAAATAAAAGTTATTGGCAATATTCCTTATTACATTACTAGCCCGATTATCGGGCATCTTATTCAATACCGAGATAATATTGATACAGTTTTTATGACTGTGCAAAAAGAATTTGGGCGCAGAATTAATGCTGTTGCCGGTTCAAAAGAATATGGAGCTTTCAGTTGTTTTGTGCAGTATTACGCGCAAACCAAAATCATTTTTGAAATAAAAAAAGGAAGTTTTAAACCTATGCCGAAAGTTGATTCGTGTTTTTTAAGCCTAAAGTTCAGGCAGAAACCGCCAGTTGAAGTTAGAAGCGAAGAAATATTCTTTAAATTAATACGCAGTGCTTTTAACCAGAGAAGAAAGACTTTAAGGAATAGTTTAGCCGGCTTTGTAACCTTAGGTTCGCTTGAGGCATTTCTTGATCG
>JAHJCJ010000047.1 GCA_018812825.1 Candidatus Omnitrophota bacterium
ATCTTTTATGTGAGCAGCCTCCACAAACTTCTGGCCACCATATTTTGCAAAAAGGATATTGCGGCTGGCCAGCTCAATCTCTAAATCATTAGAATGCCAGCCTGAACGAAAAAGTACAGCCATGTCTTTTAAGGCAATCCCTTCTTCTCTTAATTCCAGGATTTTATCCGCGACATAGCACGATTGCGAATTTTCATCCGCACAATCCAAAAACACCGGGATATTGCCTTCTTTCTTTTTGGTATAAAGGTGTTTTTCGAATTTTTCTTTAGCCTGACTGATTACGGCGTTGGTCAAGTTTAAGATCGGTTGCGTAGAACGGTAATTTTCCTCCAAAGTGATAATTTTGGTGTTTTTAAAAATCTTTGGGAAATCAATAATGTTCTTAAAATTTGCTCCCCGGAAAGAATAAATACTCTGGGCATCATCCCCCACCACCATGATATTAGCGTGGTCTGCTGCCAAAAGACAGACAATATGCGCCTGGAGTTTGTTGGTATCCTGATATTCGTCAACCATAATGTATTTATATTTGGCAGAAAGGCTTGCGCGCACATCTTCGTGTTTACTCAGCAGGTTCTTTAGAAAAACTAACAAATCGTCATAATCCAAAAGTGATTTTTGACGCTTGTATTTATTGTACTCTTGGCGAATCTTTTTAATCTCCTCGGTAAATTCCATAAACTGGGGATATTCATCATAAAGCACATCCGCAATATCCTCGGATTTATTCACGCTTTTAGAAATAACCTCTAAAATAGCGTGTTTGCGCGGGAAGCGTTTCTCGGATTTATGATAACCTAACTGTGCGCGCACTAAATTTATAGCATCTTCTGCATCTGCCTGATCAAGAATAGTAAAATTATTGCTGATCTCCAAAAGTTTGGCGTATTTTCTTAAGATCATGTTGGCAAAAGAATGAAAGGTGCCTCCGGAAATCTTCTTGCAGCGCTCATCCAAAAGCAGGCTGGCCCGGCGCAACATCTCTTCTGCTGCCCTACGCGTAAAGGTAAGCAATAAAATCTGATCCGGCCTGACCCCTTGTTCAACCAAATAAGCCACCCGGTGCACCAAGACGCGCGTTTTACCGCTTCCTGCTCCGGCAATCACCAAATACGGCCCGTTAATTGATTCAACGGCCTCTAACTGCGCAGGATTTAATTCATTTTTATAATCTATTCTTTTATTCATCGGGATAATTTTTGTGTATACCATTTTATCCCTTGGCGAGTTTATTGCAAGACAAATATTGATAGGAAACAGGAGGAAAGAAAAGGGGCGTTCGTTTAGGGAACCTTTCAAAGCCGATGAGCTTTTGGAAGGTGAGGACGCCCCTTTTAAACTACAGGGACTGTCCCCGAAGGGGACTGTCCCTAAATTTATTGTTCTATTACCTTTGGCTCCTTCGCTTGTACTGTAATTTTTGCTAACACAAGCTGCATTTCATTAGCCGGTTTATCTGATTCTAATAGCGTCAACATTTCCTTTAAAGATAAATCTGTATTGACCACCCGTTCCTCTTGAAGCCTGAGGATGTCGGCAATGCAAGCCAAAACCTTATCTGTCTCTTGACTCATATCTTCTTTTTCACAACAAGCCTGTAAGTATTCTTTAATTCTTTCACTAGAAGGAATGATTTCGGCTTTAAGCATATTCTGAATCTGACCCCAAGATTCATCCAGATTGATGTTAGACAGGGACAGTCCCCGAAAGGGACTGTCCCTAAGGTTAATTAATGGATTCGCCGGATGGTTAGTGATAGGTAGGGCGCGAAAATCGATGCCGCCTGTTTTCTGTTCTTCTTCATAAACAGGTGAAGCGCTGTTCGCTTGCGTTGCGCCGCTCTTCTGCGTAAGATAAAGCGTATACTTTGCGTTTATCATTACAGTATATGTTTCTCCTTCAATGGGCTTATCTGCTATCTCAAAACCCTCGTTACCTAAAGTATTCTTTAAAGCATCCCTTCTAGTTTCATCCTCTATATATAAAGGTATCTTTCTATTAATCTGTCTGCTTCTAGGAAAGGTAACTTCAGTCATTAATTTCTGCTCGACTGGCATAGGATAAGGATTAAGTAAAAAGCCTTTTTCCAATAAATAATTTACTACTAGGGGATTATGCACATATGTGGTAACAAAAGTAAACTGCCTGCCTGTAAAAGATTGATCCTGTAATTTATCCAAGATGGTATCTAAGATTACCTTGGAATAATTCTCGCTGCGGAAATCCGGATTTATATATATGTAATTCAAGAGGCTCTCTCTAAGCAGGATATCAATAAAGCCAATCTGTTCGCCATCCTTATTATAAAATGCTATTGAAACTATATTTTCTTCCTGCCCTTTGCGCACAGACAGTTTATCACCATTATTTAAAGAAATAACTCCTATGTCTTCTTTTGGCTCCACTCTTGGCTGAGACCTATTTCCATCCACCGGCGAGCTGACGGACTCAGCTATACCCCGCGAAACTATATATACCTTATATCTTGAGGTTTTAGTCCAAAATTCTAATCCTTCGTCGCCTAATTTCAAATCCGCTAAACTACTGGTATAAAACTTCTCGCCATTATCTTTTAAAATGATGAGTCGCTCGCCTTGTTTTATCCCGGATTTTAGAATTCCCTCTTCGGCTGTCCCCACAGGGGCATCCGATTCCTTGCCTTCTAAAATAGCCGTCTTCTCCACTCTTATCCGTGTTTCAGGTTTTAGCTCCTCTAATACTTCACTTAAGGTCTTGGCTGGCTTATCAGAATATTGCTTTTGTATTCTTTCAACCTCTTCTTCACTAAGAGCAGTTGCTTCTTTTATCTTTTTACCATCGGAGGTAAAAAATTCATACCTGCGCACCGTGCCATCCATACCAAACTTAACCACAAAAAGAGTATTTCCTAATATCTGGGCAACAGCGGCGAATCTCGAATCGTGCTGTTTATAACGCGCTGTGTCTGAATCCTTGATATATACTGCCCCTGCCTCAGCAGCAGCTTCAAACGGCGTAGTCTTCCAATATTCACCACTGTCATATAGTCTTAATTTAATGTTCTTTTGGAAAATGGGGTTTGATTTTATTTGTTCAAAAACTTTGCGCCCTACATAGACAATATAATTACCGGCACCCTCTTGATACACCCATTGCCCATAACCTATCTCTCTAAATTTTTTATAATCGTCTGTTAATGCATCAATTGGCACAATCCTGCCATTAACAAGCGCACCATAAAAACCAGCTGATTTAGCAATTTGCTTCCAAGCAGCCGTAGGCAAAATAGGCTTGCCTTCCTTGTTGCTTGATAATGAAAACTTATGAATTAGTTCATGCCATATAACATGTTCCAAATCTTGGTAGTAAGGATCAATTTTAACGCCTATCTGCGTAGCTATGCCCGCATTCCCAGCTACCCCTGGAGATAATTTCTCAAACTTCAGCTGTATCGGTATTCGTATCTGCTGAGATAACCGCCTTGGAAATTGTACAATAATCTTTCTGATTTTATTAAGGTATTCCCGGAGATCATCGGGCGTGATTAACTTCATTTCTGAAGGCGATAGATAACTAACGATTTCAATATTTTCCTCCAATTTTATCTTTCTAACTAGTTCTAAATATGCTTTTAGGCTACCCGTTGCTCTTGAATGCCCTGAACCCCTTCGTTGAAGAACTGCTAACAAAGAATCGAGCCTCCCGATATTGATAACGCCTGATTCTTCGGGATAATCTTCAGGGTTAGCAATATAATTTTGGACTATATCCACCACCTCCCTGTCAAATACTCCTTTTTTAGCAAGAACTATATCAATAAAATCATCCGGAGACGCCGATGCCGAAAGATTATAATTTTTTCTGCCCTCTACCGGCGAGGAGGCAGAAGATTGCCTGCCAGCTAATATGTCGTCGTAGATAATTTTATTATCTCTTATAAATTCATTGTATGCCGAGGTAAACTCGTCAGCCCTTAGTTTCCCTAACGCCTTTAGTTCTTCTACTGATAAACCATCTTTCAAAGGACGCCTTTCTTCTATTCCGCCAAAAATATTATGTGATTCAGCAAATGTTTGGAAACTCACCAGACGATCCAACAATTCTTTGGCTATCTGCTTTGCGCTATCTGTATATAAATTTCGGTAGGCTTCTAAACCAACGCTTTTGGCACTTTCTAGGGCGGAATTAAAGGATTCGCGTATCAATTCTGGCTGATTTGTATCTTTTCTCCAGAATGCGGGATCGCGCTGCCGCAAAGAAACTACCTTAGAGATACCTGCGGCAATCAAATCCAACAGATCAATATCTCTTCCTATCTTAGCCAGTTTCAATACGGGCTCAGGAAAGCCTTGCCCAAGCTCACTAATGTATTTTTCTAGGACTTCTTTTCTCTCCCCAGATAGTCCGGAAACCCGTAATGTCTCCTCAATCTTTTTTAAGTTCATCCTCCGAGCCCACTCCATAAAACCAAATTCTTCATTATTTATAGCAAAGGTGCCTTTTAATGGCCCCATATGCTGGAGGATAATCTCCTTTACTTCAGTTACATATCCTTCATCATATCCACGCTCTCTTAGAAATTTTTCTGCATACTCCGCACTTTCTAAATGGTGCACCAATAATCTAAAAGTGGTTGCTAGGCCTTCTTTTTCTTCCTCGAGAATATAATCTTTTGGAGACTTGTCTTTGGTTATATCGTGTAACCATAGGGCCGTAAGAAGCACATCTTTGTCACTGTCACTTAAGCGTTCTTTGGCTACAAAATACTCTACTCCTCTAATATTGCGCAAAGTATGCTCCACATTAAGAGGCGTCAGTTGTTGCGATATATTTTTTAACCATTCGTCTTGGGTGAGGGGTGATGCGGAAATCTGTTGCAATTTTTTTTCCGGAGAAGAGGCGGGTTTTGCCTGTTGCTCAAACAGCGGAGATATCCCTTGAATATCTAACTCAAAAGGTTTATTCATTGTTCCTGAAGCAGCAACAGCGCTACTAGCATATTTTATTTGTGGCATCCCAGTTCTACTGGAAATAACCACTGAACTTGCCCTTAGTATCTCTTCTGCGCCTAATGCTATCCCTCCGCTCATATAGCTTCTAATGATTTGTCCCTGCAGGGTATAGACTGGTTCTTTAATATTGTATTCGCCTTCTTTGAAAGATTTCTGGTAAGCCTGAAAATAAGTGGTTTTAGACCATGGCTCTTTGGAAGTAAGCCCGGTTAAATTATTTTTGTTGATAAGGTGGCTGTAAAGCCCACTCTTACCGTAAAACTTCTGTTTAAACCACTGCGCAAGAATAAGCGAGTAGTAAACTTGCCTTAAAGGCGCGTATCTTCTGGCGGTGTTTACATCTTTGGTTAACTTAGGAATAATTGTTTCTCTGATTAGCTGAGCTGAGTATTCGTTAAGTTGTTTTAACCTTTTATCAGTAAAGCTGTAGACGCTTGAGTCTTTTAGGTAATCCTGCTCCAACATTACTTTAAGGGTTGCTTTGTAGATATATGCATTATCGGTTGATTCTCTGATGATTATCTCATTCGGCACTATCCAGGGCCGGGTTAAGGTAGGAATAGTAATATTTTCGGAACCAAAGAGTTCACCTGCTTTTCTATAAAGTTTATCCCAATATTGTTTACCCTCTCTTGTTTGCGGAGAGGTAAAACTAGCAGTATCCTTTTTTAATTGCAGGTCTGCTTCAAGCAGTATCTTACCTAAATCTGTTTGGGCAAGGTAAGGATCAATCATATTGTTAGGTGAGTCGGGACGCAGATTTACCCAGAAGCTGTGGTTGGGTAGAGTGATACCGGTAAAGAAGTAGCCTAGAAGCTCTTTAGTTGAGTCTTTAAGATTTGCTTCTTTTAGGTCTTTTGAGTCTCCTTTATCTAGAAGAAGATTAAAGCTGTTGTTGAGGTTGTCATATGAAAGATACCTTAAGTGCAAAGGCCTGAATCTATCCAGAGATAAAGAGTTGCTTAATCCAGAGAAATACCCAGAGATATCCAGCTGGCCGGCCACCTGGGCAAACCCGGATTGCTCAAAGATAAGCAAAAAGCAAACCAAGAAATAAATTATCTTAGGAAATTTACGTTTCATCATTTTAAGTTTATTATTAATTACTTTATCGGCTCATCGGCCTTATTAAGATAAGTTTACTATATAGGTAAGGTGTTTCAAGGCCAAATCAGGGGTTCTGGGAAAGCGCTTTCTATATAATACTAAAATGCCCTTGATACTTTCGCGGCCTAAATCCTTGCCCTGTAGGACAAGGATTTACAATGGCCGCTCAAGTATTTCGCTGGATCTTTATGGGTGCTCAATTTTGCATGTGGCATGCTTGGGTTACCTTTTTTGCTAACTTAAGTGGAGGACGGCGATAGCGAAAGCCATTGAGGATTATCCCCTCCAAAAAGGACCCTATTTATTAGGGCCCTTTTTGTACTTTAGCGGTCAAACAACGACCGCTAAAGTATTTCGCCTCAGAATTAATCCGAGGGGCTCAATTTATGGGAATATTTAAAGGTCGGACTTATTTAATATATGCGCGAATGATTTTTTGTTCGGTAATCGGCCGATCTTCGGCATTAACCGGTGTATTTTCGATTTTTTGCACTACCTCTAAACCGGAAACAACCTCGCCAAAGATAGTATGCCGCATATTTAACCAAGGGGTCTTGGCGCAGGTGATAAAAAACTGGCTCCCGTTTGTATTTGGTCCGGAATTAGCCATAGCTAAAATTCCCGGGCCGTCAAATTTAGCTACCGGAGTAACTTCATCTTCAAAAACCCTGCCCCAGATTGACTCTCCTCCCATTCCGGTCCCTGTGGGATCCCCACCCTGAATCATAAAGCCCTTGATTACACGGTGAAAAATCAAGCCGTTATAATAACCTTTTTCTATTAATTTAACAAAGTTCTCGCACGCCTTAGGCGCAAGATCAACTTTTAATTTGATCTCAATATTGCCTTGATTGGTCTCTAGAACTACAGTCTTTTCATCCATAGCCAAAATTCCTCCATAGCAATTAATCAAACACAGGGTTAATAAAACCACAAGTAGCTTCTTCATAGCTTATTCTCCTTTTTCTTTTTGTTTTTGCCTCTCCAAAAGTATTTTCTGGGCGATTTCACTGGGAACCTGGGTGTATTTATCAAACTCCATAGTGGCATTGGCCCGGCCGCTGGAAAGCGAACGAAAGTTAGTAGCATACCCAAACATCTCTGCCAAGGGGGCCTCGGCTGAAATAATCTTCTGGTTGGCCTTGGCGTCGATGTTTAAGATTTTCCCGCGGCGTGAACAGATATACCCGACACAACCATTTACATATTCTTCCGGAGTAGAAACCTCCAACTTCATGCTGGGCTCAAGAAACACCGGGTTGCCTTTCATAAACGCGTCTTTAAATCCAAATATGGCAGCCATTCTAAAGGCAATTTCTGATGAATCCACTTCGTGGAATGAACCATCAACCAATTCTACTTTCACATCCACAACCGGATAACCGCCGTAGGCCCCTTTTTGCATGGCTTCAATTACTCCCTTTTCAACTGCCGGAATAAATGAGCGCGGGATTGCGCCTCCTTTGATACTATCAATAAATTCAAACCCTTCTCCGGCTTTATTAGGGACAAGCTCTAAAACTACGTGGCCATATTGGCCGCGGCCGCCGGATTGTTTAATGTATTTACTCTCTGCGCTGGCCGGTTTCAGAATGGTCTCCCGATAAGCAACCTTTGGCTGGCCTACGATTGCCTCAACCCCAAACTCCTCTTTTAATCTATCCACGATAATCTCTAAATGCAGCTCGCCCATCCCGGTAAGAATCACCTCTTTGGTCTCTTCGTCAGTTTCTACTTTAAAAGTGGGGTCTTCTTCTGTAAGCTTGGCCAAGCCCTTGCCCAGTTTATCCTGATCGCCCCGGCTCTTAGGCACAATACTTAAAGAAATCACCGGCGTAGGAAATTTTATCGCTTCCAAAATAACTGGATTATCTACATCACAAAGCGTATCTCCGGTTATAGTATTAGCTAACCCCGGCACAGCCACAATATCCCCGGCAAAGGCATAATCAATGTTTTCCCGTTGATTAGCATGCATCTGCACAATACGGCCAATTCTCTCTCTTTTATTCTTCAATGAATTAAGGATATATGTCCCGGTTGATAAAATTCCTGAATATACCCGCACGTATACCAGTTTGCCCATATGTTGGTCGGCCTGCACCTTAAAAGCCAAGCCGCAGAATGGCTCTTTAATATCTGCCTTGCGAAGCAACTTCTTTTGCAGATCATTGACATCGTCGCCTTCTACCGGAGGTAAATCTAACGGAGAAGGCAGAAAAGCAACAATGGTATCCAATAATTTCTGCACTCCTTTGTTTTTAAAAGATGCTCCGCAGGTAACCGGGACCATTTTGTTAGTGATAGCCCCTTGACGGATAGCCTGGTATAATTCAGTTGGAGTAATTGATTCCTCTGATTCCAAGAACTTTTTCATAAGATTCTCGTCTAAACCAACTGCGCGTTCAACCAGAATATGCCGGTATTTTATCGCCTGCTCTTTATATTCTTCTGGAATTTCACTAACAGTAAAATCTTTACCCAAAGATTCTTCATCATAAATGTAGGCCTTCATCTCAATTAAATCAATCACGCCACGGAATTTATCTTCACTGCCTATAGGTATCTCTAGGGGGATAGCATTAGCTCCTAAATCCTTCTCAATCCCGTTTAATACGCTAAAGAAATCTGCCCCGGTACGGTCCATTTTATTTATAAAAGCAATTTTAGGAACATGGTATTTATCGGATTGCCTCCATACTGTTTCTGACTGCGGCTCTACCCCGCCAACAGCGCAAAATACCGCTACTGCGCCATCGAGAACACGCAAAGAACGCTCTACCTCAACCGTAAAATCAACATGACCGGGAGTATCGATAATGTTTATTCGGTGATCTTTCCAAAAACAGGTTGTGGCTGCAGCAGTAATCGTAATACCACGCTCCTGCTCCTGTTTCATCCAATCCATTGTTGCAGCGCCATCATGTACCTCGCCGATTTTATATGACCTGCCGGTATAAAAAAGTATCCTTTCAGTAGTAGTAGTTTTACCGGCATCAATATGCGCCATGATTCCGATATTTCTTACTTTATCCAAGCTTATGCGCGGAGTTGCCTGCGTTTTTACCTTAGGCTCATCTGCCTTTTGTTCGGCTACTGCAGGAATCTCTTCTTTTAGAACCTGTTCTGCTATTTTATCAGCTACTGCCGGAACTTCTTCTTTTGGGGATTCTACTACTTCTTGCTCAGCTATTTTTGGAATTTCTCCTTTTAAAACCTCTTGCGCCTTTTGATCAGTTTCTATAGAAGCTTCTTCCGCTCTCTGTCCGACTTCTATAAGAGGTTCTTTTTGCGGAACTTCTTCATTCTTCTGTTCTTCTGTTTTCCCTATTCTCTCCGGGACAACTTCAGCATCCTTTTGCCTAGACTCTTCAAAAGATGGCTCTTTTTCCCTTGCCCCCTGACGAAGACGCGCAATCTCTTCAACAAAACTCTTTAATTTCTCTTGGCTGGCCTCCAAATCCTTTTCTAATTGAGTATATTCTTCGTTCAATTTATTAAACTCTGACTTAGGAATCCACTCACTAATTTTCTCTTTTTGCTTAAATTCAGCAATAACAGCCTGATACTCGTTGATACTTTTGAGTTGTTTTTCAATCTGGTGTTTTTGTATCTGCACCTGCTCTTCTTTAAGCTTAACCTCTGCTTCTTTTGCCTCTAAAGAAGCCTTGATTTCACGGATCTCCCGTGACAAATTTACATTTTTGGCAAATTCTTCCTGCAGTTCATTTTCCTTAGCAATAAACTTGTTCTTTAAATCCAGGTTCTCTGGTTTTATCTTGGAAAGCTCTGCCTCGGCCTTAGTTACCCATTCTTCCCTGCGTTTCAGCTCATCGGAAAAATTAGCTTCTTTTTCTCTGGCTACTATAAATTCGGACTTTTCTTTCTCATATGTAATCTTGACCTGGCTTAGTTCGTTCTCTAACTCGGAGACCTGTTTTTGCAATCGTTGTATTTTCTGCTCCTTAATAGGTTCATCTGATAAGGCTGGCTTCTTTTCGCTTTTCTTAGGTTGTTCCTCGCTTGGCTTACTAAAAACCCCAAAAACAGCATAGACAACCATTCCTACGCCTAAACCCGCCAGTATAAGCATTGCCGTCATCATTTTAATTTATCCTCTACTGCTGCTACGCAATTTTCCCAAGCGCTCTTTAATCTTAGCCTCATGTCCTATATCCGTAGGCTCATAATAGTACACTTTTTTACGCGTATATTTCTGTTTCACAAAATGGTCAGGATAATCATGAGCATATTTATACCCTAGGCCATGCCCTAGCTTTTCCGCCCCGCTGTAATTAGCGTCTTTTAAATGATCCGGAACCTCTTGTACTTTATTTTCTCTGATATCCTGACTCGCCCTCTCAATCGCTAAATAACTGGCATTTGACTTAGGAGCGCAGGAAACATAAATTACCGCTTGAGCCAAAGGAATCCTGGCCTCGGGCATACCTACGAACTCAGAGATTTGTAAAGCCGCATTAGCTAAAACTAATGCCAGTGGATCAGCGTTACCCACATCTTCCGCAGCTAAGATACAAACCCTGCGGGCAATAAAACGCGGATCTTCTCCGGCATAAAGCATCTTAGCCATCCAATAAATCGCGGCATCAGGATCAGAGCCGCGCATGGATTTAATAAATGCCGAGGCAGTATCATAATGTCCGTCTTCATCGCGGTCATAGATAACTGCTTTTTTCTGAATAGACTCTTGGGCAATTTCTAAGTTAAAATTAATCCGGCCGTCTTTTTCTGCTACGGTAGTTAAAACTCCCAATTCCAAAGCTGCCAGCGCCCTTCGCGCGTCGCCTTCACAACTCTTAGCTAAAAAATTAAGTGCTTTTTTATCAACCTTGATTTTAAAGCTACCCAACCCTCTCTCTTTATCCCCTAAGGCATGATCTATTATACTTAATAAATCTGCCATCTGAAGCGCTTTTAATTCACAAACAATCGAGCGTGAAAGCAGGGCTGAGGTAAGCGAAAAATACGGATTATGCACTGTCGCCCCAATTAATACTAAGCTGCCTTCTTCGACATCAGGCAAAAGGACATCCTGTTGAGCTTTGTTAAAACGATGGATCTCATCGATAAAAAGGATGGTTTTCTTTTTACCTTCTCTTACCCTTAACTTAGAACTGGCAATAATCTTTCTTAATTCTTCGACATTAGAAGTAGTGGCGTTTATCGCCACATAATTTGCCTTAGTAATATGGGCAATACACCAAGCGAGTGAGGTTTTCCCACAACCAGGAGGCCCAAAAAGAATAAGTGAGCTAATCCGGTCAGCCTCAATAGCGCGACGCAATAATTTTCCCTTACCCAATATATGTGTTTGACCAAATAATTCATCGAGATTGACTGGCCGCATGCGCACTGCCAAAGGCAGATTTCTATCCTGGGTATTTAAAGTTTCTTGGGTAAATAGATCCATTGTGTAGTTAACGCGCTATCGCTTCCGTAAGTTATCGGTTGTGTACCCCGCTGCTACACTATTACATACACCGGTTTTCAAGAATCAGCCGTGTACAGCTTATTGCTTCCCACCCAATCTAATCGGAAATATTGGTGTGCCGCTTTCTGCGGCTTACGCCCGGCTTTAACGGATTAGCCGGTGTGCCGCTTTCTGCGGCAAATAAAAAATCCCCGCAGAAGTGCCGTTGGATAGATAGTCTGAACCGGTTTGCTTTCAGGTGGGTGCCTCTCTTTAAACACATGTGCCTAAAGAAGCGTGGCTCCCTTGAAAATAGTGTTGGTTCAATAATTATCAAAATCTCCAACGTGCACCGCAGGGATATCTAAAAGAGCTTTTTTATTCCAAAAGAAGTATAGCACATATTTATAGTCAAAATCAATCTTAGCTGTGTTTTTTTCTAACGCAATTTTATACCAAAACGTTCTTCTAACAAAGCGCATATGGAATTATGCAGAGGAACTACTTCTTCTTCGGTTAATGTGCGATCGGACGCCCTATAGATACAAGATATGGTTAGCCCCCTGAATCCATCAGGAATTTGTTTACCCTGGTAATAATCTACAACCTTGGCCAAGGATAACAATAATGAACCCTTGGCCTCTATTGCCGCAAGCAATTCTTTTACAGACACTTCATCTTTAATCACAAAACTTATATCTCTGGTAATTGCCGGATACTTAGGAATACCCAAAAACGTCCTTTCTAGGTTTATATGGCTAAATAGCTTTCCCAGGTTGACCTCGGCTAAAATAACCTGCCTATTCTTGATATCAAAAGAACCTAGTATTTGTTCGCTTAAGTTTAACATAAAACCTACTTCCTGTTGCCCAACAACAATATTTATTTGATTATCTTCCTTGGGCCTAAAATCATAAGCCTTAACTCCGAATTTATTAAACAGGCTCTCCAGGATCCCCTTTAAGTGCAGAATAGTAACTTCATCTTTAATTAAACCCTGCTTAATCAAGAATGATTTGGCTCCACACAAAGCTATGCCTAAAGATAGCTCTTCTTGCGCGGAAGCGCGCGAAGCGCGCGAAGCGCGTACCGGCCCATCCGACAGATCCGGGTGCTGCGCAGAATCAACTTTGTCATAGAAGACATTAGCTATTTCAAAAATACTTATATACTCCTGCTGTTGGTCCAAATTATACGCGAGCGTACGGATAAGGCTAGGCAAAAGCGTAGAACGTAAAACCTCCTGTTCCTCGCTCAAGGGATTTAAGATTTCAACTGGCTGCACATCTTTATTAATTCCAGATTTTGCAAGCAGACTGCGATCAACCAAGCTGTAAGTAATTGCCTCCTGTAAGCCTAAACCGCGCAGGATAGCTCTTATGTTAGAAACAATATCCCTATTACCGGGAATGTTTTGGCGTGGCTTTACTACAGGCAAAGTCAACGGAATCTTCTCATAGCCATAAATACGGGCAATTTCCTCTACCAAATCTATTTGCGACTTTATATCCTGACGGAAACTGGGTGCTTTAACTAATAAGGCACTTTTTACCTGGGTGTTTACAGCAAACCCTAGGCCGACTAAGATTTGCTTGATTTTAAACACGGGTATTTTAATGCCCAATACCCTAGATATATAATCCATCTCTAACCTAATTACAGGTTTGGCTGATTTAAGAGCCCCACCAAGGCTTTTATAAGCGCAAGGCCTTCCAAAAGCCAATGCGCGAATTAATTCCTGAGCGGACAACGGAGCAATCCTGGCAACTTCTAAATCTACCCCTCTCTCAAATCTATATGCTGATTCGGATTGCAGGCCTAATTTTTGCCTGCTCCTGCGCACAAGGATGGGGTTAAATACCGCTGACTCAAGCAGAATGTTAGATGTTTTATTCGTTACTTCTGTTTCTTTACCTCCCATAACTCCTGCTATAGCCACTGGCTTATTGTTATCCGTAATAACTAAAATCTCGTGATCCAATATCCTTTGCTGGCCATCAATAGTAGTTATTTTCTCATCTGGCCTCCCCCGGCGCACATTAATAGACTGCTGGCCTAATTTATCCAAATCAAAGGCGTGCAACGGCTGACCTGATTCAAATAAAATATAATTAGTAATATCCACGATGTTGTTTACGCTACGGCAACCAAGCAACTCTAATCTCTTCTTAAGCCATGCGGGAGAAGGCGCAACCTTTACCTCGCGAATTATCATCGCACTATAAAATGGGCAATCTCTTTTATTTGCTACTGATATTTCTACCGATTTAAGCCCCTTTGTTTTTAACTTTACCTCTTGAGGTTTAGCTGCTTTAAGTTTTGAGCCAGTAAGGCAACTAATTTCCCGAGCCACCCCTATAATACTTAACCAATCAGGCCGGTTGGAAGTTATTTCAATTTCAAAGACAAAATCCCCTCCTGAATTCTCCAGAGAAACTACTTCTAGCCCCGCCATGGTCAATTTTTCTGCTAATTCCTTGGGAGTTAGTTTTATATTTACAAAGTCTTTTAACCAGTTATAAGTAACTTTCACCTTGCTACAAGCCTCCGTTTAAAATTTTAAAACTGTTTCAAAAACCTTAAGTCGTTCATAAAAAACAACCGGATATCATTGATCCCATATTTTAACATGGCGATTCTTTCAATGCCCATACCAAAAGCAAAGCCCGTATATTTTCCCGGACTGTAGCCCACGCGCTTAAAAACATTGGGATGTATCATGCCCGAACCTAAAATCTCAAGCCAACC
>JAHJCJ010000048.1 GCA_018812825.1 Candidatus Omnitrophota bacterium
AGATTAACAGCTTCTCCCGGCTGGCCGCGCATTTTCTTAACAGCATCCATAAGCGTCATTTCGCGTGTCAATTCGTCGTTAATTTTTACGATACGGTCATTTGCTTTTATGCCCGCCTTCCAGGCGGGTGTATCTTCAATAGGAGTAATTACAGTCAATAATCCATCTTTAATGGTAATCTCTATCCCTAACCCGCCAAACTTACCTTGCGTATCTACCTTTAACTCGTTATATGTTTCCGGATCCATGAATTGACTATGTGCATCAAGAGATGCAAGCATGCCTTTTAATGCCCCATAGATTAAATCTTTAGGCTTTGTGTCGTCAACATATTCATTATGAATAATAGCTAGGGTATCGGAAAATAATTCCACTTGTCGGTATAAATCATCGTGGTTTTTCTTTTTATTAGCTGAATCTACACCCGTAACACCGGTAAATAAAAGTACAGCTAATAAAAACCCGATCAATATATTCTTATGCATCAGTTAACCTCCGTTTTATTAACTCTCCAACCACCTTAGGATTAGCTTTACCAGCGCTCTTTTTCATTACCTGCCCCACTAAAAACATAAGCGCGTTTATTTTCCCAGCCCTAAAACTACTCACGGATTTTTCATTCTCCTGAATAACCGCAGTGATGATCTGCGTGAGTTCAACAGTATCAGATATCTGTAACATGTTATTTTCCTTAATTATAACTACTGCGGGTTTTTGTGAGTCAATCATCTGGGTCAAAACGAGCTTGGCAGAAAGAAGAGAAATTGATTGGTCTTCTACAAAACCAATCAAACTGATTAATTCATCCCTGTTAATAGTTAACTCATGCAGGTTTGATTTCCGGAAATTAGCCTCGGATAACAAAGGCCCAATCAGCCAATTGACAATATTCTTCTTATCTTTCCCAGGATACCTCTGGATACATTCTTCTGCAAATTGGGCATCTTTTTTAGAACTAACAAGAATTTTGGCGTCGTATTCAGATAAACCATAATCTTGCGTAAAACGCCGCATTTTTTCCCGAGGTAACTCCGGCAATTGAGCTTTAATCTGGGAAACCATGGGCTGATCAATAATAAAAACCGTTAAATCCGGATCAGGAAAATACCTGTAATCTTTGGCTCCCTCTTTATTACGCATAGAGATAGTTAATCCTTTATCCGCGTCCCAAAGCCGGGTTTCCTGAACCATAGTTTGACCGGCTTCAAACAACTCAGTCTGGCGGCTTACTTCAAAAACCAGAGCGTCTTTTACCCCCTTAAAGGAATTCATATTCTTCAGCTCTGCCTTAACACCCAACTCTTTAGCTCCTTCAGGGCGCAAAGAAATATTAGCATCGCAGCGTAAAGAACCTTTTTCCATATCGCAATCAGACACATCTAAATATTCAATAATATTCTTCAAGCCAGTCAAATAATCAAATGCCTCCTGGGGGCTGTTTAAATCCGGTTCACTGACAACCTCAAGTAAAGGCACTCCTGCACGGTTAAAATCTACCAAGCTGGCATTTAACTCATGTATAAGTTTCCCCGCATCCTCCTCTAAATGCACCCTGGTAATCCCGATACGCTTGGCTTTATTCTCGCTGAATATATCCAGGTAGCCGTTTCGCGATAATGGTAAATCAAACTGTGAAATCTGGTAATTTTTTGGCAAATCCGGATAAAAATAATTTTTACGGTCAAATTTAGTATACTCCTGTATTTGGCATGAGAAAGCCAAAGCCACCTTGATCGCAGAACTCAACGCCTCCTTATTGTAAACCGGAAGAGCGCCAGGGAATCCCAGGCATACCGGACAAACACCGGAATTAGGAATTTTCCCAAAATCAATAGCACAGCCGCAAAATGCCTTGGTTTTAGTTTTTAACTGTAGATGCACTTCCAAACCAATAACCGTCTCATATTTCATAGTCGTGGTTTAATTTTATGCCATTGTGTATTCTGTTCGAAAGCATAAGCCAGCCTAAAAAGCATTTCTTCGTTAAACGGCTTGGCCATAATCTGCAAGCCTACCGGAAGCCCTTTTTTAGTAAACCCACAAGGGATAGATATCGCCGGGATTCCCGCTAAATTCACCGATATAGTATATATATCTGATAGGTACATTTTTAAAGGATCTGCCGCTCTTTCTCCTATTTTAAAAGCAGGAGTTGGCGAAGTAGGAGTAACCATACAGTCAAAATCTTTAAATACCGTATCAAAATCATTTTTTATGAGAGTACGGACTTTTAAGGCGCGCAAATAATACGCATCATAGTATCCATGCGATAAAACAAAGGTACCTAAAATTATTCTGCGCTTGGCTTCTTCCCCAAACCCTTCTGCGCGAGTTTTCTTATACATCTCAATAAGATTATCTGACTTAGCACGATAACCGTATTGCACTCCGTCAAACCTAGCCAAGTTTGAACTAGCTTCAGCAGTAGCAATAATGTAGTAAACAGGAACGGCATATTGCGTATGCGGCAAGGTTACCTTACTCGAAATAACTCCTAAAGATTCAAGTTTGTTTATCGCTTCTTCAATAACACGTTTAACTTCTACATCCATGCCATCAATAAAATACTCTTTAGGTATACCGATTTTTAAGCCCTTAATATCCTTACCCAGGTTATTAGTATAATCCGGCACATCTTGATTTACTGATGTCGAATCATTGGGATCATAGCCCGAGATAATCCGGGTCAATATTGCCGCATCTTCTACGTCCTTGGTGATCGGGCCAATCTGATCAAGGCTTGAAGCAAAAGCAATCAATCCAAAACGCGAAACACGGCCATAAGTAGGCTTTAACCCTACTACACCGCAAAAAGATGCTGGCTGGCGTATTGAACCCCCTGTATCCGAACCTAGCGCCCAAATCGCTTCATCACTAGCCACAGCAGCGGCTGAACCTCCTGAAGAGCCTCCAGGGACACATTCTAAATTCCAAGGGTTATGCGTTGAACCGAAATATGAGTTTTCTGTGGATGAACCAAAAGCAAATTCATCCATATTTGCTTTTAAGGGAAAAATACTGCTGCCGGCTGTTTTTAGCTTATTGATAACTGTTGCATCATATGGCGGGCGAAAGTTACCTAGAATTTTTGAACAACATTCTGTATTTAACCCTTCAGTACAAATATTATCTTTAATGGTTATAGGTAACCCACCCAGTAAACCATTAGTCTGTGGATTTAAGCTAAGTTTATTCTCAGATTTAAACCTAGCATAAGCTTTAACCTTAGGCTCAACCGCTTGTATACGAACATAAAGCGCCTCCATGATATCCTTAAAAACAACCTGCTTATTCTTAAGTTTATCCAGTAATTCGTGGGCAGTTAGTTGATTTACTTCCATAATTATTCGATTATTTTCGGGACGCTGAAGAAATTTCCATTCTTGCTTGGGGCATTTTCTAAGGCCTTATCCGGAGTCAGACAAACATGTGGCTTATCCTCCCTTAGAACATTATTTATGGGCAAGATATGACTGGCAGGCTTAACCTGCTCTATATCCAAAGTACTTAACTGATCAATAAAACCCAATATATCCTGTAATTGCCGAGATAGCTTTTCCAACTCATTAGCCTGCAATTCAATACGCGCTAAATGGGCAACATCTTTAACTGTCTTTTTGTCTATGCTCATTATCACTCCTTATTCTTTCGCAGCCAAACAATGTTCGCCCAAATATTCTATCCGCTGTTCCATTTTGATTTTCTATAATAACATTGCTGAAATAAAAAGTCAAACACAATCCAGCTTGTCAAAAAAGTAACCCTGGATTATAAATGTTGACCAGGGTTACTTTTTTGTCAATTTTCCCATTTATTTAATATATCTTAATTTTTGAGACCGGTTTCTCGCTTACCGATACCTCTAATCGGTCAGTTGAGCTGCTGCATTCTGTACCGGAATTATCATCAACCTTTAAGATGACCTTATATTTACCCCTCTTTTTGTAGACGTGAGTTACCTGTGCACCTTTAGCGGTCTGTCCGTCACCAAAATCCCAAATGTAACTCAAGGTATCCCCATCAAGATCAAAGGATGTTGAACCATCAAAAATTGATTCTACGTTAGCGCAGCATACCAGATTAGGCCCGGTATCAGCCACGGGAGGGGTATTTATTTTCACCTTCATAACCTGTGTATTTGTGGAACAACCTGTGCCTAATTGGTCATCTGCTGTAACCTTAACTAGATATTCCCCGCCTTTCTTATAAGCATGAGTTACGGCTGCAGGACCTTTAATTACGGCTCCATCCCCAAAATCCCAGGTGTAAATTAAAGCATTCTTTTTGGGTGACCGTCCATCAGAAGCATTAAGAAAAACAGCAAAGTTTATGTTTTTTCCTACGCAAGTACTTTTAACCTCTCTGAAAACCAATTCAGGTTTAGTATTGACCAAAACCAAAACGCTGTCTGTTGATATAGGACAATTCTTGGCTTTTCCATCGTAAACAGTAAGGGTGGCTTTATAATTACCTGGAGCCGCATAAGTATGCCTAACCTTGGCGCCTTGAACATCAGGCGTACCATCGCCAAAACTCCAGGTGTAGGTGAGCGGGCTACAATTCAAGCAGCGTTCAATTAAGCTCGTAACTTTTGAGCGGCTACCATCAAGAACAACGCTTTTTCCTGAACAAACAATAATGTCTTCTCCGGCACTTGCCTGGGGCGGGCTATCCACCCGAACATCATTTTGCGCAGAACAAATAGCTTCTCCACTGGATTTGTCATAAGCAGTAAGCTTGACTAAATAAATACCTGGATTTGAATATATTTTATTTACATCTCTTCCTTGGGCTTGCGTACCATCTCCAAAATCCCACTTAACCCAAAGCAAACCTGCGGCATTCTCAGGCTCAACATTAGCGTAAAAAGAAACGGCCCTATTCACGCATGATCTTATATTAGGGCTAAAGCACACTTTAATGCTACTGCTTATCTCCTCCTGTGCATAAATAATTTTTAAAAATGAAAGACAAAATAAAACAATACAAATTTTCTTCATTATTAAACTTGGGTTTTGCTGGAAAAATGGGCTGAATTACTTGTTTATTATTTTAGGCTGGTTTCCCAGCGCTGTCAAGATCAAAAGACTGGCAGGCAGGCAGATATTGCCTAAAACGCATACGGGCTTAAGTAGAAAACTATGGACAAAAGTAACAAATTAGGTAAAATAGTACATTATGCTAAAAGACAAAGAAAGAAAACCCAGGTATTATCTAAATAGCAAAAATGAATTTGTCATAGAAAACTATAATTATGCCAAACCTTTTGCTAATTTCTTTCCCGGGATCGCCGGCAAATACGGAATCCCGATGTGGGTTTTTTATGTTAACCGCGGACAATGTATCAGCAGCTTCGGTATCAAAGATAAAGACCAGGCTATTTTAGAGTTTTTCCCGGCAAATAAAGCATGGCAGTTTGTTTCTGCCCAAGGATTCCGTACCTTCATTAAGATAAAATCCGCAAAAGATCCATTTTATTATGAGCCCTTTCATAACGGCTATTTGAATCTAAAATACCAGTTGGTCAACTCTATGCGTATAAGTTCAAGTGCACTTATACTGGAAGAGGAAAATCGCACATTAGGCATTAAAACCCGGGTGGAATATTTTAATATTCCCAATGATACTTATGCAGGCTTAAGCCGAATAGTAACTATAGAAAATACCGGTAATAAATGTAGATCTATCCAGCTTATTGACGGGCTACCTCAAGTTGTTCCTTTCGGTACGCATAATTTCTTTTTAAAAAAGCTTGGCCGTACTATTGAAGCCTGGATGAATATAGATAATCTGGATAACGACATCCCTTTCTATAGGCTAGAAGTAGATCCAACTGATCGACCAGAAGTAGTTCATATTGACGGAGGAAATTTTTATTTGGGTTTTCATTTTAAGGGGACAAAACCCGGATTGATCCGGCCAATCGTAGATCCGGAAGCTGTTTTTGGGGCAGTAACTGATTTCTCTTACCCTGCGCAGTTCCTCGCAAAACCTAATTTTTTATATCCTGCAAAACAATTGGCCAGAAATAAGACTCCCAGCGCCCTTCTTTTAATGAATCTAGAGTTAGGCCCAAAAGAAGAAAAAACATTTTATTCAATAATTGGCCAGGCGCGCAACGCTAAAACCTTAAACACTTCAGTTCCCAAGATTACCAAATTTGGTTACGTAGAGAAGAAATTGAACGAAAATTTCGAACTTATTCGCAGGCTGAAAGACGATATTTTAACTAACAGCAGTTCTAAGGAATTCAATTTATACGCTGGGCAAACTTATTTGGATAATATTATGCGCGGGGGTTATCCGGAAATCTTTAAATCCGGACTGGTATTTTATCTTTATTCACGCAAACACGGTGATTTGGAAAGAGACTACAATAAATTTCAACTACAGCCAAACTATCTTTCCCAAGGTAACGGAAACTACCGGGACATAAACCAAAACCGGCGCAGTGATTGCTGGTTTAATCCTGAGGTAAAAGACGAAAATATAATTTTCTTTATGAATTTACTCCAGGCGGATGGTTTTAACCCGCTAGTAATAAAACCCGATAGCTTCCTGCTTAAAGAAAACCTTGATTTATCTAAACTGCTAGGGACAATAGTTGATAAAAACGATATTGACAAACTCAGCGTTCACCTAAAAAAACAATTCACCCCAGGAGAGTTAATCTTCTTTATTGAAGAAAAAAAGATCCGCCTCAAAGTTTCTTATGATAGCTTTCTGGAGATGATCCTCTCTTCTTCCTTAAAGACACAAGAGGCAGAACACGCGGAAGGATTTTGGACTGACCACTGGACCTATAACTTAGATTTAATCGATAGCTACCTGGGAATTTACCCGGAAAAACTTCATGAGCTATTCTTTGAGAAAAAAGTATTCTCTTTCTATGATAATACTGAGATAGTTAAACCACGCAGCGAAAGATACATCCTTTATAACGGTAAGCCCCGGCAATTGCACTGCCTTATGCTTGATGGCACAAAAAAAGAGCTGTTGCGCAAACGCGAAAATAACCCGCATGTTCTAAGAACACGGTACGGCAGCGGTGAAATTTATTATACTACCCTTATTGCCAAGCTTTTATCTCTGGCGTCTAATAAGCTGGCCTCCCTTGACCCTTTTGGCATCGGCATTGAAATGGAGGCTGGTAAACCCAACTGGTTTGACTCTCTAAACGGGTTACCTGCTCTCTTCGGCTCATCGACCTGTGAAACCTTTGAACTCAAACGCCTGTTAGAGATGATAAAACAGGCTTTAGAAAACTCTCAAACTAATGAAATCGAACTTGCCGAGGAAATCGCCAATTTTGTTAAACAACTTTTTCCTTTATTCTCAGAAGAAGAATTCTCCTACTGGAATAAAAGCAACACAATAAAAGAAGATTACCGTCATAATAGCCGCCTTGGTTTCTCTGGTAATTCAGCCTACATGCCGACCAAAGAACTCATCTCTTTTCTGAATGCCGCCTTAAAGAAAGTTGAAACCGGACTAAACAAGGCTTTCAACAAAACACAAGGCACATACAATTCTTATTTTACTAATGAAGTAGTTGAATTCGAGTTAGTTAAAGATCATTATATAATTCCTAAGAAATTTGCACAAAGGTCTGCCCCGTTATTCTTAGAAGGGCAAATGCATGCACTTAGGTTATCTCGAGGCACTAATCAAGCTTCCGATATTTATAAAGTAACCAAAAAAAGCGCACTTTTTGACAAGAAATTACGCATGTACAAGGTAACTGCCCCCCTTGATAGCATGCCGGAGGAAATCGGCAGATGCCGAATATTTACCCCGGGGTGGCTGGAAAACGAATCCATCTGGCTGCACATGGAGTATAAGTACATATTGGAAATACTTAAAACTGGACTGATTAAGGAATTCTATTCGGAATTCAAAAACATACTTATCCCTTTTCAGAATCCACAAAGATATGGCCGCAGCATTTTAGAAAACTCATCTTTTCTGGTAAGCAGTGTTTTTCCGGATAGAAATTTGCACGGCAACGGCTTTGTAGCCAGATTATCAGGCTCAACTGCAGAATTCCTGCAAATTTGGCTGATTATGAATATCGGCACTAACCCATTTTATTTAGATAGGAACAAGCAACTTAATTTGGCCTTTAAACCCTGCTTGCCTGCTTGGTTATTTAACCGCCAAGGAGAATATTCCTTTAGTTTCCTGAGCACAATCTTGGTAACTTACCACAATCCTAAAAGAAAAGATACTTTCGGCAAGAATAGTGCAAGAATATCTAAAATAGTCATCTTTGAAAACGAACAACCAATTGAGATAAACTCGCCAACCATTCCTGCGCCCTACTCACAAAAAATAAGATCCCGTCAAATTAAAAAGATAGATATTTACCTAGAATAAAGAAAGATCCTCGTAGTTAAAAACTCGCAAATTTTAAAATAAATTTGCTCGTAACTCCGGGGATTCCCCTTGCTCGTTTTACTCGCAAGGACTTCGCTTGAGTAGAAATTAAGGTGCTTTTGCCCTTGATCTCACTAGCATTCGATCAAGGGCAGCGCTAGATAAAAACTATAAGGTACTTGATTTGAAAGGTAGTTTAGCTTCACTATCGTTCGCTAAGCTACGTACTCATTAAAACTTGCGGCGGTAATAAGCGCGGAAGATATGTGCGGTGTCTATAGTAAGAGCACTCCCACCGTATGGATCAAGCGTACTATTGCCAATAATACTAACATTCCCTTCACCATACTGCAGTATTAATTCATCGTCTTTAGAAGGTAGATACCTAAACTCACTGTAAAAATTATGGTGCCCAAGCGGATTAGTTGAACCGGCAACCAAGCGATCAGTATCTTGCCATCTGGAATAAGTATATTTAAGCACCATGCCGATCTTCTCACAAGGCATATAAGTCATCTCAATACCCACATGATTCATACTATCCGTATTTTGCCCTGCGCTCTCAAATTCGTTACGTGTATAATCCAGATAAATATCCATATTACATAAAGGCTGCATACGCAATCCGGATTTAAAAACATTGTAAAACTCATAAGGCGCCTGGGGGAAAGCCCCCTGGCTATAAAGAAAGGGGTCCCGGTAACGGTAAAGTTTATCATTCTGATAGAATGTTCCATAAAGCGTAGTGTCATTTCTTAATGTATTGGATGGAAAAGAATCGTAAGCCAAGGTGTAATCATTAGTGCGTTCATATATACCATCTAAACTCAACCAGTCAAAAAAATCATAGTTGAGGCCAATTGAACCGGTTTTAATAGTAGGATCGTTGCCGTCAGGCACAGAGGCATTATTAAAAAACTTACCCGTATTACCATCATAGATAAAAGGATCAACCCCGCCTAGTGTATTCGGGAGTTTTTGATAAATACCAAGCAGCTTGGAAGTAAGCTTGTCTGTAATCTTTAGCATTAATTCGTCACGCACTACATTCTCAATAAATTTACCGTTAACATCATGTACATTGCGCACATCAAAAAGATTGGTGAATTGATCTTCTGCGATAGTTTCAATCCTAAAACCCCAGACATTTCTACCACTATCAATTCCATCCCCTATTCTAGTAGCCATAAGCTCATCCCATTTATTCGCCGGCTTAGTCAAGCCAGCTGAATAATATTCAAATGGTTTACGAAAATGAATATGCCTGCTCCAAAAAGTATCCTGACGTGTATTATGGTAGTTAGATAAAGAAGAATCAAAGCCCTTATCCATGCGGCTGGCGTAAAACTTACTCTTAATCAGAAATGATTCGCCTTTATCCAGTGCTATTTCCTCATAACCATATTTTAAATCCATAATACTCTGCTGCGGATAGCGCGTAACAAAGGAAAAGTAGTAGGCGTTACCGCGAGATTCAGTTTCGTAATCGGAATTGGTCTGATCATAAAAAGATTTTGAGGTCAACACTTCAGCCTGGGCTTTTAAACCATCGGCAATCTCATAGCCTAAATCCACACCGCCTACATAATTCTGGCTATCCAATTTATTTTTATCATTAACATTAAAACCTAGGCGACTGGTAAATGTCCCAGCGATCATAAAATTCTCAGCCAGATAATGCTTAAGGCGGCTGGCAGTAATCAGGTTATCCATTACATTGTAATCCTGCCAAAGATTCTTGGGGGTAGCAACAGTAGTATCAAATAAAGTTTCTTCCTGAGGTTGGAAGGAAAAAGAAAAACCTCGGAGTGCAGTTAAGTACTTCCCGGTAGAGTCTTTTGAGATAAACGATAATGAATCGTCCCAAAATCCTTTTGTAAAACTAGGGACAGGAATATCAGCAGAATTATAATTTCCAGGCGTATAACTACGCAACCAAGTGCTTTCCTGCCACCAAATATGGTGATTAGTTACGCCCAATGGATCATCAGAGGCATAAGCCTGATCTTGATAAGCCATAGGAAATGCGCGAAATTTTATCTGGTCATTAATATAATCCAGCCATAACTCACGTAAAGGCTGAAACTCGCGGTGAATCTTCATCTCGGGAATATTAAAAGTAGCTGCCGGGCCAAAATTCCTATATCCGTTTACTGTAGTAGGAACCGTTTCGTTATTACTTACTTTGATTTCCGGAATTCCAAAAGAATCTCCAACCCTTGAGGTATAAACAGTATCGTTAACTACGTAACCCGTATTTGACCAATATAAAAGCTGTATTTCCGCAGTATCGCCATTTGAACCGGTAATAGTAGTCTTGTTACTTTTACCCACAAAACTCCAGGGATCTACCGTAACATTGGAATGAAGATTAAAACCCTCTATATTTTCAGTATCTAAATTCACACTCAAAGAATCATAAACCCTGGGATCAAAGGTATTAAACCTGTTATTAAATACCGCGTCAGAACTCATACGCCAGCTTTTTACCTTTTCGTTTAAATCAAAGTTTGCCCGCTTCCAAATAAAATCATTGGGAGTAACCCCGAAACTAAGCTGCATATCTCCACTTACCCTTAATGCACCAACCTTATATCCTCTTTTTTCCTCTTCTTTATTTCCCACATTCTGCGTAGGAGTATAGGCAGGAGTATAGGCAGGAAGCCAGGCAACTTCTTCGCTTTTTAAATTGTTAAGCGTCTGATCCATGGCCTCTTCTTTTGATAATACAGATACCTTCGTTTGGGTAGCCAAAGAAGCTACCTGCGGTTTCACTGCTATGTATTCCTGCGTTACTATCGGAGGTTTCAGGGAAGCGGAAGATTCAGCTATTGCCGGTTCATCCTTATAGCCTAAATCACCGTTAAATATTTTATTAATGTATTCTTTGGCTTGCTGATTATTAGGATCAACTAAAAGAATCTTGGTAAACTCTGAAAGGGCATCATCAATTTTACCTTGAATATAAAAAGTCTTGCCCAACTCGCAAAGATAGTCTACTTCCAGGCTTTGGCTAAATGCAGGAGTGGAATACAAAAAAAGCGCTAAAAATACTAGCGCCATTCTTTTATTGCTAAAACATTGTTTCTTCATAGTTGTTTCTATTATATATAAAACTTAAATTATGTCAATACAAATCAATAAAAAAACCAGGCATAAAAAGCCTGGCAAAAAATGTAATAATCTTCTAAGTACTTAAATTTAGTATATGTTTAGTATGTGTAAGGTATAAGCTAACCTGTTTGTTCGCTCAACTTTTTAGTAGCACTAAGCTGGATACTCAAGGTATGCACAAAAACAATAAGAATAAACTTGCCCTTATTTACCCCCAATAAGCTGCCTTTAATTTTACAGAAGAAATGTTCATGCTTTTCCTTAGTATTCCGTTCTTTCAAAACATAGAGATAAGGAGCAGGCTTTGCTATGTCGGCTTTCGCAACCTGTTTTATCATACAGGTAAAATGCCGACGCACCACGCTATGCACCCCCTCTTTATCTGTTATCTCTGAGCTGGCGATCACCCTGCGTCTCTTATCAGCAGAAATCAAATTCTTATAAAGTAAATCTCGCATATTTTCCTAAAAACTAGCTGGATTGCCAACCGGCAACCCAGCTCCCCTTCATGGCTGGTGGGGTATTTTATAGTTAACTGCTTTTCCTGTATAAGTATGCAACCAAAAAAAGCCCATTTCAATAGAAAAAGGCCTTAAAAAGAAAGCGCTTGCTTTAATTGTCTACGGAAAATTAATTCGTGGGTTTCTTAAAATACAAGCGGGGTTCCTTGCTTTGCGCTATTCTCAAGATGTTGCTTTTGTGTCGAATAATCACAAAAACACAGAGTATCACGCTGACAATGACCAATATAGCAGGCTGTTTAAAAAATAAAGTACAAACTGGCAGGGCAATGGCAGCAGCAATTGAAGCCAAAGAAACTATTCGCCAAATCATAAAGACAGTTACCCAGATCAATACCAATATTCCTATTATTATACCTAATCCGGGTAATTTTAACGCTAGCCCAAGTAATACGCCAAAGGTAGTTGCAATACCTTTACCACCTTTAAATTTAAGAAAAATAGTCCAATTATGGCCACATATACAACATAACCCCATGATAATACGTAAGTTTTGCACCTGCCATAAGATTGTCCTATCAGCAAAATAATCTCCCAGGAAACTAACTACAATGAAACCTTTTAGGATATCTAATAATAAAACCGTAATTCCCGGCCCCTTACCCAGGGCACGCATGGCATTAGTTGCACCAATATTGCCTGAGCCAACCTTACGGATATCAACACCCTTAAGTATTCTGCCAAAAATATAGGCTGTAGGTATTGATCCTAAGAAATAGCTAGTTACTAATGCGACGGTTATCCAAAGCATATAAGATTTTAAACCCTCTCTTTACGTAATCTATCCCCGAAACAACAGTAAAGATTACCGCAATCCACCAGACAAAAGCAGCCAGTTTACATTGCAACAAGACACAGGCCACTGAAAACATTTGAAATGTTGTAGTAAGCTTACCCCATTTCGTAGGATGCACATCCAAAGACTGCTTGACCATATATATAACCACCGCTCCTATAATAATAATCACATCCCGCGATATTACAATAAAACTTACCCAAAGTGGAAATTTTAATACCAGCCTGCTTATGGGTGACAAGAATATAAAAGCGCTCATCAGTAAAAGCTTATCTCCCAAAGGATCTAAAATCAATCCTGCCTTTGACTGTAGTTTAGCTTTTCTAGCGATAAAACCATCCAGGCCATCGGAAATCACGCCTAAAATAAATATGACTAAAGCCAGGATTCTTAAGAATTGCCTTTCAGGAGTATAGTAGACAAGGCAGGCAATAAAAAATGGCACGCTTAAAATACGGAATGTTGAAATTTTATTTGCTATATTCATTTAATTACCATTATACGATGTAATGGCCAATAAATAACCATAGCCTGGCCAAGTAAATTATCTTTAGGCACAAACCCCCAGTAACGGCTATCCTTAGAAGAAGTAGAATTATCTCCTAAAACAAAATAACTGTCTTTTGGTACAATAATTTTCTGTCCTTCTGCGGAAAAATCCCCCCTATTATAATAGTAGATCTGCTTAAAAATAGGTTCTTCCGCCGGCTGATCATTAATATAGATTGAGCCACCCTTGATCTCTACCGTTTCCCCGGGCAAGCCGACTAACCTTTTAATAAAATCCTTTTTTTTATCCTCAGGATAAACAAAAACTATAACATCTCCTCTTTTTGGCTCTCGCAAAGCCGGCAGGTAAAAATTAAGGAATGGAACTTTAGCACCATAAATAAACTTATTTACCAATATAAGGTCCCCCTCCCGTAAAGTCATGCGCATTGACCCGGTGGGGATCTTAAAGGCCTGAACCACGAATGTACGGATAACCATAGCCAACAAAAAAGCTATAATGATAGATTCAACCCAATCACGTAATACAGATTTCTTTTTTAAACTCATATTTTTAGTACCTCCAAAAATGCCTCTTGCGGGATCTCTACTTTACCAAATTGTTTAAGCCGCCTCTTCCCTTTTTTCTGTATTTCCCAAAGCTTGCGTTTACGAGTAATGTCCCCTCCGGAACATTTGCTCGTAGCATGCTTTCCAACTGGCCGCACTTTTTCAGAAGCCAGAATCTGACTGCCTATGGCTGCCTGGATAACCACTTCAAATAGCTGCCGGGGAATCAACTCTTTTAATTTACCTGCTAAAAGATGAGCGCGCGAGGTAGCTTTTTCTTTAAACATCAGCGAAGAAAAAGCATCACATATCTGGCCGTTTAACATTATATCCAGCTTTACCAATTTTGTCGGCAAATACTGCTTAAACTCATAATCCATGGAGCCATAGCCTCGGGTAATCGATTTAATACGATCATAGAAATCAACAATTATTTCCGAAAGTGGAATCTGAAATATCACCTTTACGCGATCCTCGCTCAAGTATTCATTTGAAACAAATATCCCCCTGCGGGATTTAGTAAAATCACACACTGCCTCTATGGAATCAACCGGAACAATCATCAAAAGGCTTGCGTACGGTTCCTGCGCCTCTGCGATATCCTGTGAGGCGCAAAGTTTAGCCGGAGTATCTATTTCAATAAGCTGTCCATCCTTAGTTTTTATACGATAAACTACATTTGGCACGGTAAGGATAAGGTTTAAATTGTACTCGCGCTCAAGCCTCTCCTGAACAATCTCCATATGCAAAAGCCCTAAGAAACCGCAACGAAAACCTGTCCCAAACGACTGGGAATTCTCCGGCTCAAAAACAAAAGACGCATCGGAAAGTTTTAATTTATCCATGGCATCGCGTAATTCCGGAAAATCCGCTGGGTTAACCGGATAAATACCGCAAAAAACCAGAGGCTTGACCTTACGATAACCTGGCAGGGCTTCAGAACAGGGATTTTTTGACTCAGTAATTGTATCCCCGATAACTACTTCTCGAGGATCGCGCATATTGGCGGTAAAATAACCAACCTCTCCGCTGCCCAAAGAATCCACGTCAGAATATTTCAAATCTTTAAAAACACCCAGTTCTTCAATCTTGTAGACTTTTCCAGTATGAAACATTTTTAAATTAGTTTTGGGAGTGATTTGTCCGTCTACAACCTTCACAAAAACGACTACTCCTTTAAAGGGATCAAAACGACAATCAAAAATAAGCGCCTTAAGCGCTCCGTCTATTTGGCCGGCTGGGCTGGGAATAGTTTCAATTACCCTATCTAAGATCTCAATAACCCCCCGGCCTTCTTTTGCCGAAGCCAGAATGACCTCTCCCTCTTTAAAACCCAGAACAGCTTCTACCTGTGCTTTAACCCTCGGCACATCCGCAGAAATCAAATCAATTTTATTAATTACCGGAATAACATGAAGATTGTTTTCCAAAGCCAGGTAATAATTGCCTACGGTTTGCGCTTCTATCCCTTGTCCGGCATCTACCACAAGTATTGCGCCTTCACAGGCAGCCAGAGACTTAGACACTTCATAAGTAAAATCAACGTGGCCCGGAGTATCAATGAGATTGAAGATATACTCTTTATTGAATTTTTTAGAAAAATAATTTAATCTGACCATGGAAGCTTTAATAGTGATGCCGCGTTCTTTCTCCAGATCCATATCATCAAGCAGCTGGTCCCCTTTGTGCCGGATATCAACCGCGCCGGTTAACTCTAATATCCGATCAGCCAGAGTAGATTTTCCATGGTCGATATGCGCGATAATAGAAAAATTCCTAAGCAATGACTTATCCATTTACTTTACATAGCTCCAGCATCTTCTCAACAACCCCTTCTACGGAAAGCTCTGTTGTATCAATAAAGAATGCGTCATCTGCTTTGCGCAAAGGAGAAACCTGCCGGGTAGAATCAATCTTATCACGATTAGACAGGTCCCTAGCAACATCGTCTTCTGCGATATTCTGGTTTAAGCCTTTTAATTCTTTAAAACGTCGATTCACGCGTACTTTAACAGAAGCGTCAATAAAAAACTTTTTTTGGGCATGTGGAAAAACTACTGTGCCGATATCCCTGCCCTCCAGAACACAATCGCCTTTTTTCCCAAGCTCTCTTTGCATT
This sequence comes from Candidatus Omnitrophota bacterium, assembly GCA_018812825.1. Lineage (GTDB taxonomy): Bacteria > Omnitrophota > Gorgyraeia > Gygaellales > Profunditerraquicolaceae > UBA6249. The sequence continues at coordinate 15,986 of JAHJCJ010000048.1, forward strand.
TTAACCAATACCTGCCTCACCCCTTTAATCTTAGAAACCTCAGAAACAACCTGTGTAATCCGCGGCTGTCGTATATCCAAAGATACATCCTTCCCATCAAGAATAACACTTAATGACCCATCGAGATTGTTACACAAGTCTATATTGGCCTCTAAAGCCAGTTTATTAACTTTACACTCATCATTAATATCAACATTATTATCTAAAGCCTTCAAAGTCAGCGCCCTATACATTGCGCCAGTATCTATATAAAGAAAGCCCAATCTTTTAGCTAAAATCTTGGCTACCGTACTTTTTCCCGCTCCTGCTGGCCCATCAATAGCAACAATCATCCTAGTTTCTCTCTTTTTTTCTTAGCGGCTAAAAGAATACTTGCTAAAAGTTTTTTGTTCTTTCTTTCTAAGGCAAGTTTTAAATCGGCAAGCTTTGTTTGGAAGGATGATAAAGAAGCCAATAGGTTTCTGCGATTGCTTAAAAATACTTCACTCCAAAGATTAGCATCTGAAGCGGAAATGCGTGTAGAATCCCTAAGACCAGCGGAGCTTAAACTTAAAAATTCCATCGGGATACATCCCATCAAGGAAAAAACAACCGCATGCGGCAGGTGGCTAGTAAACGCTAAAACCTGATCATGTTTTTTCGGAGAAAGAATAACAACCCGACTACCTAATTTACGCCAAAAAAGAATAACTTTATTCAAAACATTTTGATTAGTTTTAATAGTAGGCGTAATAATGCAAACAGAACTGTTAAACATGCCTTCCTGAAGATTAGCAACTCCTCTTTTTTCTGAACCGCACAAAGGATGGCATCCAATAAAGTTAGGAATAACGCGGCTTATTTTGGAGACGATTGCATCCTTGGTGCTGCCCACATCAATAACTATACAATCTTTATTTATTTTCTTTGAAATCCTAAGCGCGATATCAATGATTGTGTCAACCGGAGTTGCCAATATAATAAGGTCGGCGCCTTTTACCACTTCTAAAGAAGTACCCACATAATCAATAGCTCCGGTTTTCTTAGCTAAGCTAGCATTTCTCCGGTGTTGGCTTAATCCAATAATTTGAGAAACTAAATGTTGTTTCTTCAAAGCTAACCCCAAGGAACCTCCGATTAAACCTGTGCCGATAATTACTGCCTTATTAAACAACTTCATAGAATCCCTCTCCCCACAGAATTAGCAATTCCCCTAAGCTCAACCATAAGACTGGAAAACTTATCCGGGATAAGTGACTGTTCACCATCAGAAACTGCCTCTTCAGGGTGGTTATGCACTTCAATAATCAAGCCGTCGCATCCAGCGGCAACGCCTGCCTTAGCCAAAGCCGGCACCAGCCCCCATTTACCAGCAGCATGCGAAGGATCAACAATAATCGGCAGATGCGATAGCTGCTTGGTAACCGGCACCGCACTTACATCCAAAGTATTGCGTGTAGAATCTTCAAAGGTGCGAATGCCGCGTTCGCAAAGAATCACCGAGAAATTTCCTCCGCTTAATATATACTCAGCAGACATAAGCATATCCTTAACAGTGGAAGCCATTCCGCGCTTTAAAAGCACAGGCTTCTTAGTAGCGCCTACTTCTTTTAGTAAATTGAAATTCTGCATATTGCGACACCCAATTTGCAGAATATCTACATAATTAGCAACCAGTTCTACATCGCGCGCGTCCATTACCTCACTTACCGTAACCAACCCCAGCTCATCACCTACATCTTTAAGCATTTCTAATCCTGCCTTACCTAGCCCCTGAAAACTATAAGGAGAGGTCCTGGGTTTAAAAGCCCCACCGCGAAGTACGGTTGCGCCGGATTTTTTTATTTGCCTGCCAATTTCAAATAATCGATCGATATTTTCAATTGTGCACGGGCCAGCCATAATCACCAACCCCTTACCTCCAATCTTTATACCTTTACCAAGCTCAATTACTGAATCTTCTTTTTTAAACTCTCGAGAAACTAAACGAAAGGGAGAAAGAACCGGGATAACTCTTTCAACTCCCGGGAAAACCTCTAAAGGAGTAACGCGCAAAACATCTTCCGGGCCGATAACCCCGATAATTGTCCTCTCTGAACCCTTAGAAACATGAGGAGTCAAACCTAAGGTCTTTACCTTATCAATTATATGACTAACTTCTGCTTCAGTTGCTTCTGGCCTTAAGACAATAATCATAAATTAGTCTCCTTACCCACAAGGGTACACGACGCAGAGGCGTCGTACTTGTTTCTCAAGTAAAACAAGGTACCGGCCACTCCATTAAGGCCGGGTGTTTGCCTACAAAGGCACACCCGCGCAATTTTCGCCACGAGGCGAACACTTAGCCCAATTTCCACGCTAGAGGACACCGGCGCAATTCAAATAAGCGCCGGGTGCCTTATAAAGGCCACGTGCCTCGCTAAGCGCGGGGTGTTAGCACTTTTCTTAAAACACGAATAAATCTTTCGTTTTCTTTCTGAGTTCCGATAGTTACGCGAATAAAATCTTTTAAACCATATTGTTTCATGTCGCGAACAATCACTCCAAATTTAAGCATAGCCTTAAAAACTTCCAAGCCGTCTTTACCTGTGTCAACCAGAATAAAATTCGCCACTGAAGGCAAAAAACCCAAACCCATCTTAGAAAGCTCTTGATAAATAAAATCTTTACCCTCTAAAACCAACCGGCGCGTTTTCTTAAGGAAATCTTTGTCATCTAAAGCAGCCAATCCCCCTGCCTGGGCCAGAATATTAACGTTAAAAGGCTGCCTGACTCTATCCAAATAGGAAATAAGTTCACGCTCAGCAATAGCGTATCCTAAACGCAGGCCTGCCAAACCGTACGCCTTGGAAAAAGTCTTAAGAATGATAACCTTTTTCTTTCTTCTCAAATAACTTAGCGAATCCGGATAATCATCAACATCAATAAAGGTATCATAAGCCTCATCAAAAACAACCACGATTGAATCAGGTAAAGCGTTCAGGAAATCCGCAACTTCATATTTAGTTACATAGGTTCCGGTTGGATTATTAGGGTTAGCGATAAAAACCAGTTTGGTTTTTTTATCCACCAGCTTAAACATCGCGTCTAGATCATATTTAAAATAACGCAATGGCGTTTTCTTAATCTTACGATTATTAACCTGCGCAATGATCTCGTATTCCAGAAATGTCGTATCGGCGGTAATAATATTTTCATCCGCTTCCACAAAGGTCTTAATCACTACATCAATAAGCTCATCAGAACCATTGCCAAGAATGAAGTTTTCCGGCTCAAGAGAAAAATACCTGGCTAGCCGCTTTCTTAGATAAAAACCTTGCGAATCCGGATAACGATTGATTCCAAATAAGCATTTCTTTATTGCGTTGACTGCTTTAGGTGACGGTCCAAAGGGATTTTCATTAGAAGCCAGCTTGATTACCTCACGCAGCCCTAATTGCCTCTTAGTTTCTTCGATGGGCTTTCCAGCAACATATGGCTTTACATTTAAAACACTACTACATACTAATTCTTTCACTTTTAATTATTCTCCCACCGGGTAAGAACCTAATATCTTTAAATATGTGCACCTGCGCTCTAACTCACTTAATGCCTTTTTAACCCTATAATCATCCCGATGCCCTGAGATATCAACAAAAAAATAGTATTCCCAAGCCTTCTTTTTTGACGGACGAGATTCAATCTTTGTAAGGTTAACTCCGTATTTACGAAAAGGCAGCAACATCTCATACAAAGCGCCTACACGGTCTTTAATTGAAAAAAGCAACGACGTCTTATCATGGCCAGTACGAGCTGCCACATTTTTGCCTACTACCAGGAAGCGCGTGATATTTTGTAAAGAATCCTGAATACCGGAAGCCAGTACTTTTAAACCGTAAACCTTAGAAGCCAGGAGGGAAGCAATAGCTGAGCTATTTTTTTCTTTTTTTGCCAACTCAGCTGCTCGGGTAGTACTAGATACATCCACTAACTCAGAATTAGGTAAATTCTTTTGTAGCCAGATACGGCATTGACCGAAAACCTGGGGGTTAGAATAAATCTTACGGATTTTATTCTTCGGGCAATTAGCGAGCAAATTATGTGATACATTTAAGATTACCTGTGAACAAATCTTCAAATCCGAATCTGCCAACATATCTAAAGTATGCGTCACTGCGCCTTCGATAGAATTCTCCACAGGTACTACCCCGTAATCCGCAGCGCCTCTTTCTACCTCCAGGAATACTTCGGTAATACTCCCACAGGCAACAAAACTCATCTGCGAACCAAACCTCTTTAAAGCTGCCAGATTACTGAAAGATGCCTGAGGCCCCATATAGGCTATCTTTAAAAGTCTTTCCAAGGCAAGGCTTGCTGACATTATCTCACGGTATATAGCCTCAAGTGCGCTCTTTTTCAGGGGCCCTTTATTTAAACAGACAACTCTACGCAAAACCTGCATCTCTCTTTCAGGCGAATAAATACTTTTGCCTGTATTAATTTTTTCCTTGCCAATCTTTTTAGTTATTTCAGCACGCAAATTCAACAAGCTGATTACCCTGCAATCAAGCATGTCAATTTTCTTACGCATTTTATCCAAGGTCATCTTCAAACCTCCTGATTAGTACTTTCGCGCTCAGAAACATTTCTCTTTTGGTCGGATAATCGCCGCTCAAGTATTCTGCTTTTAGGGCCGTGAGGAACCTCGGAACTTAGCCCAAGCGGCTCCATTTCAGATAACGGTTCAGTATTAGTTTTTTCATCGATTTCTTTTGCCATAGTGCTAAATTCATCCATCTTTGGAAGCTCATCCAGAGATTTTAATCCGAAATGCTCTAAAAACTGCCGGGTTGTCCCGAAAACAAACGGCCTTCCGGGTATTTTCTTTCTACCGCAAATACGAATCAGATTCTTATCCAAAAGGCTTTTCATTACACCATCAACATTTACATTTCTTAAAGACTCTATCTCAGCCTTAGTCAACGGCTGTTTATATGCAATGATCGCTAAGCTTTCAAGAGCTGGTTTAGATAATTTATCGCTAAAACGGTATTTGAAAAGTTTTTTTAAAAATGGAGCAAAAGCGCCAGAGGCAATCATTTGAAATCCTCCGGCAATCTCAATTAAACGCAAACCCCGATTCTGCGTTTCATATTCGGTTTTTAATTCATCAATACTTTTACATACGCTAGCTGTATCGAGGTCGCCCAAAACCTTCTTTATCTGTTCAATAGTCACAGGCTTATCTGATGCAAAGATCAACGCCTCAATTGCCGCACGCAAATTATTCTCTTCCATTTTAGTGAGCACTTGACTTACGAATACGCTAGCATGAGCAGGTCAATGTGCGAATTGAGCACCTTGCCTGCAAGGCAAAGTATCTCTGTTTTTTATTTCAAACGCCTTTGTTTATAAACCAAGTTTAATAATTCCTCTGTGGTATTGACTTGTGTATTTGATTCCAGAACTTTCTTAATCATACTTGAGGCTTCTGTTCTTTTATATTCCAACTGTAACAGGACATCTAAGGCTTCTTCGGATATGCCACTTGCCGCCACTTTTACCTGCATATCGCAATCCTGGATTAAGCCGAATTTACCTACTTTATTTTGTAGCTTCGCCACAATCTCTTTTGCCCTTTGCTCACCTATGCCGGGGAGTGATTTAAGAAAAACCAAATCTCCTTCATCAATCGCCTTGGCAATTAATGAAATAGGTTTATTTAGGGACTTTAGCGCAGCGCGCGGACCAATACCTGAAACAGTAATAAAAACTTCAAAAAAATCCTTTTCCACCTGATTCAAGAACCCAATTAGCATCGGTACGCTCTTAGCTTGCTCAACCTGATAATAATGATAGGTCAATAAGGTAATCTTGCCATCCGCTCCACATGACTCATCAATACGCTGCATAACACAAGCAGGAATAAAAACATCATAGCCTATCCCGCCTAAATCCAGAACTAAGCAATTTGTCCCTTTTTCCAAAATCTTTCCCGAAATCCTAGAAATCATATTCTTGACTTTACAATATAACTATGTGCTATAGCCAACGCTAATGCGTCAGTAACATCCATATAATACGGCAAAGTTTTTAACCCTAGAGTATTGGCAACCATTCTTTGCACCTGAGCTTTAGAAGCCAGCCCCTTTCCTACTATTGCTTTCTTTATGCGCGTAGCGCTATATTCAGCAAAAGGGATATCCTTGTTCGCCGCCGCCAGACAGATAACCCCTCTTGCTTGGCCTAAAATATAAGATGTTGTAGGGTGCCGGTAATGCGAATATATTTTTTCAAGCACCAAACAATGTGGATGCGTATCGTCAATTAATTTAATAATCCCACGGTATATTTTATCCAATCGCTTTGAAGTATCCTCTTTTGCCCGAGTCTGAATTATTCCTGCTTCATGTAAAACTAAAGAATCTCCCTCGGTCTGAATAACACCATAGCCAGTAATAGCTAAAGCAGGGTCGACTCCTAAAATAATCATTCTTCAGACGCAACTTCATTCATAATCTCGTCCGGAATATCAAAATTTGCATAGACCTGCTGCACATCATCATGATCTTCCAGGGCTTCCACTAAAGCTAAAACCTGCTTTGCCTCATTCCCGGTAACTTTTACAGTAGAAGACGGAATCATAGTCAACTCGGCATCTTCCCATTTAATACTTTTATCTTGGAGCGCCTGCTTAACCTTCTCTAGGTCTTGAACAGAAGTATAAATTTCATATATATTATCTTCGTGCTTCATATCTTCAGCTCCGGCATCTAAAACAATATTCATAAGCTCATCTTCCTTAATCTTATCCTTAGCAACTGAAATATAGCCTTTTTGGACAAACATCCAGCTAACTGAACCGGCACCAGCCATATTTCCCCCTCTTTTTGATACAATATTACGCAGCTCAGCAGTGGAACGATTTTTGTTATCGGTAAGCGAATCAATTAAAATCGCCACTCCCCCTGGGCCATAAGCTTCATACATTACCGCCTCATAAACTACACCGGGGAGCTCACCAGTACCTCGCTTAATCGCCATCTTCACGTTATCCGAAGGCATATTTGCTTCCTTAGCCTTTTGCACTATTGCACGCAAGCGTGGATTAGTATCAGGATTGCCACCACCATCCCTAGCTACTACAACAAGCTCTTTAATAATTTTAGTAAAAGTAGCTCCTCTCTTAGCATCAGCTACACCTTTTTTACCTTTATTCGTCTTCCATTTCGAATGACCTGACATAACTCCTCCTTAATTTTTCATCCAGGAGAATCCTGATGAGCGCGAGCGAATCAGGGTCCTCCTTAATTTTTCATCCAGGAGAATCCTGATGAGCGC
>JAHJCJ010000049.1 GCA_018812825.1 Candidatus Omnitrophota bacterium
AAAGTTTTGGGAAAATTCGCATAAAAACACCGGTTTTGCTAAAAACATATTTGCTCAATATGTTTATTTACAGTAAGTTACAGCAAAAAAATTTTTAAAAATTTATTTGCGCGAATTAGAAAAATAGTGTATACTTTACCAGTTATTCAGCAGATTATAAAAGTATTGAATATGTATAGGTTAGTTCAAATAATGAAAGAAGATATGAAAAACAAAGGCATAAAATTCAGCAAAATTATCCTGAAGATAACCGCACTGGTTATAATCCAGGCGTTTTTGGTGCTGGATTTTGCCTGGTGCGGCGGCAATGAACTGTTTTCCAAGCAAGCCAATTCCGATACGCTTGCTCCGCATTTGACAATAGATAAAGAAGCAACGGTTAAAGCTTTATTTTTGCGTGGCTTGCTTGCCCCAGGACAGGAAGAAATTGCTCCGGCAGTCGAACCTGCTATTGAACAGCCTGTAGCTGAACCTTCCCGCACTGGTTTCGCGGCTAAAGTTTTAGGCTATGTTGTATCAGTTTTTCTTGCAGACGGAGCTTTATCACTTCTTTCTGCGGCTGTGTCTAAGGCGGGAATCATCAGCACAGGTATTTCGCTTTCAGGCATTATTCCGATACTTATTCCTGCTATTGTCATGGTGGGCATTGTAGCAATGATTGGCGGCAAGGCAGGCGATTGGGCCTCGAATCTTTTTGTTGGATTCGTGAAGGATGGCAGAATAACAACGGAAGAAGCGGTAAGACAAGCGAAGGAGCAGGAAATAATAAAAATAAGGAAAGAGTTATATAGATTGATCAACGACCATAAGATGTTCGATTTAATTGGCGGATCCTATTATAGAATTAATACAAATGTTTTTAGAGAAAATGGAATGGCTGGAGGAATTATTAGCGCCAATTTAAAAAGAGAGTTAAATATTAATAACGATAATGAGTTAGTTGTTATGTATGGATTGGCAAGGCAAATTGCGGAGTTTATAGAAACATTTCAATATCTCAAGAAGATAAATTTAATCGAAGAGAGATTAGATGTAGTAAATTCAGGACTTATATATGGAGTGGATTTGAATTGGGATTATAAAGCGGAATATATTAATGCCGGAGGCGATATCGGCCGCGGACGTTATATCCCCGTAGATTCTTTTGAAAAAGATAAAGCCAAGGCAGTGCTTAATGCATTAGGCAGGCTTAGTCAAATAGGTTATGAGATAGATATATTGGACGGCGAACGTCAAATCGTGCCTAAAGGTAACCGTATGAAACGCCAGCAAAGCTCGGCAAAGCCGGCACAGCAAATTCAAAAGGAGAAACCTTCTGATAAGATCGCAAAGGATTTAATTGGGCAAGCAAAGCAGGCTTATGATACGGCAAAACGCAAGCTTAATGACTTAAAAACCGAAAAAGATATGCATAAGATAGTAGATGGTATGTGGACATTTTTAAATAATCTGCGCGACTATTACTATTTTGAAATAGATAACGCCACGGGAAAGATAGTAAACGTTTCAGGGATAAAAACACTTAGGCGTGATATACCTTGTATCGTAATTCAGGATCTTCATGCACTTTCAGATCAGTTTGCAGATATATTCTTGACGGAAATTAATGGAGTATCTGTTTTAAGACTGCTTGTTGAGGGCAAACTCCAGGTAGTGCTTTTGGGAGATATAATGCATTCCGAAGATCAGGAATTAATGGAAAAAATAAAAGATGAGTTTTGGGCGCTAAATGACAATGCTGAAGTAAAACAGATGGATTTCGCGATATATATTAGTGACCTCATAGAAAAAGAGGGTGAAATTCCGGCAGGATTGAAGAATATGTACGAAGAAGCAACCCGTTCTTTAAAAACCGCAGCCATGGTTATGTTACTTAAACAAAGTTTCAAGGATAATGTACTTATATTAAAAGGCAATCACGACAATATAAAAAATGACAATGATGCTAGAATACCGGGTTTTGATAAAGATGATGTTGTGAAGGAAGGTTATGGCAATATGTATTTTAACAAGTTTATAGTTTTCCCCGGTGACGGTGAGGCATATAAAGCTTTTTATAAAGCCATGTTTGGGCAAGAGTTTATAGATGCTTATGCTATTTGGGATAATGTAATGGAAATCGCTGCACTTATGGGGCCTGTAGTTTTCACTCACGGTCCTTCTTGGAAAGAACTAACGTTTGAACAGATAGAGAAGAGAGACCCAGAAGCAGTAAGAGCTTTAATAGGCTATCAGATGTTTCGGTACAATGACCGGCCGGAAAACCACAAATTACTTGTAAACGATTTTCTGCAAGTGATGAAGTCCACACTTCTTGTCCATGGGCATAGACATGGATTAAAGTTTGATAAAGTAAATAATAGATTTGTGTTAAATCAACAAGGGAAACTGACTGGAACTGCATTTTTGCCAGGCGAAAAGTACGACGGAGAAACAGCTGAAAAAAACGTATTTACAGCTGATAACATGAGCACAATTTTGGGAAAATTATCTACATGGGCAAGTGTGTCGGAACCGGAAACCCCGGCATCTTCCGAAGCCGCGTCAGATGCAACCGCAACCAGTTTCCGGCCGGAGAGCACGGTACCAGTAGCGGATAGGCGAGAATATTTTTCCTTGCCGAAAGAAGGAGTTGTTCTTGATACGGGAGAAGAACATGCGTTTATTTACCAGTCAGGTATTCCTGCAAGAGTTATTTTGGGAGCAAGTGAAAAGCAGGCAGGATATACTTTCTTTGTTATAGAACAAAAAGGTAATGAGGGAGCGTTTAATTATCTTGCTGATATTTCTGATAAGGGAGCAAGATTTGCGGGAACCTTTGGGACGAATATTATTAGTGTTGCTACTGTTGGCAGCAAAGGCAATATAAAAATCAATAAGATTCCCGAACCTGTTGCCCCCGCCGAACTTAAAGCTGGAGCATCAGAACAGGAGAAATCAAGACATAAGCTGGCACAGGAAAGGTATGAGCTAGATAAAGAAAGATTTGATGCTTTGCAAGAACAGCATGCTGTGATTTATTTTGATGGTGGGCGTAATATTAGAGTGCTGGATACATCTACCGGCAAGAGGACGCGTATTGAATCAGCTCGTTTCCCCGCACGGGATATCAAAATTAACCGCAGTCAGTTTTCTTATTACCATGACGCAGCCAATGGGCCGGTAGAAATACTGGCTGCTCCGGGTAAGGACCAATATAAACTCACTATTAATTTTAATGAACAGACGGATGAATTTGAAATTTCAGGCGAAGGCATTGAAACCAAAAAGATTAAAGTGATAAGAGATGATAACGGGGAAATAAATATTAATAAAATACAAGTCTATACTTTCGGCAAAAGACAAGCCGGAGAAAATGATACGACACACATACAGCTGGCAACCAAATCCGGATATGTTTCTTCTAGGCATGGCGAAATCCAATTAAACGGCCTTTTTGTGACAATACGCGATTATTCAACTAACGGAACATTGGCCAGATCAGTAAAATCACCTGCGCCGTCTCCGGCTAAGGCTGAACCCAAAAAAGCTCCTCCAGTAGCAAATTATACGGTAAAGTATGTGTACAATTTATTTAAACTTTACGTTGTTGAATCTCAAGACATAAAAGCTTTGCAAAAAGCAATTGATTATCTGGCAGCAAATCAGCCCGGGGTTCTTAAGGCAACTATCAAGGAAATCTTAGAAGGAAAAGATACCAATTTGAACGATAATGATTATTTAAAAATCAAGAATCA
>JAHJCJ010000004.1 GCA_018812825.1 Candidatus Omnitrophota bacterium
AATATAATAAAAATATGGGATATGAGGTGGCAATGAATAAGTCCTGGGAGGATCTGCTTAATCTTAACCCTAGCCCCGCCAAGAATTTATTAGTTAAATTCATGGCGGATGAATACAATGTAGATACCAGGGAAAGAAAAATCTTTTCTTCTTTCTGCAATGTTCCGGCAAAGGATTTTGTTAGTATTTTGCTCTTACATTATTTGAAGCAGAAATTAAAAGGCCTGCCTGTACCAAGCGGCCAATGGCTTACCTTTAGAGAATTTTCCGGGATTGAAGGTTATCATGAGGTGTTCCATAGGCGTTGTATTGAGCCGATAATTCGTAAATATGGCAAGAATCCGGATGCCTTAAAAGATATCCCAAGCAGGTTGCCGGCGAAACTATCGGACGGCGCAGATATAAGTTTGATTATTGAGGCATTTATAGATGTGCCGGTATTGGTTAAATTGTGGAGGCAGGACGCGGAGTTTGGAGCTGACGTAAACATGTATTTTGATTCAAGCATAAAGAGTATTTTTTGTACCGAGGATATTGTGGTATTAGCCCAAATGGTCGCTTATCAGCTATGAGAAAAAGTAAAACCCGGCAGAAAAAAGTAATTCTTTCTTTGGCCTTAGGTTTATTGGCTTTAACAGGATATTTTTTTGGTGATAATTTAGGGTTGCGTTTTAGCCCTAAAGAGGATATTAAACCACAGGCTCCTGTTAGCAGTAATCATGACTATAGCAATATTCTGGTAACAAGAGTGGTTGATGGGGATACATTAAAACTAGAAGATGGGAAGTATTTGCGTTTACTGGGGATTGATACTCCGGAGATGCATGAATCAGCTAAACTTCATCGTGATGCCCTGCGTTCCAAGCAGAGTGTTGAGGCAATTAAACAATTGGGCAGGCAGTCTTATGAATTTACTAAGCAGATGGTTGAAGGAAAGCGCGTAAGGTTAGAGTTTGATATTGAAAGATATGATAAATATAACAGAATTCTGGCTTATGTTTTTTTGGATGACGGAACATTCTTGAATGCGCGGATTGTAGAAGAGGGGTATGCGTCGTTGATGACCTATCCTCCAAATGTAAAATACGCTGATTTATTTTTGAAGTTATACCGACAGGCACGCGAAAATAAGCGTGGGCTCTGGAGATAGAAACAGGAGGAAACTATGTTGAGATATCTAACCGCAGGTGAATCACACGGGAAGGCAGTTGTGGCTATTCTAGAAGGTTTTCCCGCCGGCCTTAAGGTGGATGTAAACAAGGTGAACAAAGAGTTAAAACGCAGGCAGTCCGGGTTTGGCCGTGGTAAGCGCATGCAAATAGAAAATGACCGGGTGGAAATAACCTCTGGCTTGAAGAATAATCTTACTCTTGGCAGCCCGATTACCTTATTAATAAAGAATAAAGACGCAAGTATTGAAAATCTGCATAAGGTTATGGCTGCCCGTCCCGGCCATGCGGATTTAGCCGGGTTGTTGAAATATGGTTTTACGGATATAAGAGAAGTATTGGAACGCGCTTCGGCGCGCAGCACGGTAGCTACCGTTGGTTTAGGTGCTTTATGTAAAGAACTTTTGAACGAATTTGGCATAACTGTTACGAGCAGGGTTTTGTCGGTAGGTGGCGAGCTTAATGCTAAGGGGATAGCCGCGAAAATAGCTGAGGTGATTAAAAATAAAGATACGGTAGGAGGGGTTTTCGAGGTGATTGCCAAAAAAATCCCCATAGGCCTGGGTAGTTATGTGCAGGCTGACCGCAGGCTGGACAGCCGTATGGCTGCGGCTATTATATCTATTCCGGGAATTAAGTCTTTTGAGATTGGGCTGGGTTTAGGGTATGCGGTTAGTTTTGGTTCAGAGGTGCACGACGCGATTTATTACAATAAAGATAGAGGGTATTCTAGGCGGACTAATAATGCCGGCGGCATCGAAGGCGGGGTATCTAATGGACAAGAGATTATTTTGCGCGCCTGCATGAAGCCGATCGCAACACTGATGAATCCGCTGGATTCGGTAAATATCCACACCAAGAAACCCGCTAAGGCCGCGATTGAGCGTTCGGATGTATGCGTGGTGGGATCTGCCGGCGTAGTAGCTGAGTCAGCTTGCGCCCTTGTTTTAGCTGATGCATTTCTTGAGAAATTCGGCTCTGATTCCTTAGGTGACATTAAAAAAGCTTATGTTAATTACAAGAATAGAATAGCACATGCCTAATTTTAGTTACTATCACATAGAGATCGGAAAATCAGACAATACAAAAGAAGTAGTGGTAAAGGGCGAAGTTACCAATAATAGTGATAAGTCTTATACTACTGTGGCAGTGCGTATTATACTTTTTAAGAAAAACGTCACAGTAGCCAATATGGTATTTACCGTGCATGGACTGCCTGCTGGAACTACTAAGGCATTTAAGAAGACAATTGAAGAACTGGAGTATGAGCAGGTAGGCAAGGACATCAGCCGTTACGATATTTATACCGAAACCGCGTTTTGACACCTTCGCGGCTATGAACTATGTAATTTATGGTATGGATAGATTTACCGTTTAAGTATTTAGTTTCGGCTTTAGTTTGAGGTGGGTCAATCTTTTTAAGAAGATATTAAGTTAGATATTTTCACTCCTTTCGTCTATTGTCGCAGAAAGGGGTGATTAAGATGGAGAATGCAATAAGCGTCAGCCGTGTCTGTAAGTTAGATAGCGATTCAAAGCTTAAGGCCTTTGTTGATGTTTCAATCTCGGGGATTGTGGTCAAAGGCTTTAGCGTAGTAAATGGCAGTAAGGGATTATTTGTGAGTATGCCGCGCCATCAAGGCAAAGATGGGAAATGGTATAACACAGTTTATCCTGTTACCAAGGAATTAAAGCAGCAGTTAAGTGAAGTAGTATTAGAAGCATACAACAGCTAATTAACTAAGGGACGGTTCTTAATCTAAAGCAGAAGTGTCCCCAGAAGGGGGACAGTTTAGCTTTGGTTTCAGAACCGTCCCTAAATGAAAATGAATATTTATTTAGTAGGATTCATGGGTACTGGAAAATCTTCTGTTGGCTGCCAATTGGCTAAAGAGAGAGGATGTAATTTTGTTGATTTGGATGAACTGATTGAATTGAAAGAACAGCGCAGGATTGTGGATATTTTTACCAAAGATGGCGAGGTGTATTTCCGTAAGATCGAAAAAAAGATTTTAAAACAGGTCTCTACCCAAAAGGAATTTGTGGTTGCCTGCGGGGGTGGCGCGGTTTTAGATAAAGACAATATCAGGCTGATGAAAAAAACCGGAATCATGGTTTGTCTTTATGCCAGCCCGCAGGTGATACTAAAAAGGGTTTCCGCAAATAACAACCGGCCGCTTTTAAATGTAGGCAAGCCGCAGAAACGCATAGAGCTTTTATTGAAAATGCGCGCGCCTTATTATATGCAAGCTAATAAAATAATTGATACGTCGCGTTTATCAGTTAAGCAAGTGGTTAAAAGGATATCTAAAATACTTGCCAG
>JAHJCJ010000050.1 GCA_018812825.1 Candidatus Omnitrophota bacterium
AGATGGGCGAGTTAAAAAATTATCTTGCGTGAAGGTTAGTTTTAAAAAAGACGAAAAAGGCTGTTTGGTGATGAAAGAAAATTGGGGATCAGAATTTAAGATACAAGCAGATTTAGTAATTTTAGCTTTAGGGTTCCTGCACCCTGAGAAAGATGGCTTGCTTGAAAAATTGAATTTAGAGTTAGACATGCGGGGAAATATTAAAACAAATTCCAACTTTATGACTTCGCAGACGGGGATATTTGCCTGCGGTGACGTACGACGTGGGCAATCATTAGTAATTTGGGCAATTTCTGAAGGAAGAAAAGCTGCACATTTTATTGATGAGTATCTTATGGGTGAGAGTAGGCTTTCGCTAATGTAATTTAACTTGGCGGTGAAAATACTTTAACTTTGGTGTAAAATGTGGTATATTCTTAACGTAGTTCAAAGTCAGAATTACAAAAAGACAAAGGCGTTTAGATGCCGCAAATTTGGGCACTGGGCGTTTTTTTCTTTTGGAGGGGGCAATGGCAAAATTTATATTTGTAACCGGTGGCGTGATATCAAGTTTAGGTAAGGGGATTACCTCTGCTTCTATCGGAAGAATTCTCGAAGCAAGGGGCTTAAAAGTAACTCTGATGAAATTCGACCCTTATATTAATGTTGATCCCGGGACAATGAACCCTTATCAGCACGGTGAGGTCTATGTTACTGAAGATGGCGCAGAAACGGATTTAGACCTGGGGCATTATGAAAGATTTACTCATGCCCAGATGACTAAATTTCATAATGTCACTACCGGCCAGGTTTATAATGCTGTAATTACCAAGGAGCGGCATGGCGATTATCTGGGTAAGACTATTCAGGTGATTCCGCATATCACCAACGAAATAAAGGAGCGGGTTAAAATTGCCGCCCATGTCTCAGGCGCGGATATAGTAATCGCAGAAATCGGTGGGACAGTCGGAGATATTGAAAGCCTGCCTTTTTTAGAAGCAGCTCGGCAGTTTAGTTTAGATATGGGCAAAGATAATGTCTTGTATATACATGTAACCCTAGTTCCTTATATAAAATGCGCAGAAGAGATAAAGACCAAGCCCACCCAGCATAGCGTAGGGACTTTGCGGGAAATAGGAATCCAGCCGGATGTTTTAATCTGCCGTACCGAGAAGCCACTATCTAATGAATTAAAGGAAAAAATCTCTTTATTTTGTAATGTACGAAAAGAAGCAGTTATTGAGGCAAAAGATGTGGGGTCAATTTATCAAATCCCCCTTGTTTTTAAAAATCAGGTTTTAGACGAGATTATCTTGAGTCATTTCAGGCTTATCTCTAAAAGCTGCGATTTAAAAGATTGGGAGAAAAACGTTGTAGAAAGGGCAATCAGCCCTAAAAATAAAATAACTGTGGCAGTGGTGGGAAAATACATAACGTTACAGGATGCCTATAAGTCTATTTACGAGGCTCTGATTCATGCGGGGATTGCTAATGACGCAAGAGTGGAAGTGAAAAAGATAGATTCAGAGATTATCGAGAAACAGGGAGCAGAGAAAATTTTGAAGGGAGTTTCTGGAGTTCTTGTGCCGGGTGGTTTCGGTTACCGGGGGATTGAGGGTAAAATTAAAGCCATAAAATTCGCCAGAGAAAAAAAGATACCTTTGTTGGGACTTTGTTTAGGGATGCAGTGCGCAGTAATTGAGTTTGCTAGGAATGTTTGCGGTTTAAAAGGAGCAAACTCCAGTGAATTTAAGCCTAAGACAAAATATCCGGTAATCAGCCTTTTGGAAGAGCAAAGTAGGGTTAAGAACTTAGGTGGAACCATGCGTTTAGGTGCGTATCTTTGCAAGATTAAAAAGGCAAGCTTAGCGTATAAATCTTATGGTAAAGCATTAGTTAAAGAAAGGCATCGGCACAGATATGAGTTTAATAATAAGTATAAGAAAATATTCGAAAAAAAAGGAATGGTCTTTTCAGGGATTTATCAGAAGAAGAATCTGGTTGAGATTGTGGAATTGAAAAATCACCCTTATTTTGTGGCTGTGCAATTTCACCCGGAGTTTAAATCCAAACCAAATAAGGCGCATCCTTTATTTAGGGAGTTTATCAAAGCAGGATTAGCTTTAAGCAAATTATATGAAAGCGATATTGGCGTTAGAGGACGGGAAGGTTTTTAAGGGAGAGTCATTCGGTGCAACCGGTGAAAGTTATGGCGAAGTGGTTTTTAATACGAGTATGGCCGGATACCAAGAGATCCTTACTGACCCTTCCTATAAGGGCCAGATTGTAACTATGACTTATCCGCTGATTGGCAACTATGGAATAAATAGGGAGGATGTGGAATCACGCAAGCCCTTTGTAGAAGGATTTGTAGTCAGGGAGTGTAGTAAAATTGCCAGCAACTGGCGTTCTAGAATTTCCTTAGCAGATTATCTTAAAGAAAATAATATTGTGGCTATCGAAGGCATAGATACGCGGCAGCTTACCTTGCATATAAGGCAGGCCGGTGCAATGAAGGCACTTATATCCACCGAGGATTTAGATGAGAGGAGCTTAATTAAGAAAGCTAAAGAATCTTTGGGCCTTGAGGGTATAGATTTGGTTAAACCGGTTACCTGCAAAAAGAAATATATATGGTCAAAAATAGAAGTGAAGGGTTATAAGGTTGTGGTTTTAGATTGTGGAGTAAAATTCAACATTTTAAGAGAATTGTTAAATAGAGGATGCCGGGTAGAGGTGGTGCCAGCGCATACAGAAGCTAGAGAAATATTAATGATGAAACCCGACGGGGTATTGCTTTCTAATGGGCCGGGGGATCCGGCTGCGGTCAAGTATGTGATTGAGGCAACCAGAGGCTTAATTGGAAGAGTCCCTATTTTTGG
>JAHJCJ010000005.1 GCA_018812825.1 Candidatus Omnitrophota bacterium
GCTGTTCCCGGTGCTCTTCGTCACCGTGGCTTGCGGGGCGATCAGCGGATTTCATTCAATTGTTGCCAGCGGCACTTCTTCTAAACAAATTAAAAAAGAGACTCATGTTTTACCTATAGGTTATGGGGCAATGTTAGTAGAGGGGTTAGTTGCGGTGGTTGCCCTTAGTACTATCATGGTGATTGGTAAAAATGATCCGCTTACTAAGGGAGCTCCGCTTGCCATCTATGGCGCTGGCATGGCCAAGTTTTTTTCTATTCTTGGAATTCCGGAAAGATACGGCAATTCCTTTGGTGTCTTAGCCTTGGCTACTTTTATTTTGACTACTCTTGATACTGCTACCCGACTGGCGAGGTATATTTTTCAGGAGTTTTTTAGCATGGAAAGTAAGAATTCCCGGTATATAGCTACAGCGCTAACCTTATGTTTACCAACATTTTTTGTTTTGATAAACCTAAGGGATACCAATGGCAATATTGTTCCTGCCTGGAAGGTCATCTGGCCTGTTTTTGGCGCCACTAACCAGCTATTGGCAGGTTTGGCTCTGATGGTGGTTGGAGTCTGGTTAAAGAAAAAAGGAAAACCTATCTGGTTTGTGGCATTACCCATGATATTTATGTTTGTAATGACCTTATGGGCATTGTTTATTATAATTTTGCAGTATGGATTCAGCTTGCTGGGAGTTATTGGTGGTATTTTGTTGCTTTTAGCCGTTTTTTTGATTATAGAGGCAATTAGAATATTTTGCTAATTAATCATTTGTTGATTTCTGGATATAAGAGTGTATAGTCTTAATTAAGTGAATTACAAGGGAGGTCCTTTGAAGGGGAACAAAAAGGCAAACAAACAAATAAACAAAGATAGTTCTTTTAGTTAATTGTTGAATACCGGGCCAAGGTGCTGTAGAAATACAGGCTTTGGGCTTTTTGCCTTTAAGGGAGGATAGTTATGGCACAGGAAGATAAAACTAAAGAAGAGCTTATCGGAGAGATAGGGGTTTTGAAAAAACGGATAGCAGAACTTGAGTTGTTGAATAATGAGCGCAATCAGCAACAGCAGGATGCCATGCGTTTAGTTACAATAGTGCGTCAATCAAATGATGCGATTATTATGCAGGATATTGATGGTGGGATTACCGTTTGGAACCGCGGCGCTGAATTGATGTATGGCTATAGCGAAAAAGAGGCTCTTGAGATGAACATTGAGCGCCTTACGCCTCCCGAGAAAGTGAGAGAGCAAAAGGAGTTTATTCATCGTCTGATAGCGGGCGAAGCGGTCGCCTCATTTGAAACCCAGCGGGTAACCAAGGGCGGCCGTATTCTCGATGTCTGGTTGACGGTGAACAAACTGATGGAGAATTCGATAAATAATGTTGACTCCACAGGCCATAATTTCACCAATCCAATTGGTATTGCCTTAATAGAACGTGATATTACCGAGAGCAAGAAAATAAAAGAAGATCTTGAACGGAAAACGGAAATTCTAGAAGCCCAAAAGGAAGCTTCGCTTGATGGGTTGCTTATTGTTGACGAAAATGGGCAGAGGATTTTAACCAATAAACGGCTGCTTGAGCTATGGAAGGTGCCGCAGCATATTATCGAAGATAAGAATGACGAAGCGCTTCTGCAGTATGTGGTTAGTAAAATAAATGATCCAAAGCAGTTTTTGGATAAGGTAAAGTATCTTTATGTCCATAAGGATGAAAAAAGCCGTGATGAGATAGAGTTTAAGGATGGGATGGTTCTTGACAGGTATTCCTCACCTGTTATTGATAAAAATGGCAAATACTTTGGGCGAATCTGGACCTTTCGCGATATCACTGAGCTTAAGCAGGCAGAGCAAGCGTTAAAAAAAGACCTGCATGATCTGGAAGTTTTTTATAAAGCTTCTATTGGCAGGGAAGAGCGCATATTGGAGCTCAAAAAGCAAATAAAAGAGCTCGCGCGTAAATTAGAAACATCAAATAGATTTAAAGGTTAGGAGAGGGGAATGATAACTATATTCTTTTTTTTGCGGCCTTGCGTTTATCTTTATGGCCATGGGGGCTTTCGGAATGACGGGTATTTATAATAAAGAAAAAGTTAAGATGCGGTTACTCGGAGGCTTCAGGCGTAAGTTTTTATTTTTTACAGTACTGTTCAGCTTAGCCCTTCTTGTTGCTAGTGCCTTGATATCGTATCTCTCAGGGGCATCTATATTGCGGAAGACCACCTTTAAGAACCAGCAGGCCATTGTGCAGTTGATGGTTAATAGTATCGGGGAAATGGTAGATTCTGAGGTTAAGGAATTAGAAGGCTATGTGGCAAGCCCGAGTATTTGGGAGGCTGTTATAAATGATGCCAACCTTCAATATTCAACAATTCCTGTTAAGGATCTGCCGGAATATTTTGCAAAAAAGGATAAGGAATGGGAGGAGTCACCCCTTGATAGCCCCATAGTGAATAAGTGTATTAACACGCTGCTAAGCCTGCGCCTTAAGAATTTTATTGAGACAAAAGGCGATATTACTGAGATATCTATTACTGATAGATATGGCGCTCTTGTGGTGGCTTCGAAGAAGACAAGTAATTTTTATCAGGCGGATGAAAAGTGGTGGCAGAAAACCTTTGATGGAGGAAAAGGGAGTATTTTTATTAGTGAAACTGACTTTGATGAATCCAGCAACACCTGGTCTATTGTTTTATCGGTGCCGGTGTACGGCAAAGACGCAGAAGTAATCGGTGTGTGCAAGGCAGTTTATAATGCATTAAGGTTTTCTGGTTTAGTTTCTAAGTTCAAAATAGGATCCACTGGCCGGGCTATTTTGTTTGATAATAATGGCAAGCCTATATGCCAAAGCGGGCATAAACTTATTAAAAACAAAAGTTTAATTCTTCCTGAATGGAAGGTGATTAAAGAGGCACAATCCAAGGAAACTTTTAGATCAAACGCCTATGTTCGTCAGGACACAGGCAATGTTTTTTTAATCTCTTGGGCGGCAGTTTTACAGAAAGACTTATTACAACAAGGTGTAAAATTGATCGCCTGTGTTGAGCAGGACGTCAAGGAAATAACTGCAGGCCAGGGTTTTATTCCTTTATCGTATTTCGTAGTTTTGTTTGCGGTATTGGTGATTTTGTCAATGTACTTTAGTTTTTTGTTTATACGCTTGTTAATACGGCCTATTGAGAAGATGCGCTTAGGGATGCATGAAGTTGCGTCGGGTAACCTTAGCTACTACTTGAATTTAAAAAGCGGCGATGAGCTCGAAGACCTCGTGGATTCATTTAATGCGATGATTGATAAGCTGCGCAAGACCCTGGTTTCCAAGAATGCCTTGATTATGGAAGTTGCTGAACGTAAACAGATAGAGTCTATGTTTGAAGAGTCTAAGAATAAGCTGGAGAAACAGGCCCAGGAATTAAGCACCCAACTGAAAGAGACGGAGAAGACGCATGAGGTAATGATGAGCATGCTAGAAGATAACAACATTATCAGGGAGGCGTTGGAAAAGAGTTTAACAGAACTAAAACAGGCGCAGGAGATGATGGTGCAGGTAGCAAAATTAGGAGCGGTAGGCCAATTGGCTAGTGGAGTAGCGCATGAAGTTAAGAATCCTTTAGGGATAATTTTGCAGGGTATAAATTATCTGGAGCATAAAATACCAGACACAGAAAAAGACGTGCGCGAGGTTCTGGATATGATAAAAGACGGCATAAACCGCGCAGACAGAATTATTAATGGCCTGCTTGATTTTTCCAAGTCTACTAAATTAGAATTAAATCCGGAAGATATAAATGCCGTATTGGAAAGTTCAATAAATTTAGCGCAGGTCTCTACCAGATTTTCTGGGGTGCAAATAGTTAAGGAGATGGGAAGGCATATTCCTAAAACAAAAATCGATAAGAATAAAATGGAACAGGTATTTATTAATATTTTAGTAAATGCGGCTCAAGCTATGGATAATAAAGGGAAAATTACGGTGCGTAGTTATGTAAAGAAATTAGAAAAGACCAGGGATTCACTAATTAACAGTGAAGTTGATTATTTTAATGCCGGTGAGGAAGTTTTGATAGTTGAGGTTGAGGATACGGGTACGGGAATCCCTGAAGAGAACCTGAAGAAAATATTTGAAGCCTTTTTTTCTACAAAAGGACCTAAAGGAGGGGCGGGTTTAGGTTTAGGGATATGTTTGAACATAGTGAATATGCATAAAGGCTTAATTGATGTAGAGAGCCAGGTAGGGAAAGGGACTAAAATAACGATTACCTTGAAATTAGCCACGGAGGGGAGAAATGCCTAAGAAAAAGATATTAGTTATAGATGACGAGAAGAATCTTTGTTTTCTGTTAAAATCAAATTTAGAAAATATCGGAGAATACGTTGTGGATGTTGCTTATTCCGGTGAAGAGGGCTTAACGAAGGCAAAAGAAACAGAGTATGATTTAGTGATTACGGATTTTAGGATGCCTGGATTAAATGGCAGGGATGTGCTAAATACGCTTAAGGATATGAGGCCAAATTCTCCGGTAGTACTTTGTTCTGTTTATCATGATGACATCAGTACGATTACCGCTTTAGATATAGCCAAGGCTGATGGGTTAATCACAAAGCCTTTTGATAGCAAGCAGCTTCATAATACGATAAAAGAGATTTTAGCTGATAGTCACAGGATGAGTAAGGCTAAAATTAAAAAGGAGGCTAGGGATGGCAAAAAATAAGATATTAGTTGTTGATGATGAAGTAGATTTTATCAAGCTGTTAAAATTTAATCTTGAAGAAACCGGGAAATATGAAGTATTGGCTTTGTCCAATGCGAATGATATTATATCCCAGGTTCATGTTTTTAAACCTGATCTTATTCTGCTTGATATTATTATGCCCGGAATAAAGGGGATTGAGGTTTGTGAGATGTTAAATAATGATATGATCGGTAAAGGGATACCTATTATTATTCTCTCCGCATTGGCTAAAGGCGCAGACAAGTATAGGGCTTTTAAGGTAGGAGTAGTGGACTATATGGGCAAGCCAATTGAAATAGACCACTTGATTGTAAAAATAGATAAATATATTCAATTTAAACAACGCGCAGAAGGCTAAGAAGGCTAAAGACGCTTTATATAATTAGTTCATCCTCTTTCGGTTACAAAACAATTATCAAGGTTTAGTAAGCAGTAATTGTTTCTTAACTTCAAGACATATAAGGAGATATATAAAGCGTCTTGAAGTAATTTTTTTCTTGACAAGCTATTAAAAAAGTAATAATTTTATAGGTATAATTTTCATAAAAAAGGAGGCCCTGATTCGCTTACGCTCGTCAAGATTATTCCGGATAAAATAAAAAGGAGGAAAAAAATGAATACCGGCCTTACTGCTATAAACGAAAAAGTCCAGAAAGAAAGTTTATTTGTGCAAAGCCTGATTGCTGAAATTGGCAAAGTTATTGTTGGCCAAAAGTATTTAATTGAGAGGCTGTTGATAGGGTTATTTGCCAATGGGCATATACTGGTTGAAGGCGTGCCTGGTTTAGCCAAGACCTTGTCCATTAAGACATTAGCTCAAGTTATAAATACAAAATTTCAGAGGATACAGTTTACGCCGGACCTGTTGCCCGCGGATTTGATTGGCACGCTTATTTATAATCCTAAGGAAGGGGTATTTTCTACTAAGAAAGGGCCGATATTCGCTAATATTATCTTAGCTGATGAAATAAACCGCGCGCCGGCAAAAGTGCAAAGCGCGCTTCTTGAGGCGATGCAGGAAAGGCAGGTTACTATTGGCGAGAATACCTTTAAGCTGGATGACCCGTTTTTAGTTATGGCTACCCAGAATCCCATAGAGCAGGAAGGAACTTATCCCCTTCCTGAAGCGCAGATTGACAGGTTCATGCTTAAAATTAATATTACTTATCCTAATATTGAAGAGGAGCACCAGATTTTAAAACGCATGGCTTTTACTGAAAACAAAATTGGGGTAAAGTCAATCGTAGAGTCACAGGATATTATCCGGGCGCGCAGCGTAGTTGACGAAGTCTATATGGATGAAAAAATAGAAAAATACATCCTGGATATAGTTTTTGCCACTAGGGAGCCGAAAAAATACAAACTTGATGAGCTCGCAGGGCTTATACAGTATGGTGCTTCCCCCAGGGCGAGTATTTACCTTATGTTGGCTTCTAAGGCTTATGCCTTTATACAGGGCAGGGGATATGTTACTCCCCAGGATGTAAAATCTATCGGCCCGGATGTGTTGCGGCATCGGGTCATTGTAAGCTATGAGGCAGAGGCTGAAGAGAAGACCTCAGATGATATAATCAAAAAGATATTTACCGATGTAGAAGTTCCTTAAAAACAAATATGATTCCTAAAGAAGTCCTGAAAAATATCCGTCGTATCCAGATAACTACCTCGCGTATGGTCACTGATGTATTTGCCGGACAGTACCAGAGCGTGTTTAAAGGTAAGGGTATGGAATTTGATGAGGTGCGGGAGTATCAGCCAGGGGATGAGATTCGTTCTATAGACTGGAATGTTACCGCCAGAATGGGCAATCCCTATATCAAGAAGTTTGTGGAAGAGAGGGAGTTGACAGTAATGCTTATTTTGGATATGTCGCCTTCTTCTTTTTTCGGCACGAGAAATCAGCTTAAGATGCAACTTGCGGCTGAGATTTGTTCGGTTTTAGCGCTTGCTGCGATAAAAAATAATGATAAGGTAGGTTTTATTGCCT
The DNA here is from genome assembly GCA_018812825.1 of Candidatus Omnitrophota bacterium. Lineage (GTDB taxonomy): Bacteria > Omnitrophota > Gorgyraeia > Gygaellales > Profunditerraquicolaceae > UBA6249. The sequence goes on from JAHJCJ010000005.1 coordinate 6,709, forward strand.
TTACCGAAAAAATCGAAAAGTTTATTCCTGCGCGCAAAGGCCTGCGCCATGTTTTACGCATCATTAGCGAGGCCCTATACTCTAAGCCTAGAGGCAAGAAAACAGATATCGTCGCAGCCTTAGAATACCTGAATAAAGTTACTACACGCAAGACAGTAACATTTGTTATTTCTGATTTCTATGCGCCTGATTTTAAAAAGATGCTGGCGGTAAGCAACAAGCGCCATGATATTGTCGCTATAACCGTAACTGATCCCAGGGAGCTAGAGCTTACGGATGTAGGGATAGTAAAATTAGAGGATTTAGAGAGCGGCCAAACTTTTATGGTAGATACTTCAGATATTGGCTTGCGCAAGAAATACAACAATGACGCTAAACAAAGGCAAGAAGACAGGGATATGTTATTTCGTTCGATAAACGTGGATACTATTGATGTCAGGACAGATATGCCTTATGCACAGAGCTTGTTTAGGTTCTTTAAGACCAGGGAGAGGAGGCTAAGGATAAGATGAAGAAGAATTTGAAAATTATTTTAATTGCCATTATTCTACTTGTTGTAATAGGTGGCCTATTTTTTGTAAAAAATATTGCTAGTTTTGCAAATAGCAATCAGAAATCAGCCTGGACAGATAAGATGCAATTGGAGTATGCCAACACCTTGCTTGCTAAAGGGTTGAATGCCGATGCCGCGCAGGCGTTTGAGGTTTATATAGGAGAAGGCCGCGCAGGTAAAAAGGATCTGGCAAGTATATGCAATAAATTAGGCAATATTTATATGGATTTAAAAGAGTACGAAAAGGCATTAGCCAGTTTTTATAAGAGTGAGTTATTTGATCCTAATGCGGATTATCGGCTGGATATGAACCAGAAGATAGTCAGCGCTTTAGAAAACTTAGGCTTGAGCCAGCAGGCGCAATTTGAGTTAGAGAGCCGTACATCGATTAAACCAACTTTACAAAAGAACGAAAAGATTGTCGTGAGGATCGGCAAAAGAGAGATTACCAATGAAGAGATTGATACGGTTATTAATCGGCTTCCCAAGCAGGTAAGGCAGGGGTTAAACAGCAATGATGCCAAATTTAGGTTTATCCGGGAGTACGTGGCCACGGAGGTACTTTATGAAAAAGGAAAAAAGCTTGGGCTGGATAAAAATATTAATACTCGCTCTGCGGTAGAAGACTTTAAGAAACAGCTTGTCTTGCAGGAGTTGCTTCAGGATGAAATAAAAAAAGAATTAAAGCTTACCCCTGAAGATGTCTTGTTGTATTATAATGCCAATAAGGATAGATACAGCTATCCTGAAAGGGCCAAGGTGTCGTTTCTTGAACTTAATGATCCGGCCAAAAGCGATGAAGCAGCTGCTAAACTTAAACAGGGTAAAGGCAAAATAATCGAGCAGTGGATTAATAAGGGTTCTGTTTTCCTGCCGGAGGATATAGGAGAATCAAAAGAGGCAGTAGAAAATATTTTTAAGCAGCAAAAGGGTGAGGTTGTTAATCCGGTCAGGATTAAAGATAAGTTGTATATGTTTATGATTAATGAAAAAGAACCTAAGAGGGAGAAAGCTTTTGAAGAAGTAAAAGATCAGGTTGAGGGCCAATACCGTGGGCAGAAAGAACAGCAGATTGTGCAATCTTTGCTGGATAAAGCCTTGGAGCAACAGGAAGTTGAAATCTTATACCAACCGAAAGCTGAAAATGAGAAAGTTTCAAAATGAAGTTTTTAAGTAAGGTACTATTTTTAGGTTTAAGTGTTTTTTTTATAGGCGCGACATTATCTGGCTGCGTTAAAAGTAAAAAAGAGCCAGGCGCGCCGATTACAGTTAAGGCAACAGTAGATAGATCAATAGTTGCAATCGGGGATAAAATAAAATATACAGTTTTTATTGAAAGAAATAAGGACATTGAAGTTGAGCCTTTTGTTTTTGGGCAGAATTTAGGCAACTTTGCGATCAAAGATTTTGGCTCAAAACAAAGCGTGTTTTTAAGCAAGGAAAGAATATCTCAGTGGTATATCCTGGATACGTATATTACCGGAAAAACTACTATACCTAAAGTTACGATTAAATATAAAAGAAAAAAAGATAAGGATTGGAGCCAGATTGAGACTGGCGAAATTTCTGTGGAGGTAAAAAGCTCTTTGGATAATGCCGGGCGAAATATTCAGATGCGGGATATTAAAGATCCGGTAGGCCTGCCATCGGTAATAAATAAATACCTTATCCTGTTATGCTTATTGCTTTTGATTGTTTTAGGCTTATCAGCCGGATATTTCTTGAAGAAAGATAAAGCAGAGAAGGCTGTCCCTAAAAAGCCTGCTCACGAAATAGCTTATGAGCAGCTAGAGCAGTTGCGAGCGAAAGATTATATTGGCCAGGGTAGAATTAAGGAATATTATACGGAGGTTTCAGATATTATCAGGCATTATCTTGAGAATAGATTCAGATTCAGGGCCCCTGAGATGACTACAGAAGAATTTTTAGCTAGCGCCAGGGATGCTGCGGAGTTAATCAGCGAGCATAAAAATCTACTCAAAGAATTCCTGCTTTGTTGTGATTTGGTAAAATTCGCTAAGTACGCGCCTTCTGTGGAGGAAATAAGCGCGATTTCTGATTCAGCAAAACATTTTATAGACCAGACAAAAGAAAATGACCCTGCATGATCCGCTTGTTTTAATTTTAATCCCTATAATAATACTGCTCTTTTTGTATAACCGGAAAAAGCAGGGCTCTGTAGCTGCTTTTAAATTTTCCTCGGGGGAATTAGTAGGGAAATTAAAAGGTTCTTTTAAGCTTAAGTTGAGCCAGAACCTAATTTATTTGAGGCTTCTAACGGTTGTGTTGTTGATATTTGCCTTGACTCGTCCGCAGACGCCGGTAGCAGACTCTAAAATACAGTCTGAAGGCATAGATATAGTTTTGGCTATTGATTGCTCAACCAGTATGCTTGCAGAAGATTTTAAGCTGGGAGGGCAAAGGCAGAACAGGGTAGAGGTTGTTAAAAACGTGGTCAGGGATTTTATTAAGGGCAGGAAAAACGACCGCATTGCTATCGTAGCTTTTGCTTCCCGGGCATATACGGTTTGCCCTCTCACCCTGGATTATGGTTGGTTGCTGGATAACCTGGAAAGGGTTAAAACGGGCCTGGTTGAGGATGGAACAGCAATAGGTTCTGGTATAGCTACCTCTTTAAACCGGCTCAAAGATGCCAAGGCTAAAAGTAAAGTGGTTATCTTGCTTACTGACGGACGTAATAATACAGGAAAGATTGCGCCCTTAACCGCCGCAGAAGCAGCCAAGGCTTTAAAGATCAAAGTTTATACAATTGGCGCAGGTGGAAAAGGTCCGGTGCCTTATCCGGTAAAGGATTTCTTCGGCAATACCGTGTATCAGCCGATACAAATAGATATTGATGAGGATACGCTGATAAAGATCGCCAATATGACTGGGGCAAAATATTTCCGGGTCACCGATACAGAAAGCCTGCGTAAAATATATAAAGAGATAGACGGCCTTGAGAAGACAGTTATAGAGGAAAAGGGCTACCTGGAATACAATGAATTATTTAGCGTATTTTTGATCTTAGCACTTTCGATTTTGGTTTTAGATATTGTTTTATCCAATACTATCTTAAGGAAAATACCATGAGGTTTGCGGCAGTAAATTTTGCCTTTGGGTTTATTGTTGTCTTGGCTTTGGCACTATTCTATTACTGGGCAGCTAAAATGCGCAAGCAGGCCCTTGAGAGATTTGCGCAAAAAGAGTTATTGAATGAATTGTTATCTTGTCTTGATTATAGGAAGAGGATTTTGAAAACTAGCTTAATGGTTTTGGTGGTATCGCTTATGCTTTTTGCCCTGCTGCGTCCGCAGTGGGGTTTTCATTGGGAAGAGGTAAAAAGAAAAGGCGTAGATATCCTGATAGCGTTAGATACTTCAAAAAGTATGCTTGCTGAGGATGTAAAGCCCAGTAGATTCCAGCGCTCGAAGTTAGCGATCAAGGATTTAGTGCGTAACCTTAAAGGTGATAGGATCGGCTTAATTGCTTTTTCCGGCAGCGCTTTTTTGCAATGCCCTCTGACGTTGGATTACGGAGGATTTTTGCTTTCGCTGGATAATACGGGAATAGATACTATCCCTAAAGGCGGAACCTCTATAACCAGCGCAATAAAAGAGGCATTAAGGAGCTATGAGGGCGGGCAGAAGAAATATAAGGTGCTGGTTGTTATTACTGACGGAGAAGATCACGAAGGAGACCCTGAGCAGGCTGCTGAAGAGGTTAAGAAGGAAGGGATTAAGATATTTTGTATTGGTATTGGCACTAAAGAGGGCGATCTTGTTCCTGTTACGGATGAAACGGGTCAGAAGTCATTTCTCAAAGATAGCCAGGGTAATGTGGTTAAATCGCATCTTGATGAGGTTAGCCTGCAGAAGGTCGCTTTAAAAACCGGTGGCGTATATGTAAGGGCTACTAATGCAGAGTTTGGCCTGGATTTGATTTATCGCGAAAGAATAGCCAAGATGGAGAAGCGCGAGCTTGAGGCTAAAATGAATAAGCATTATGAAGAAAGGTTTCAGATATTTTTATGGTTAGCTTTGTTTTTGCTTATAGTTGAGCATTTTATAGGCGACAGGAAAATAACAAAAGGCATTTAATAGAATGAGAAAATTAATACTTACTATATTGCAGGTTGCATTTATCTCAATCGGGTTTTATCGGCCTGTGTTTGCGGGCAATAGCGCTGGATTGGTAAATAAGGCAAACAGTTTATATAACAGGAAGAAATACGATGAGGCGATTAAATTATATAATGAGGCACAAATTAAATCGCCTGATTCTGCGGAGATTAGCTATAATATAGGTATAGCCCAGTATAAAAAAGGAGACTACAATTCGGCAGTTAGCTCTTTTGAGAAAGCAACTGTTTCCAGGAATAAGATTTTGGAGTCCAAAACAAACTTTAATATTGGGAATGCGAAATATAAGCTTGGCAAGCTTAAAGAAAATACAGAGCTTAAGCAAACGGTAAATTTGTTACGTCAATCACTAGACTATTATAAAAGGGCAATAGAGTTAGATCCCAGGGATGAGGATGCGAAGATAAACCATGAGTTAGTGGAGAAAGAGCTAAAGGTGCTTTTGGATAAATTGAAACAAGAGCAAGATAAGAAGAAGGAGCAGTCTGAGCAGGGTAAAGAGATAAAAGAAGATGAAGGCCAGTCTCAGGATGGGCAACAGGAAAAGAAGCCAGGGGAAGAAGAGGAGAAGCAGCAGGCAACTCAAGCCAAGGAACAAAAAACAGAAGAGCAGAAGGAAGAAGAGTCTAAGGCGGCCAGAGAGGCCAAGCAGCAGGCCGAAGAACAAAAAGAAAAGCAGGCTGAGGAATTAAAGGGGCAGGCTGGAGAAGAAGCAAGGGAGATGTCTGAGCGAGAAGCAAATATGCTCTTGGAGGGATATAGGCAGGAAGAAAATTCATCTGGGAAATTAGAAGATCAGAAACGGGGATTTTCCGGAAATGTATTAAAGGATTGGTAATGGGTAAATTTAAGCATATAGCCGCAAGTTTGAAATTTCTGATACTAAGCGTAATCTTTGTGTTTTATACTTCAAGTTTTACGTTTACTTGTTTTGCCAAAGAGCTTAGTTTTGAGGCTACAGTAGATAGGAATAAAGTTTCTTTAGGGGGCTCTTTACAGTTGGCTTTAAGTTTTAGCAATGCGCAAGATGTGCCCGCTCCGGAATTACCAGCCATAGATGGTTTTCAGTCCCGCTATTTAGGCCCTTCGACAATGATGTCCATTGTTAACGGAAAGGTCTCGGGTTCTGTTACGCACAATTATGTTCTATTGCCTGCGAAAATAGGTACTTTTAAAATAGGGCCTTTTAAATTTGAACACAATGGCGACAAATATACCTCTAATCAGCTGAGCGTAGAAGTACTAAAGGGGCAGGTGCAAAGCTCTGCTGCGCAGCCCAGTAGCCAGTCAGAACCAGCAGCGGAACTGGGGGACTTAAATGATAGGTTGTTTGTAACAATGCAGACAGAAAAGGATAAAGCCTATTTGAATGAAACTGTTCTTTTAACTATAAAATTATATGTTAATAGGCTGGGCATAAGGGATATACAGTTTCCGGAATTCAATCATGAGGGTTTTTCGGCAGGTGCGTTTAATAAGCCTAATCAGTACCAGGAGGTCCGTAGCGGGGTAAACTTCGATGTTATAGAATTCAACACTTCTATTTTTGGTTTAAGGCCGGGTGAGTTTAAGCTTGGGCCAGCTCATATTAAATGTAATTTAATTGTGCAAAAGCAGCGAAGGAGTAAATCTCCTTTTGCTTCCAATGATCCTTTTAACGCAAGCATCTTTGATGATTTTTTCGGTAGATATGAGACTTATCCCTTGGATTTAAAATCCGGGGATATTGCATTTACTATTTTGTCTTTACCGGAAGAAAATAAACCTGCGAATTTCTCTGGCGCCATGGGTAGATTTGAGCTTAAGGTAACAGCTGCTCCCTTAGAGGTTAAGCTCGGTGACCCTATTACCCTTAAGATGGTTGTAAGCGGAGAAGGAAATTTTAACACGGTCGGAGTACCCAAGCTTAAATCAGAGAAAGGGTTTAAGATTTACGAGCCACAGATAAAACAACAGGCAAATGAAAAAATGTTTGAACAGATTATTATGCCGATGAGTTTAGAGATTGAAGAAATTCCAGTTATATCCCTTGATTTCTTCGATATTGGATCCGGGCAGTATAAAACTATTAACCGAGGGCCGTTTCCTATAATAATAGTTAAACCTGAAAAAGAAGAGGAAACTAAAGTAATTGAAAATAAACAACCCTCCTCTATTTCCCTTGTTAAAGAGGAGAGGTTAGGCAGGGATATTATTTATATTAAGGATAATCCAGGCCCTTTAAGAAAGAGAAGCGATTATTTTTACAGAAATAAAATATTTCTTGGCTTTCAAGTTGTGCCGTTGCTATTTTATTTGCTTACGGCCGTAATCTACGCAAAGAGGCAAAGGTTGAAAACAGACCTAAGATACGCGAGGGGGCTTTTGGCGCCACGAAAGGCCAAAGCAGGTATCCGGCTGGCAAAGAAATATTTAGATAAAACAGATACACAAAAATTCTACGATACCTTGTTTTTAACCATGCAAGAATACCTGGGTGATAAATTCCATTTGTCCTCAAAAGGCATTACGATAAGTGTTACGGATGAGCATTTACGAAAAGAGGAGGTAGCCGAAGAGGTCTTAGTCAAACTAAGGGATATCTTTCGGGAATGTGATATGGTCAGATACGCATCTTCACAGCTAACTCAGGAAAATATGCGCGAATCTTTAAGTAAATTAGAGCAAATTATAGACTATCTGCAGAGAAAGAAGGCATGAAAGAAATACACCGGGTTATTTTCTCAGTAATTTTTTCAATAGCCATTACTTTGGTTCCTTGTCTGCGCAACGCTTTAGCGCAAGAAGCAGCTAGTAACTCGCCAGGAGCGCTTTTTTATCAGGCAAATATTTATTATCAGGAGGGTAAGTATGATGCAGCTATTAAGGGTTATGAAAGGCTTATTGGCCAGGGTTTAGAAAGCGGGAATCTTTATTATAACTTAGGTAATAGCTATTTTAAGAAAGGGGAACTCGGGTTGTCTGTCCTAAGTTATGAGAGGTCAAAGACTTTTATCCCTAATGATAGTGATTTAAGATCCAACTATGATTACACCCTGCAGGCATTAAGTTTAGAACCTAAGTTTCTTGGGAATTGGTTTGAAAAAGTAGTATATGGTTTATTTCAGTCTGCGACTATTGATTCCTTGACCATATTATTGTCTGTTGTTTATATAGTTTTAATCATTTTATTTATCTTGAATCTATTTCTTGGTACATTTAAGCGATTTTCCGGAAGCGTTATTTGCGTATTAATTGTGCTATTTATCTTATCTGCTTACGCCTTGAACAGGAAAATAAATTATCTAAATAAAACCGCTATTGTTATAAGTAAAGAGGCAGATGTTAAATTTGAGCCCTTGGAGAATGCCACGACATATTTTAAGCTTAGCGAAGGAAGCCAGGTTGAGGTAGTGGAAAAGGCCGAAGGCTGGTATAAGGTTAGGCGTTTCGATAAAAAGCTTGGTTGGGCAAATAAGTCTGCCTTTATAAAACTAATTAATTAGGGATAGCGGCCATAAAATAGTAAAATAGGGACAGCCACCATTACATAATAATGGTGGCTGTCCCTATTTTACTTGACAAAAGTATAAATGAATGGTACTTTCTTATTATGAATAAATATTCATTATCTGAACATTGCATATAAGTAGGTGAAAAGGTGAATCCGCTTCCGCGTAAAGAAAGGGATAAGTTGTTAAGGCGGGCTGATATCTTAAATGCAGCTGCCCGTGTTTTTGCCGAAAAAGGGTATCATAAGGCGTCTATGTCTGACATTGCCAAGCAGGCGGAGTATGCCGTGGGGACAATCTATCTTTACTTTAAGGATAAACAGGCTTTATATCTTGCGCTTACCGATGAAAAGGTAGATGAATTAATTAAGCGCGTCAAAGAAAGAATAGGCAAAGCCCATGGTGGCTTGGAGAAGATAAGGGCGCTTATTGATGAGGAGCTTAATTATTTTGAAGAGAATGATGATTTTTTCAGGATTTATTTTTCTCAAGGAAGCCTAGACCGTTGGGCAATAAAGGATAAACCTTCCCGGGAGACCGTAGAAAAATTGATGCAATTCTTAGATTATATATCTGGAGTAATAAAAAAGGCGCAAGATGAAAATGTTATTAGGAAGGGGCTTGATCCTAAAAGGACAGCGCACCTGTTGGGTGGGATGATAAAATCGGTAGTCATCCCCTGGCTAAAGGATAAACCTTTAAAAGCGGAAAGTTTAAAAGGGTTATCGGGTTTTATCCTGGATGCATTTCTAAATGGAACAGTAGTAAAATGAAAAAGTTTATTTCCATTGTTATGACTATTTTGTTTACTTTTAACAGCTCATCTTTTGCCGCTGTCGTAAATGACTCCCGGCAGGCAGAGATGGAGAAGACCCTTTTTATGGCTGTGGGTTCGCAGGACCGGATCTTAAGAATAGGTTTGGTAGATTGCATCCTTTATTGCATGAAGAATAATTCTGAAATTCTTATTAAGCGTATCGAGCCTAAATTAAAGCAGGATGATGTAAAAGTTGCCGAGTCGGATTTTGAGCCTACTTTTGATGCCGATTTTACGCTGCAGGATACTACGGAGATTTCTACTTCAACTCTGCAAGGGGCAAGAAAATTTAATTCGCAGGATATAAATATTAATGCGGGGGTTTCAGGAAAACTAATCACCGGAACAGAATACAATCTAGAGTTTCTTAACCAAAGGTATAAGAGTGATTCTGTCTATCAGATTTATAATCCTTATTATTCAAGCGAGCCGAAAATTACCATAACTCAGCCGCTTTTTAAGGGGTTTGGTATCCTGGTAAATAAGGCTGATATTATGATTGCCAGGAATGACCAGATGGTTTCAGAAAAGAATTTTAGAGACACGGTTATGGATACTATCAGCAAGGCCAAAACCGCTTACTATAATTATACATTTTACCTTGAAAAATATTCTATAGACGGGCTTTCTTTGCAGCGTGCCAATAATTTACTGGAGGTAAATAAAGCCAGGTATGAGAAAGGCCTGATTAGTTCCGTTGATTTACTGGAGACAGAGGCCGCTTCCGCGGAGAGAGAAAAGGCCCTGCTTTCTTCAGAGGCAGCGCTTAAAAGGGCGGAGGACGATTTAAAACTTATTACCAACCTCGTGGATGATCCAGAGGTTTGGAATGCCAAGATAGAACTGATAGACGAACTTGAATTAAGGCAGGAAGATGTGGATTTACTGAAAAGCCTGCAGGATGCTTTTATATACAGGCCGGATTATCAAGCTGCCAGAGTTGATTTACAAAATCGTGATATCAAAATAAAAGTTGCCAAGAATGCTCTTTTACCGACAGTGGATTTAACCGGAAGCTTAGGGTTAAACGGATTAGGCAAGGATTATCAGAGCGCGATGGAAAAAGTTAATTCCAATTATCCTGATTGGGGCGTAGGGGTGAAATTCAGTTTGCCCTGGGGCACGGGAGACAGGGCGAAATATGACCAGAAAAAATTAGAAAAAACCCAGGCCTTACTATCATTTAAGAGGCTGGAGCAGAATATTATTCTAGATGTCAGGGATAAGGTAAGGTTAGCCAAAACACAGTATCGGCAGATAGAGGTGGCAAAGCTTTCTAAGGATAAAGAAACGCAGAACTATGAAGCGCAAAAGGAGAGATATGCTGCAGGCCAGGTGTCTACGCATGATATCCTTGATTATCAGGATAAACTGGCTCAATCAGAGCTTGATTATTTTAAGGCATTAGTTGATTATAATGTTGCCTTGATCGATTTAGACAAATCACAAGGGTTAACTTTGGTTAAAAATAATATAAAGATAGAGGGGTAAACTATGCTTAGGAAATTAAATCTAGCGTTAAATGTGGTACCATTATTTTTCATGGTTTTCATTTTTACGGGTTGCCAGGAGAAAGGCAAATCAGCGGTTGAAAATGAGGTTATACCGGTTCGGGTAATTAAGGTAGAGTTGTTGTCAATTAAGAATACTCTTGATTATGTTGATGACGTAAGGGCGCAGGATGAAGCGATAATTTATCCTAAAGTTAATGGTAAAATTATTGAAAAAATTAAGGAAGAGGGGGATAAAGTTAATAAAGGGGATGTGGTTGCTTATATTGACCGGGATGAGGTTGGTTTTAAGTTTGAAAAAGCGCCGGTAGAGAGTCCGCTTACCGGCATTATCGGAAGAACATACGTAGATAAAGGAACAAGTGTTACCCCTCAAACTCCCATAGCATTAGTTGTGGATATGGATAAGGTAAAGATTAACTTAGATATTACCGAGGAGTATTTGTCCAGGATTGCCTTAGGGCAGGAGGCACAAGTAAGCCTCCAAGCCTATCCTAAAGAGAGATTTATGGGAATAGTTTCAAAGATCAGCCCGGTTTTGGATTTGGAGACGCGTACTGCCCCCATCGAGATAATTATTTCTAACAGCGACCATCGTTTAAAAAGCGGAATGTTTGCGCAGGTGCAATTAATCCTGGAGGAGCATAAAGATGTTCCTGTAATCGCCAAAGAAGCGATTATGGGCAGAGAAGATAAGGTTTACGTATATGTTGTTGAGGCGGATATAGCGCATCAGAAAAATATTAAGCTGGGAATACACCAGGGTGCATTTTATGAAGTTAATCAAGGCTTGAAAGTCGGGGATTTAGTGGTGGTGATGGGGCAACAAAAACTTTATGAAGGAGCTCCGGTTATAACAGAGTAGACACCCCGCGCTAATTGGAATTGCGCGGGTGTTGTCTAGGTAGACAAGGAGAGATAGTATGAACTTACCTGAATTTGGCGTAAAGAGACCGGTTACCAACCTGATGATTTTTCTGGGGATTATTATTGTAGCGTTGTATAGCTTGAGCCGCTTAGGCATAGATTTGATGCCGGAGATTGAGCCCCCGATGATTTCGGTAATCACAACATATTCAGGGGCTAGCCCGGAGGATGTGGAGATAAGGGTGAGTGAGCCTTTGGAAAATCAATTGGCCACTACTCCTGGCTTAGAGAAAATTACCTCTCGTTCAATGGAAGGGGCTTCAGTGGTTAGCCTCAAGTTTATTTGGGGCACTAATCTCGATGAGGCTTCTAATGATATTCGCGATCGTATTGAGCGAGCGAAAAGGTTCCTGCCTGATATTCCTGATGAAATAGACAACCCGTATATTTTTAAATTTAATACTGCGATGGTGCCTGTGCTTTTTGTGGGGATAACTGCCGATCAGAGCTATCCAGATCTTTTTGATTTGATTGATAAAAGAGTAGGGGATCCTTTGCGGCAGCTGCCAGGAGTAGGGACGGTGCAATTAAATGGTGGCCTGGAGCGCCAGATTAATATTTGGATTAATAGGAATAAGCTCCAGGGGTATGGTTTTTCTATCCTTGATGTGCAGCAAGTTTTAAAAGATGAAAATGTCACCCAGCCGGTAGGGAATATAAAATCAGGGCTTACGGATTATCTCCTGCGCATTCCCGGAGAGTTTGCTACGCCCGAGGAAATTAATTCAGTTATTCTGGGTAAGCGTAACGGCAATCTTGTTTATTTAAGAGATGTTGCCAGGATAGAAGATAGCTTTAAAGAGTTAACCCGTATTGTGCGCGTGAACAGGGGGCAGGGCTTGATGATGATGATCCAGAAGCAAACCGGCACGAATACGGTTAAGGTAGCTGATATGGTGAAAAAAAAGCTTGAGCAGTTAAAGCCGACCTTACCGCATGATGTAAAGATTATCACGATGATGGATTCTTCGCAGGATATTATTGATGCGCTCAATTCTTTAAAATCTACTGTTTGGATAGGCGGAGTCTTGGTAATCCTAGTGGTCTGGTTTTTCCTGCGCCAATTCTTGCCGAGCTTAATTATTGCCCTGACCATCCCCTTTTCTCTATTGGTGGCATTTATCTATCTATTTTTTAGCGGTAAGACAATTAATACTATCAGCTTATCTTCTTTGACTATTGCTATCGGCATGGTAGTGGATAACGCGATTGTAGTTGTCGATAATGTGTATCGCCATCTGGAAAGAGGCAAAAGGCCGCAGGAAGCAGCAATCTTTGGTACCTCAGAGATGTTTTTATCTATCGCAGCATCTACCCTGACTACCGTGGTAGTGTTTTTACCGATGTTATTTATAACCGGGGTAGTGGGAATAATGTTTGGGGAACTAGCGATTATTATTACGGTTACACTGGTGGCCTCTCTTTTTACTGCGACGACCTTCAGCCCGATGCTTTGTTCAAAATGGTTGCGTATTAACCATAATTCTACAAAGAAGAAGGGCAGATTGTTTGCGAAATTTTATGATTTGAGCGAAAGTTGGTTTAAGAAATGGGAAGAACTTTATGCAAGGTCTCTAGCCTGGTGCCTGGGGCATAAGAAGATTGTTATCTTTGGTTTTCTGGCTGCGTTTATTCTGAGTTTGTTTTTGGTTAGATTTGTAGGCAGTGAATTTATTCCTGAAGAGGACTCAGGGGATTTGCGCTCTACTGTTTCCTTACCAGTGGGCACGCGAGTTGAGGAGACTGATAAAATGGCTTCCAGAATTGAAGAGATTATTGACCAGGATGTCCCGGAAGAGAGATTTATGTATGTTGCCAGCGGCCAAAGTTCCGGAATAAGCCGTTCAATGGGTAGGCAGTCAGGGAGCCATATTGTTTCAAACGGGGTTAAGCTTGTGCGCAAGACAGAAAGAAAACGCTCGGTTAAAGAAGTGGCGCAGGCTATTAGAAAGAAAATAAAACAGATACCCGGAGTAATTAAAACGGATATTACAACAGGCAACCCGATCAGTTCATTGATTACCGGCTCAGGCGGCAAGCAAATCCAGGTGGAGATTACGGGACACTCTTTCGAAGATACGGATCTTTTGGCTAAGAAAATAAAAGAGGTGATGGATAATATTGCCGGAACAGCGGATGTGTCAATTTCCCGGGATTTAAACCGGCCGGAATTAAGGGTCCAGGTATACCGCCAGAAGGCCTCCAGCCTTGGCCTTAATATGCGTAATATCGCCGATAGTGTTAAGATCTTTGTGGAAGGCTCAAGCGCAACCCGCTACCGCGAAAGGGGAGAGACTTATGATATATACGTGCGCTTGGAAGATGAATTCCGCGCCAATCCCGAGGACGTAGGGAACCTGACCATTATTTCTCCCTTTACCGGAAAACAAATCAAATTAAGCAGCGTTGCCCGTGTTATAGAGGTCTCTGGTCCAGTTGAGATTGAGCGAAAAAACAGGGAAAGGGTAGTTAGGGTTGAATGCAACACCTACAAACGTTCAATGGGCAAGGTGATTGAAGATATTAAAAGCGAGTTAAAAAAGATTCCCGTGCCTTCAGATATAGTAATAAGTTTTGGTGGCGATGCGGAAGAACAGGGTAAGGCATTTATGGATTTGACGCTTTTGCTGCTTTTAGGCATGTCTCTGGTTTATATGGTAATGGCCGCGCAATTTGAATCTTTATTAGACCCTTTCATTGTTATGTTTGCCGTCCCTTTTACTTTTACGGGAGTAATATTAGGTTTTATCCTGACTAACACAACCTTAAGTGTAATTACTTTTCTGGGCATAGTTATGCTTATGGGGATTGTTGTTAATAATGCCATTGTCTTGATTAGTTACATTAATATTCTACGTGCCCGCGGATTGACAATGCTTGAAGCAGTAACCCTTGGAGGCAGGGACAGGCTAAGGCCCGTGCTTATGACGACAATTACTACTCTGGCCGGATTATTACCCTTGGCTTTATCAAAAGGAGAAGGTTCGGAGATTTGGCAGCCTTTGGGGATTACGATGATCGGGGGGTTATCGCTCTCTACTTTTATTACTATGTTATTTGTTCCCACACTTTATGCGGTATTTAATTCAAAGTTTAAAAATGGCGGAGGCAAAAAGAAATGATAAAAATGGTAATGTTGATTTATAATGAAGCAATCGATGATGAAATAATGGAGACATTGGAGAGTTGTGGCTTGGAGAATTATACTAAAATAAAGGAGGTCTTTGGTAAAGGCGCCACATCGGGTGCGCATTTAGGGAGCGATGTTTGGCCGGGAAGGAATAATATTTTATACGTAGCTTGCCGGGATGCAGAAGTAAAGCAGATTTTAATCTGCACCAACGCACTGCGTAAGGAATTAGGCAAAGAAGGAGTCAAAGCCTTTAGCTGGAATATAGAAGAGGTCACTTAAGCAAACCCTGACGCAGTAAAAGCTATAAATTAACTCTTACCTATATATGCAATGTAGTATGAAGCCCTTAGGAAAGCCTTTAAGGCGCCCTCCCCATGGTTTTGGTTTATAAACAATTGGTTATTGCTGAGTTTAATAATTGTTTTGCAACCTGAAGAAATCAGGTTAGTTATATAAAGCGTCTTAAGTATTTAAGTATTTCTTGACAAATAGATAAAATATGCTATATATATAGTATATTCAGTACTTTTAGTAATTACTAAAACTCACGAGTCAGCCACAGAACCCAAGCGCCATGGAAAAGAAAGTCATATCCGCGCAGGAAATAGTCTCTAAATTCAATACGCCATATCAAACAGTAAATTATTATACCGCCATAGGACTGCTGCCGGTTGCCGGGAAAATTGGCAATAAACGTATGTATGAAGAAACAGTAATAAGGGAGCGCTTGCAGAAGATTTCGGAGTTGGCAAGGGAAGGGTATCCTCTGAATTTGATTCGTAAGAAGCTATTAGGTATGTAATAATATTGTAACCATTTATGCTACAATAGGTTAAGTTTCAGATAAAATTTTAAGAATGAGCTATTTTGCAGTAATAGGATTAAATAAGGAGCCATTTTCTACAAGCCCGGATCCTAATTTTTTCTATGAATCAAGTGAGCATCGGGCGGCTTTAATGCGCCTTGTTATTGAGATACGACTAAAGCGGGGTTTAAGCGTGGTATTAGGAGATGTAGGCACAGGTAAGACCACGCTTTCCAGAAAATTATTTCAGATGTTGAAAGAGAGGGATGATGTTGTTTTTCATATGATCCTTGATCCTACTTTTGATTCTGAAGAAATATTTTTGGATTCCCTGGTTAGGACTTTTAAAATAGAAACAGCTACATTAAAGCCTACAGTTTTAGATTACAAGGAGTCAATAAAAAGATATCTTTTTGAACAGGGAGCGGAACAGAACAAAACCATAGTTCTATTAATTGACGAAGCGCAAAAGTTAAATTCTCTTTCGCTGGAAGCGTTGCGCATGCTCTTAAATTATGAAACTAATGAATTTAAATTATTGCAGTTGGTCATTCTCGGCCAGATGGAGCTATTGCCCCGGCTTACTGAAGTGCGGAACCTTATAGACAGGGTAAGCCTGTTGTATACGTTGACTCCTTTTGGCATTGATGAAACTAAAGAGATGATTGAATTCCGCGTAAGGCAGGCCGGTTACAGAGGCAGGGATAAATTGTTTAGCGAGTCAGCAATCAGGGAGATATTCAAATATACCGAAGGCTATCCACGGCGCATCGGGATGTTATGCCATAAGGCGCTGAAGTTATTAGTAATGAAGAATAAACCGATTGTGGATAATGAAATCATCAAAGAACTTATTGATCATGAGGCGAACTTAAGATGGCAAAAAACAAACCTACTCCTGAAGAACAGTTATTAAATTTAATTGAAGACGGGGAAGGCCCCGGGAGCTTAAGCCTCAAGCGGAAGAAAAAAGCATCTGCGTTTTCATTTATCAGTTTAAGCTCGCTGTCAATGGTATTGGCGCGGCTTAAGATAGGCATAAAGGATGGGCTGGCACAGTTAAAGGGCGGCATTGATGAGCCTAACCTGAAGGCCTGGAATAAAGTTTTAGCTGCGGTAGCTATTATTTTGTTTGTTTATCTAACGGCGGATTTTACTCTTAGGCGTTTAGATATAAAACAGTTCACTAAAAAGGCTTCTGCGGCAAAAGTCCGGAGTTTTCAAGAACATGTGAAGGCAGAGGTGCGTCCATTTTTATATTATTTGGAAATGGTGCAACGCAGGAATATTTTCTCGCCTGTTAAGTTAATGAGCGCGGAAAATCCCCAAGTGGAAGCCAAGAAGATTTTATCCGCGCTGATTAAAGAACTCAAATTAGTAGGTATATCCTGGGGTAAAGACCCAGAGGTAATAATTGAAGACACAAAATCAAATAAGACCTATTTTCTTAAAACCGGGGATACGATTAGTAAATTTAAGATAGATGTTATTTTAAAAGACAAGGTTATATTGGAAGCTGATGGCGAAAAGATGGATTTAATGTAGATGAAAAAGATTATCATTGGAATTTCAATCTTGTTTTTTTTGAGTTTAAACTTCAAGCCTATAGACGCTCAGCCTGTTGCCGAAGATGAAGAGTTATCCGAGGAGATCCAGGTAACTGTAGAAAAAACGGATAAGAAGTTGCCACAGGCAGCGCAAGCGGAGTCTGTAAAAAATGAGGGGCCCGTAAAAGAGGATGTTGCGGAAGATGAGGTTATAGAGGATGCCAATGATCCTTTTTCCGGTTTATCCAGGAAGATCTCCCTTGATTTGCGCAGCATGGACATCATGGATACGGTTAAGTTTCTATCCAAGCAGGGCGATTTAAATATTGTTGCCACTAAAAATGTCAGCGGTAAAGTAACCCTGTTTTTAAAAGATGTTACCATCGCTGATGTGCTAGAGATAATCTTACTTACTAATAGCCTTGCTAGCGTTAAGAAGACCGGGATAATTACGCTGATGACGGAGAGTGAATATGAGGCGCTCTACGGCGAGAAATATACGAATAAGAAACAAACCAAGACTATCACGCTTAAATACGCGGATACTAAAAGGGTGGGCACTATATTAGGTAACTTAAAGAGTTCAGTAGGAAAGGTGATTATAGATGATGCTACCGGAATGATTATTTTAATTGATACTCCGGAAAAGATAAAGGAGATGGAAGAGGCTGCTATAAGGGCTGATTTGTCTACTGTTAACCGGGTGCTACCTACGGTTAGAGAGACATTTGAGTTGGGGTATGCCAAGATAGCTGAGGTTAAAGGGGAAATAACCAAGGTGTTGACCAAGGATGTTGGTACTATTGAAATAGATGAAAGGACGAATAAACTTGTAGTGACGGATTTGCCTCATAATATGGAGAGGGTCAGGGCGCTAGTGGCAGATTTTGATGCTAAGACCAGAGAGGTACTCATTGAGGCAAGGATTGTAGAGATAACTTTAAATGATGATTATGCTATGGGCGTGGATTGGAAAAAGGTTTATGGTTTGGCCAAGGATTCGTTGACCTTTACCGGTACCTTTCCATTCAGTGCCCCCAGCTCTACCGCTTCTTCTATGCTGCTTAATGTGGGCACATTGGTTGATAATAAATATGAATTTGCTTTAGAGCTTATAAAGGATTACGGCAAGTTAAAAGTAATTTCTTCGCCGCACATTGTCGTCTGCAATAACGAAGAGGCAAAATTCATGGTGGGAACCCGCGAGGCGTATGTGACTACTACTATTACTACCGGCGATGTAACTACGACTACCTCTGAAAGCGTGCAATTTATAGACGTGGGGGTAACTATGTATGTTACGCCGACGATTAATAAAGACGGTTTTGTCAAGATGCACATAAAGCCTGAGGTGAGCTCAATATCGGAATGGCTGGAAACTACGGAAGGCAATAAGATTCCGATAGTCGACACCTCAAATGTTGAGACTGATGTCTTAGTCAAGGATGGCAACACGATCATTTTAGCCGGGCTGATAAAGAAGACAACAGACAAAAGCGTATCTAAGCTGCCCTTATTAGGCAGCTTGCCTATTATAGGAAAGCTGTTTAGCAATGTTTCGGATTTAAATGCGAAAAAGGAGCTGGCTATCTTCTTGACTCCTCATGTGATCTCCGGGGTTGATGAGATGCGCAGGATGAAAGAAGAGATGAAGACAAGAAAGCCTCCCAGGAGATGAATAAACGGTTCGTAATAATTATCTCTTTAGGTGTTTTATTAACCGTGTTTCTTATTGCTTTAGGTTTGACAATATCCGCGGTATATAAAAAACGAGCGGAGATAAATGCGCTAAACAAAGATCTTAAAAATAAGGACGCAAAATTAAACCTTTTGGAAAAGCAAGTTGAATCACTAAACGCGGAGAAAAGCTCTTTAGCAGGCGTAAAATTAAGTTTAGAAGGAAGGCTAGCTAACTTAGAGCTGGATATTAATAGCACAAAAGAAAAAGAATCTGCTTTGAGTAAAAAGATGGGTGCTTTTGTGGAAGAAAAGAAGAAACTTGAAGATGCCTTAGCCCAGACTACGCAGTCAATGCAGGAGAAGCTCCGGATTTCAGAACAGGAAAATAAGAAAGAACTGACACGCAAGAGCAAAAAGTATCTTGCCCAAAAAAAAGAGTTCACCGTCCAGATAGCGGAGTTAAATCAAAAACTTAAGAATTTAAACGAAGAAAAAGTGTCGCTTGAGGAGAATGCGGTTAATGCCGCCGAGGTAACCGCCAGGCTAATGAAGGAAAAGGAAAAGCTTGATCATTACCAGCTTGGGCTATCTTATGAAAATAAGCAGGACTATACAGCCGCGGTAAAAGAATATGAGGCGATCCTGGAGATTGATCCTCAGGATGCGAGTATCTATCTTCGCCTGGCGAGTATTTACATTTATAGTATCAAGGATCCTGAGAGGGCAGATTTTTACGCCAAGGGGTATGCTGTTTTAAGCAGTCAAAAAGGAGCCAATGTGCAGCAGTCCGCTGGGGATTCTTTAGCCGGAGCGGCGGTTAATGAGAAAATAGCTCTTACTAAAAAATTAAATGAGGCAGAGCAGAAGTTGAGCCAGAAAGATAAACAAAAGCATGCTCAGGCCGGGGATTTAAGCGAGGTATTCGGTACCTACAGGGAAAAAGCGCTCAAGCGTCATTATAATTTGGCGATAATATACGAAAACGTAGGAAGATACAAGGAGGCAGCCCAGGAATATGAAAAGACATTGCAGTTATCTCCTGATGACGCGGATATCCACTATAATTTAGCTATTGTTTATGATGACTATATCCAGGATAATGAAAAAGCCCTTTTTCATTACCGCAGGTATCTTGAGCTATCTCCTGATGCCGCGGATGCTGGCATAGTGGAAGAATGGATGTATGAAGCCAGGGAAGATTTAGAGTTTCAGCGGAAAACGAGGTAAGCGGTGCTAAAAAAGGTTGTTTTGATTTCCAGGTTATTTTTTCTTGTATTTTGCGGCATAGGCATCTTTCTTTTAATTTCCAATTTTATGCTTCGTAAGTCGCTTCAGAAGATATCAAAGTCCGTAGCTATCATAAAAGACAAAGATTCTCAGCGACATAAGAAATTACAAGAAAATATAAGAAGTGGCATGGAGGAGAAATACCGGGCAGATATGATTTCTTATCGGGTAGTGGCCAAGAGGTTAGAGCAGGAGCAAGACAGGCAGAATAATTTAAGAGAAGAAACAGGGCAGGCAGAAAAGGCCAAGCAAGGTTTGCAAAAAGGAGGTGGCAGATGAATTTTGAAATAAAGAGCGCCGCAAGCCAAAAGATAGTTGTAATCTTCGGAGTTTTATTGATCTTAAGCTTAGTTAATATTGTTAGCCTAGTTGTAAGGGCTAAACATACAAGGGCATTGACCGCAAAGGTTAACCAACAGGCCATGATAATTAAAGAAAAGGATAAGCAGCTTGAGGCGGATAAGGTTCAGTATACTAGTTTAGCGGCGAGGCTGCATAAAGAGGTAAAGAAGGCGGGGGCATTAGAAGAGGAGCTAAAGAAATATAAGCGGGGTAAATAATCTTGATCTTTTAGCAGAAAGGTGGGTTTATATTGGTTAGTTTTTCTATAAAAAATCTTCTTACCAGGCGCAGAAGATCGCTTGCATCTTTGGCCGGGATATCCATAAGCATAGCTCTTTTTATTTCAGTTATATTAATTCTTAAAAGTGCCCAAGGAGCCTTTAGAAAACCTCTCCAGGATGCAGGTGCGGATATGATTGTGCAACTGCAGGGTGAGCCCTGCGTTTGGTCTATTGTAAAACTTCCTACGGATCTTAACCCTATCCCGCTTAAGCTTGTTGATAAAATAAGCTCTATTGATGAGGTTGTCGCAGTCGATAGTGCTCTAATAACCTGGGCATTCCCAATTCCTAGTAAATCTCAGATACAGCAAATGCAGGATTCTGATGATAGTTCTCACAGTGATATACCTATGGAAAAGAAAGACAATGAATCTAAAAGTGAGCCATGTGAGACCGGCCCTCCAGGTAGTTTTTGCGCAACCGATGAGCAGGGTAAACATGTTGCTGCCCCATCAAATTTTAGCCCCATAGTTGTAGCGGGGGTTAATCCTGAACCGGGAGAGTTAGGCCCGATTAAGAAGAGTGATTTAGAAAATATCCAGGGAAGATATTTTACAAAAGAAGATAACTATGCGGTTATTCTGGATAAAGATTTTGCCAGGACGCGAAATTTAAAGCTTGAGGACACTATTGATATAGGTAAAAAGATGGACAATAAGATAATAGGAATTATTGATCCGGGTTATGACGCTAAGATTGCCGGGGCGCAGGTTTTTGTCCCCTTAAAAACAGCTATAGAAATGGTAGATAGGGGGAATATAGTAGACATCGTATTTATTAAACTTAAAGGGGGAGTGGATACAGCCATAGTTAAACAGAAAATAAAGAAGGCATTAGGCAATGAGTCTGTGACGATTACTACTTCCAGGGATTATTTATCCAGCGTTGCCGGATTTTCTCTTCTTGCGCAAGGGCTTATGCTGGCAATATTCTTTATCGTAATCTTAATCTCGTTTCTGTTTATTGCCAAGACTGCGTTTGGTTCAGTCTTAGAGCGTTCAAGCGAATTAGGAATATTGAAAGCTGTTGGATGGCGCAACAAGGATATAATAAAACTGATAATTATGGAGAATTCTCTTCTTGTATTATTTGGCGGGTTGATTGGTTGCCTGCTGGGGTATCTGGCAAGTTTTGTTTATAAAATTAATCTTGTCTCTGCGCTTCCCTATTATTTAAATCCGTATCCTCCTTGTTCCCAGTACCTTGTAAAAACACTTGCAACTCCGAGGCCGGGATTTTCTATGAGCATTTTTTTACTAACAATTTTACTGGCTGTGGTAATCCAGAGCCTATCCGGGTTGCTTGCAACAATAAGAATTTTAAAACTTACTCCAGTAGACGCAATAAGAAGATTATAAGGAAGATAATATTATATGTCTATAAAATTAGAAAATATATCAAAGACTTTCGAGGTCTCTGGTAAAGAGTTGAAAGTCCTTGAAAATATTGACCTTGAGATAAAAGATAAGGAGATGTTAGTTATATTTGGGAAGTCTGGCGTTGGAAAGTCAACCCTCTTAAGCATAATAGGGGGAATGGATACGCCAACAAGCGGCAAGGTAATTGTAGATGGCATTGATTTATCAAATCTCAAAGCTGATGAACTTGCTAAGTTTAGAAAAGAAAAAATTGGTTATATATTCCAATCATTTAACCTGCTTGGCAATTTAATAGCGATGCATAACATAATCTTGCCGGTTATTCTGGATGTGGAGAGGATGAAAAAGATAGCTACGATCAAGGGATTGGCGCAAAAGATAGGGATGCAAGGTAGGTTGCGGCATTGCCCCGGAGAGCTGAGTCTAGGAGAACAACAAAGGGTGGCTATCTTAAGGGCAATGATAAATTCTCCTACAATTATTTTAGCGGATGAACCTACTGCCCACTTAGATATTGAAAACTCCTTAAAAATAATTGAGATATTTGAAAAACTTAATAAAGAACAAGGGGTTACTATCGTATTAGTTACAGATCATGAGGCAATAGCTTCAAAATTTGAGCATCGGTTCACGTTAGGGGTTTAAATAGAGTAGATACTATACATATATCATGTATAGTATATTTAGTAATCACTCTAGATTCAGGCAGCGCTAATTTCTTGCTTCCCTGTCTTTATTTAGAAAATGGCCGCTGTCCATATTTACATGGGAAAAAAATACATCTCCGCGCAAGAAATAGTAGCTAAGTTCAATACGCCATATTATACGATAAATTATTATACTGCTATAGGGTTGTTGCCGGTTAGCGCAAAGGTGGGCAATAAACGTATGTATGAGGAAGGCCTGGTAAAAGAGCGCTTACGTAAGATTTCTGAATTAGCCAGGGAGGGGTATACTCTGAATTTGATCCAAAAAAAGCTTTTAGGCGCCTAAAAACCGGCAGAGTACCACGTACTATTTATTATTTGACAAATTTATATTATATGTTATACTCTGATTGTTACAGGAAAAAAGGAAACCGAAAAGGTAAACTCATAGTAATATGGGGGCACAAAGCTAAGGGTCCTGAAAGTAAGGATAGCCAAGCTGCCGAAGATTTAGGAATTACCCCGGGTAAATGAGTTTACCGGGGTTTTTTTTTAAAGAAAAATAAAAGTACCACGTACCTTGAGAATAAAAAGAGGTTAAAAGCAAAATGCCAAGGTTACCAAGGGTAAATTTAGAAGGAGCGCTGTATTATATAACTACAAAAGCAGATTATAAGCTTAATCTCTTTAGGGATGATAGCGATAAAAGCCGCTATCTTTTTTTTATCTTTGAATACAAAAACCTGTATAATTTCAAATTATATTCTTTAGTTTTGACCTCCAAAGAAAGCCATCTGCTTATAGAGCCTTCCCAACAGTTTACCGTTTCCCAGATTATGCATGGCGTAAATGCCAATTATACAAAATACTACAATAAAAAATATGAAAAGAAAGGCCATCTTTTTGAGGAAAGATTCAAGGCAGTTTTAATTGAAAGGCAGGGCTACTTACTTGAAATGACCCGTTTTGTGCACCGTATTGTTTTAAAAGACAATCCAACGGCCCAATTAAAGAGTTTCCGTTGGAGCAGCTATTTATCTTATATAAAAACAGAGTCGGATAAAAATATTTGCGGCAATATTAATTATGAAGAAGTTTTAAATCTTTTGCCTTTGGAAAATAAAACTGCTGCGTATGAGGAGTATGTGGAAAAGGCAAGCCAAGAAGAGCTTGATGCTTTTGAAAACAAGATGTACAGGGCTTCTGTTGTGGGCAGCGAAAAATTTGTGGAAAGAATAAAAGAAATTGCAAAGGCTTCCGCAGAAGCAGGGCAAGAGCAGCCGGAATTAAACGCGGAGTTGTTTTTAGAGAAAAGAAAAAGAAACCGTGCGGTTTATATCTTGGTTGCTACGATATTGGTGTTTTTGGGGGCAGGCAGTTTTCTTCTAAAGGGCAATGCGAATTTAAAACGCGAGATAAAAGAGGCTGCTTTAGAAAAAGATGAAATGTCCGTAAAAGACCTCATTGCTACAAAACAGGAAGTGAGCAGGGATTTAGAGGAGAAATACCGCGCGGATATGGTTTCTTATAAGGCTGCGGCTTTGCGGCTTCAGGAAATTGAGCAGAAAAACAGGCAAGAAAAGGAGAAGCTATGACCTGCAATTGGGGTAAAAGAGGCGCAGGGTTTTTATTGATTTGCGCTTGTTTTGTTTTATGCCAGGATTTAGCTTTTGCCCAGAAGGTTGCCTCCAAAGCTCCTGATCCGAGCAAGTTGATGTTAGAGGCCCAGGGCATAGTCAGCGAAGAGCAAAAGGCATCGTATGAAAAAATGCCGCTGGAAGAAAGCGCAAGGGATGGCTACTGGTGGAATAAGCAGGATAAAGGCGAAAAGCTGGCGATTGTTAAAGAGCTTATTGCGGGATTTGGTTTGGAGGATAAAAAACTTTCAGTAAAGAAAATAGTCAGCCAGCTTGATATAGAATATAACCCCAGGGACAATCCCCTGGATATTAAGATGGATAAAAGCATAGAAAGAATGTTTAATATTATTACAATGAGGATGATTTTAGAATGAAAGCTTCAATCTTGGTTTTAACAGTCTATATTGTGTCTTTGATGTTGTGCCCGGTTAATGCCTATTGTGAGGATGGCGCATCTTCTGGCGTACTTGTTTTTGGGCCAACTGAAAAAAGAACAACTCAATCAACACCCGGTGGGGATGCATCTATGGTTGATCAATCGGGAGAGGGGTCGGGAGAGGGCGTTAAGGTAAAAATCACCGGCCCGGAGCTAAATTCCAGTTTTAGGGTTATCTATGAGATTATAGGGAGTAAGTTTGGAGATACCCAGGTTTCAGAAGCGGTGGCGCTTCCGGGAGATAGTATGATTACAACTGTTGATCCTGGGATGGGTGGGGCTTTTACTATTGTCAGGGTTGATGCAGAGGGAAAAGAAAGCCTGGCCTTGGATGTAAGCCCGGAACATGCGATTGGAAAGAAATTACCCAAGGGTACATATAAGGTATATCCTCTTGATCCGGATGGAAGATTTGCGCTTGAAAAGTTAACCGCTAAGGTCCAGGTGGGGTTAGTGGGCAATGATATAATGGATCCGCGTGGCAGAGGGGAATTGTATAAGACGGAGAAAGAGTAATGAAAAGGATTTTTATTTATTTAATCTTAATATTAATTGTGTTTTTCTTAGAGGCCAAGCCTTACCTTATATATGCAGCCCCTCTTTCGGATAAAGTATTCAAGCATGATCCGGATTGCCCTTATGCAAATTCCTCCTTAGAGTCAGAAGAGGTAAGAGGGCCAGAAGTAAAGGACAAGGAAAGCCTCAAGGCAGAGGCAGAGTTAGAAACAGAAGCGGAAAAAGAGGAAAAGGAAGAGATTGAAAATCTTATAAAGCATAAAAGATTGATATATGAAAAGTTGGTTAAGCGCACAAAAGAGTGCAGGGATGCATTAGACGGTGAGTTTTTTACTGTAAATAGCTATGCGCGTAAAGCAA
>JAHJCJ010000001.1 GCA_018812825.1 Candidatus Omnitrophota bacterium
ATCATTTAAGAAAGCCCTTGAGTTTAACCCCAGGAATAACATGGCATATCTAGGGTTAGGCAGGCTTTATACTGACCAAGGCAGATTCTCCGAGGCAGAGCAATCGTACAAAAAAGCCCTTGAGCTTAATATTAAAAATGACAAGGCGTACGCAGGGTTAGGCCGGCTTTATACTGACCAAGGCAGATTCTCCGAGGCAGAGCAATCGTACAAAAAAGCCCTTGAGCTTAATACTGAAATTGACCGGGCATATGGAGGATTAGCAATAGTATATGGCGAAATGGGGAATTATATGCTTTACAAGGAATATTGGTCTAAAGCGGATCAGTTACGCAAAGAATATTACAATCCTGATACGATTAATGATTACCACAGGCTCAAGCAAATTCTAGATAAAAGAAAAAAAAGATATATTTGCGTTCAGTATCCAGTACGTAGTATAGAGCCGCTAAAAAAGATATTTAAATTGCAAGAAGGGGTAATTTTTGTGGACAATGAAGAAATATTTAAAAGAGCTATAAGAAGAGAGGGTTACAGGGAATACTTTAAGGATATGTTCGGCGGTGATTTTGGCCATTGTACGCCTAAGGGTAATCGGCTTCTAGCTGAGAATATCGCCAAGGTTATATTACAAGAGGTATTCAGCAAATTTAAAAAATAATTAGTAGTTGGGAATGGCGCCGTTTGCATACTTTGCCTAAGGATCATCTTCAGGCAAATGAACCTGTTGGCTAACGGCTAGAGTTTGTTTACGGGTGCTCAACTTTCTATGAATAAACTTTGGAGTTTTACGGATAATTCAGGTAGTTTTTGTTCGGGCTACGCAGATAAAATCAAGAGCCTGTATTTCCCTTTGGGTAATGATAGCATTATGTCTTCTATTACTCCTGATTTGCATGGGGATATCAAAAGCGGGCAAAACTCTTTTCTTTTGGCCCCGGTTTCACGTATTGATTTAGTCAACCTGCGCTCTTCGCGCAACTTCTGGATTTATATTAATCCAAGTAAAATCTGGTCAGCTACGGGTGTTTCCAAGGATTCTAAACAGATAAGCCGGGATAATTTTAGATTAGAGGCTGGTTTGCTTTGGCATAAGGTAACCCGCCAGAATAAAACAATAGGTATTAATGCAGAGGTTCTTTCTTTTGTACCGGCTACGGGTGAGCCGGTTGAAATAATGCAGGTTAAGCTTACTAATATCTCCCGTAAACCAATAAGTTTTATCCCTACAGTTGCTATTCCCTTGTATAGCCGCGGTGCCAATAATATACGCGACCATCGCCATGTAACCAGTTTATTACAGCGCGTTATTCTGCATAAATTCGGGGTAATCTCCAAGCCGACATTGGCTTTTGATGAATCTGGCCACCGGTTGAATAAAGATAGCTACTTTGTTTTAGGCTGGGATGAAAAATCTTCTTCTCCAGAGAGGATCTATCCGACCCAGGAAATCTTTTGCGGGGACTCAGGGGACCTGGAAGAGCCTGAAGCGGTATTTAAAAATATCCCTGCGCAGTTAAATAATATGCAAGGTAAGGAGGTTATGGGAGGTTTAAATTTTAAGAGAGTTTCTTTACAGCCGAAGCAATCAAAGATATATGCGGTGATTATGGGGGTAACTCAGAACCATAGAGAAATCACAAAATTAATTTATAAATTTAACCATCCGGATAAGATTTCGCATGCCTTGCAGAAAACTAAAATATTCTGGGGTAAGTTGAGCCAGGGGATAAATGTTGCAACAGAAGATAGGGATTTTGATAATTGGTTGCGCTGGGTAAATATCCAGCCGACATTAAGAAGAATTTTCGGCTGTTCGTTCCTACCGGATTTTGATTACGGAAAAGGCGGACGCGGTTGGCGTGATCTATGGCAGGATTGTTTGGGTTTGATTCTTTATGGCCCTGAAAAGGTCAGGCAATTTCTGATTAGTAATTTCTGTGGAGTAAAGATTGATGGGTCTAATGCTACCATTATCGGCAAAGGGCCCGGAGAATTTATTGCTGATCGCAATAACATTAGCCGGGTATGGATGGACCATGGTATCTGGCCGCTTTTGACTTTAGAGCTATATATTAATGAGACCGCAGATCTGGATATTCTATTTGAACAGGCAACTTATTTTTACAATCATGAAATAAAACGCACTAAAGATGTTGATTATCGCTGGACTGCCGCTTATGGCAGTAAACTAAAAACCAAGTCCGGAAAGATTTATTCCGGGTCAATTTTGGAGCATCTTTTAGTGCAAAATCTGGTGCAATTTCATAATGTTGGCAGTCATAATCATATTCGTCTTGAAGGGGCTGATTGGAATGATGGTTTGGATATGGCAAAGGAAAACGGTGAAAGCGTAGCTTTCAGCGCCATGTATGCGCAAAACCTGGAAATACTTGCCGAACTTTTATCCAAAGTTGGTAAAAATAACAAGATAGAGGTAGCCGAAGAGGTTGTGATTTTGTTAACAAAGATTAATTACGAAAGCATATCTTCCAAACGTAAACTCTTAGATAAATATTTTTCTAAAATCTCCTTTGTTGTATCCGGGAAAAAGGTTTTTTTAGATGCTGTGCAGCTAGCCGGGGATCTTAGGGGCAAGTCTGCCTGGATGAAGCAGTATATACGTTCGGCAGAATGGCTTAAAGAAGGGTTTTTTAACGGTTATTATGATAACCGCAAGAAACGCCTGGAAGGCAAGAGAGGCCAGCATATGCAAATGACCCTTACTGCCCAGGCTTTTACCATAATGGCTGGTATTGCCCGGAGTTGGCAGGTGCGCAAGATCTTGCAAAGCGTAAATAAATATTTGCTTGATAAACAAACCGGCGGCATACACCTTAATACTGATTTTAAACAAGAACAGTATGATTTGGGCAGGGCTTTTTCTTTTTCCTACGGAGAAAAGGAAAATGGGGCAATTTTTAGTCATATGGCAGTGATGTTTAGTTATGCGTTATATAAACAAGGGTGCGTTCAGCAGGCCTGGAAAACTTTAAGTTCGCTTTATAAGATGGCAGTGGATACTTCCAGGAGTAAGGTATATCCTTGTCTGCCGGAATATTTTAACCTCGAAGGCCGGGGGATGTATTCTTATTTAACTGGTTCAGCCAGCTGGTTTATATTAACTATACTTACCCAGGTTTTTGGGGTCAGGGGCCAGGATGGAGATTTGATAATTGAGCCAAAATTGAGCACAGAGCATTTTTGTAAAAGCAGTAGTATAAGTATTGAGCGTATTTTTGCCGGCAGAAGAATTAAGGTAAAATTTATAAATCTTGGGAAAATTGCTTACGGAAAGTATAAGATTGTTAGAGTTCTGCTTAATTCAGAAAATCTGCCTGTCGACCACTCGCGCTATTTAATCATTACCCGTGAAGTAATTCTTGACCTATCAAACAAAGAATTAAATTTAATCGAGATTCATCTGCATTAATTCTTATGTTTTTGTGCAGACAAAAAGCTGGTTGAATCCAAGCATAAAGGTTCGGTAGGTTTTAATTTGGAAAAAGCCTTTTAGCAAATTGTGCATAGAATTTAGATTGTAATATCTTTGGTGAGGGCCTTCCACTGCTTCGTAATGAGGGTCATATAATTTTATGAGCCACTTTCCCGTTGATTTCGGGGTAGTTATGATTAATTTTCCGTCATCTTTGATTATGCGGTGGCATTCTTTGATAATCCTTTCTGGATAGCTCAGGTGTTCTATAGAAGCCAGCATTGTGATACAATCAATGCTACTGTTTTGGGCAGCGATTGTATCAACAAGGCCCTGGCCAGTTTGCGGGTCAAATCCTATACGGGTGCGGCAGGGTGATTTTTTTAATAAGTACTCTTCGGGCCCGCATCCGATATCGATATGGATTTCTGCGTAGGGGATATAAGGCAAGACCTTGCGCATCCTTATCTCTCTGGTAAGCCAGGTGAAGGGATTCAATAATTTCTTATGATTGCCCATAATCCCTTGAGATCGTTTTTAAGCTCAGCGTAGTTTAAATGTCGCAACTTCTTTGCGATATAAGCGGGCCTTAGATAAAATGAGCGGGTGGCGTTTTTTACTAAAACGGACAATTCCTTAACTGACATCTTTGTGGCATTGAGCCGGAGTTGTTCGTATGCAAATGAATTAGGTTTACCGTCAATGAACCAGCCATTGCATAAAGCGTGATTATATAGGCAGGATCCGGGAAATGCAGTAAGATATGCGCAATTGAGATAATCCGGATCTAATTGTTTTACAAATGCCAAAGTTTCTCGGGCGGTTTCTTTGGTTTCCTGGGGGGAGCCGAAAATAATATTCAAAGTTACCTGAATTCCTGCATTTTTTGTTGTTTGGATAGCTTTAGTTACTTGCTCTAGAGTAAAATCTTTTTTGAGATTATTTAGAATTTCTTGGTTGCCAGATTCTACTCCATAGGTAATCATTTTACAGCCGGCCTGCTTCATTAATAAGGCTATTTTCTCATTGATCATGTCTACTCGGCTGTTACAAGACCAGATAAGGTCAAGTTTTCTTTCGATCAAAAGCTTACACAACTGGATTACGTTATTTCTATCGATTAAAAAGTCGCTATCTTTAAAAAGAACCTCTTTGATTTTAAATTCTTTAACCAACCTTTCGATTTCTGAGATGGTCTTTTGTGGAGACTGCACCCTGTATTTTTTCCCAAACATTCTTTGCACCCCGCAAAAAATACAGTTAAAAGGGCATCCGCGGCTGCGAATAAAAGTGACATAAGGTTTACGCGTTGAGACCATGCTGCTATAACTCCTAATAGGAAGCAGGCCATAGGCAGGGAAAGGGACAGTATCAAGAGTCGGTATTAATTCTCTTTCCGGATTTACAATTATCTCGCCATTTTTTCTAAATACCAGCCCTTTGATTGAGCTATAGTCTTTATCCTTTGATTCATATGCTTTAAGCCATTCAAGAAAAGTGATTTCTCCTTCTCCTACTACTACTGCATCAAAATTAGTGTCTTTAATCACATCAAGCGGTTGGATAGTGGGATGGTATCCTCCTGCGATAACAATAACGCGGGGACGAGTTGTTTTTACAAATCTGGCAGTGTGGTGCGCGCTGTCTGATAATAGGCTGGTGAAGCTTATTCCCACTACTTCCGGTTGAAATGCCTGAATGAGCATACGTAATGATTGAAAAGGATTTCTTTCTACATTAGCATCGAATATTCGCACATTATGCCCTTGCTCTAGGGTGACAGCGCTGACAAATGCTATCCCCAGCGGAGGGTATTTTAATCCTTTTTGGATTTTAAGATTTACATTTGCCGGAGGATGTACAAATAATATTTTCATAGCGTATTAATGGCTTAGAAGCGAGCTTGCCATATGTGCTTGCTTGATCAATTGAGATATGCTTTTAATCTTAGTTAGTTTGCGCATCATGAATTTCGGTCGAAGGTAGAATTTTTTATTTATTTCTTTGATGATCTGATTAATCCTCTGTTCAGGCAGTTCTTTTGAAGATAAGGAAGGCGCGGTGTTAGTAATCTCTCCTGTAAGAAATCTCTCCCAGTAATCTGCTGAAATGAGCTTTTGTGAAACTGCCCATTCAAAAAGTTCGCTTCCAGGTATAAGTATTGTTTTGCTGCACACCGCAAAATCCGGTTCTATGTGAAATATGAGCTCAATGGTTTTTTGGATAGTTTTTTCAGTTTCTTCAGGGCAGCCAAACATGAAATAACCGAATATTTCCATGCCTGATTCCTTGACCATGCGCGCGCATTCCAGGGATTGGCTTACAGTAATACCTTTCTTTAAGATTCTTAATATTGCGTCATCTCCTGATTCAAATCCAAGGCGGATACGGTAGCAGCCTGCCATTTTCATTATTTTAAGAAGCTCGCGGTCAACCGCATCAACTCGGCTACGGCATTCCCAGATAATTTTAAGATTTTTTTCAAGGATTAGATTGCAAAATTCAATGGTGCGCCTGCGATCTGTGATAAATTCATCATCAAAAAACATAATTTCTTTTATGTCATAGCGGTCTTTTAATTCCTGCATCTCGTCTATGATTCTACGATTTGAAAAAGAACGCCATTTATTACCCATGCGGTTGCGCCTGTCGCAATAAATACAACTGTAAGGACAACCTCGGCTGGTGATCATGGTTGCGCATGCGCGCTCACTTGATAACATATCAAAATAATGATTAAGCTTTACTAGGTGTCTGGCGGGATTTGGAATAGAATCTAATGTTTCAATTAAAGGCCTTTGTCCGCTTAAAAATATCTGTCTGTTTTCCCGGTAGATAATACCAGGTATTTTGCTTATATCACTTTTAGAGCTAAGTGCTTGAATAAGTTCAACAATTGTTTTTTCCCCTTCACCAATAACTCCATAGTCAAACACGCTGTATTCCATTATAGGCTCAGGTGTTGAAGTGATTGCCGCTCCACCTGCAATTACGCATATAGAAGGCAGGGTATTTTTTGCAAGTTTTGCAATTTTATTAGCTTGGTGAAAAGTCCAGGTCATTACGTGGATGCACAAGATTTCTGGTTTAAGGCGCCAAAGGGAACATTTAATCTTGTTTTGAGGGTTAGATTCAATGTCGATATCGATTACTTCGAGATGGTGGCCTTCTTGTTCTAATACTGCAGCGATGTAGAGCAGCCCTAGCGAAGGATAAATCCCCCGAGTTTTTTCAATCGTATTGTTATAATGTCCTACCTGTTCTCGGGTGAGGCTTGGATTGATAAGCAGAATATTCATATAGGCAGCTTTGCTTAGCGTTTTGTCCCTATTATATCAGCAAGCATTCCGAACAATATGGTTTGAATGCCACCGATAACCAGTATTGAAATAGTGGCATCGCCAAAGAATCCTTCTCCGCCGAGCATGATTTTTATCCCCAGCGTGATTCCTGCTGCGATTAAAAAGATTCCTAAAGGAAGAAACACTTTTAGCGGATTGGCGTAGTAGAAGAAGCGGATCATAGTCGGCACTACCTTGATGGGGTAACGCCAGGAAATAAATGATTTTCCCGATTTACGTTTATAGAAAACGACAGGAGTTTCAATAATACGCATATGCTTGCTGTTTGCATCCATAATTAGCTGTTGTGTCTCATTGTAATCTGAGATCATTTCAAAATCTTTAAGATAGCGTTTTCTAAATGCCATAAGCCCCGTTTGGGCATCGGTTATTTTGAGGCCGGTAAGCTTGCTGACCAGGTAACTAAAAAATCGATTACCTATTGCTCGATAGAAGGGCATGGTATATTTTAATCCACCGCTAAAGCGGCTGCCGAAGACACAATCTGCTTTATCTTCAAGTATGGGCTGTACAAGCTTGTCAATGTCATTAGGGTCATGCTGGAAATCAGCGTCGATTTTAACTGCTACATCTGCCCCCATTTCATATGCCCTTTGCAAACCAATGCGCGTAGCAGCACCTAATCCCCGGTTTTTAATATGCGAGATTATCTTGTTTACTCCGGACTCTTTAGTAACTTTTACCGTGTTGTCAGAGGAGCCATCATCCACTACGATAATTTCGACCCAGTAGGTTTTATTCTTGGTAATATAATTTTCCTGTATTTTTTTAATAACGTTTGCTATGGAAGCCTCTTCATTATGCGCTGGTATTATAATGATTACATAAGGGTACTTTTCTAATGTCATACCGTCCTCCTTTTTAGCGAGCGTAATACTTTGCCTACCGAATTAATCATATAATCTAACTCTTTTTTTGTCAGTCCGGGATACATAGGCAAGGTTGCAATGGAGTTAGCCACGCGTTCAGTTACCGGTAAATTATGGATCAAGCGTTTATATTTTCTCGCATAGTATTGCTGTAAATGTACAGGAGGAGTAAAGTGCACCGAAGCCATGATTCCTTTTTTTCTCAAACCCAGGACAAAATCTCTCCTTGCAACTTTCTTAACTTTGATGGTGTACATCTGGTAGACATGCCTACACTCTTTTAATTCTACGGGAAGGTCGATTTCATCAAATTTTAGTTTTTTATTTAAATAAGCGGCGTGTTCTCTACGTCGCGCATTCATGGCATCAAGTTTTTTTAGCTGTTCGATGCCAATGGCTGCTAAAATACCGCTCATTCTAAAATTGTAACCCGCATAACTGGCTTCCCTAAACCAGGGGTCTTGGCCATATTGTCGGTCATATGTGTTTTTTGTAATGCCATGGCCCGCGAGAGTCTTTATTTTATCCGCCAGCGCACGATCATTCGTGGTAAGCATTCCGCCTTCACCGGTAGTGATATTTTTTGTGGGGAAAAATGAAAAACACCCAATAGAAAAACTACCGGTTTTCTGTTTCTTATAAGTGCCGCCAATGGTTTCTGCGGAATCTTCAATGATTTTTAACTTATGTAGTGCGGCAAGCTTAGTGATTTTGCCCATGGAGCATGCCTGTCCTGCGTAATGTACAACCATGATTGCCTGGGTGCGGGGAGTAATCTTGCGCGCAATATCAATTGGGTCGATGTTGCAGGTATCATATTCTATATCTGCAAATACCGGTGTTGCCCCGGCTTTTACTGCCGCGTTTGCCGAGGCAACAAAGGTAAAACTGGGGAGAATGATCTCACCTGTAATTCCCGATGCTTCCATTGCCAGCTGCAGTGCTGCGGTGCAGGAATTCAAGGTCAATGCTCTTTTTACCCCGATATATTTTGCAAATGCCTCTTCAAATTTTGCGTTCATCGGACCATCAGTAAGCCAACCTGATTTCAACACTTTCTCAATTGCCCGCGATTCTTTTGTATTGATGTTAGTTTTACAAAGCGGGATTTTCATTGTATGCCGGCTTCCCTTTTATTAAAACCATTTTCTAGGATAAAATCAATATATTCGTTAATCCCTTTTTCAATATCATAATCTGGTTCATATCCCAGAATCCTTTTAGCTTTGGCGTTGTTTAGAGCGCCTCTTTTGGGCCTGCGTTCATCCGAAGGTTTTATTTGAACGGTGACCCCGGGGATTCTCTTCTTGATCACTTCTGCGAATTCTTCGATACTCTTGCCTTCTCCTCTGGTTATGTTAAATGTTTCATTCTTGGCGTTATCGGAAAGGGCAGCCAGTACAAATCCATGCGCAGTGTCTTTGACATAGGTAAAATCAATTCTTTCTTTGCCACCATCGTGTAATGTAAGCGGTTTGCCGGAAAGCGCGGCATTAATAAGGATTTGGGTTACTCTGCAGTTGGCATCAGTGGGGCCGTACACTGCAGAAGGCCTGATGATTGTGTACTCCATCCCGAACTTTTTTCCAAAAGCAGTGGTTAGGATTTCTCCTGAAAGTTTTGTCCCTCCGTAAATATCTATAGGACGGGTAGGGTGATTTTCATCCGCAGGTTCATAATCGAAATCACCATAAATAAAACTGGATGAAGTGAAAATAAACCTTTTGACTGAATCTGCCTGCCTTAAGCATTCAAGAATAGTTACTGTACCGTTGAGGTTTATTTGGATTGCTTCTTCAGAAAACTGATTTGATGCTTTATGAATAGGGATGGCAGCTAGGTGGATGACCAAATCAGGCGTGGTTTCTTTAAGGGCCTTAGCCAGGCATCCTCTGTTACGTATATCGCCTCGTATAACACAGGTTTTGTTCTTTAAGTCATTTAATCGGTATCTCAGGTATGTCGCATACGAACTTTCTAGAGGTGGGATGTAATTTAAGAAGGCGTCGTATAAAATGACCTCAACATTATGTTCAAGGAGTTCTTTGGTAATGTGATACCCTAGGAATCCGGCTCCGCCAGTGATCAGAATTTTTTTTGCCATTATATTTAATGTGCTTGTTTTGTATAACTAAAGGATATTTAATTTATACTCTGCAGCTTAAGATTTCCTTCTTCCGGACAAAGCTTGCTCAAACCTGTTTTTATTATATTATAAATGAATAGTGTATGCAAAGTATTTTAGCCTGATATTTATCCTCGTAGTTAGTTATTTGTGATATAATTAAAATATTCCGTTTTAAGAAGCGCCTGATTCAAGATATAAAGAAAACGGCAATAGATTAGAGGCCAATAGATACTAATTAAAGCGCCTAGATTAAGATGAAGAATTTAGAAGATCGCCCGTTTTTTTCTATACCATTTGTTGTGTTACTCATATTTCTTTTAGGGGTAACCATCTATTCCAACATTCTGAAAAGCCCTTTTCAGTTTGATGATATTGAGTTTATAGTTGATAATCACAGCATAAGGGGTATTTCAAACCTGCTTTTAATATGGAAATTTATGCCTACCCGTTTTATGGATTTTTTTTCCTTAGCCTTGAATTATCATTTTACAAAATTTGACGTTTTGAGTTATCACCTAGTTAATTTATTCTTACACCTGGCAGTATCAGTGTTGGTTTTTTGGTTTGTACAGCTTATCTTTTCTACCCCAATCATGAAAGAAGGGTGGCTGTCGCGGTATAAAAAAGAGATCGCTTTATTTACTAGTCTTATATTCTTGGTTCATCCCGTTCAAACAGAATCAGTGACATACATACATCAACGTTCAACTTGTCTTGCCGGGCTGTTTTATTTATCTTCTCTTTGTTTATATGTAACTGCCAGATTATGGGAAATGGACAGTAATTTGCGCATCCAAAGGCGCATTTTATATATCTTAGCCTATATAGCCGCTCTAGCAGGGATGTTCACCAGAGAGAACACTATTACTTTACCATTAGCTATACTTTTATTTGAATTTTATTTCTTTAGGATAGACAAGCAAATAAAATGGAAGCCGGCAATCCCTTTCTTAATGACCTTACCCATTATTCCGATTACCATGTTTTTGGCTAAGCCGGTCACTGTATTACATATTCAAAAATTGTGGGATGTTCCTATAAAAGGTTGGTATTATTTCTTAACACAGCTAAATGTAAAGATTACTTACTTAAAACTGCTCTTTTTTCCTATAAAACAAAATTTTGATTATGACTATCCGATATCCAGAAGCCTGTTTGAGTTACCAACTTTAATCAGCCTGATCGCGTTAATTTTGATCCTGGTTATTGCTGTAAAAATGTTCCGTAGATATAAGTTATTATCTTTTGCCATTTTTTGGTTTTTTCTGGCATTATTGCCAGAGTCGAGTTTTATCCCTCAGCCGGATGTTATAGTGGAGCACAGGCTTTATTTACCATTGGTTGGTTTTTGCATTTTTTCTGTTTGTTTTATGTATTATATGCTTTCTCGAAGGAATATAAAACTTTTATTTACTTTACTTGGCGTAATTGTGATCTTACTTTCTGTTTTGACCTTTAGAAGGAATATTGTCTGGAGGGATGAAATATCTTTGTGGAATGATACAATCAGCAAATCTCCCCATAAAGCGCGCCCATATAATGAACGCGGTAATGCTCATGCGGGCAAAGGCGATTATGCCCAGGCTATCGCAGATTTTAATAAGGCTATTGAAATTGATTCAAAGATGCATTTTAGCCTCAAGAATCCCTTGCACTCATATTCTATCCTTACCAGGGTTTACTATAATCGCGCAAATACATATCAAAAAATAGGCAAACTCGATCAAGCTATATCCGATTATAACCGCTCTATTGAAATAAACAGTATGAATCCCAGGGCATACAATAACCGGGCAATTATTTATGCGATGAGAAATGAATATGACCAAGCCGTATTGGACCTTAGCCAGGCGATACAAAGTGATCCCAATTTTATTTTGGCGTATTCCAACAGGGCAGCGCTATATATGGAGAGAT
>JAHJCJ010000051.1 GCA_018812825.1 Candidatus Omnitrophota bacterium
CTTCTATTGCTCGAATCGTCGCTTCTTCTACAGACAAACCCGTTCCTTTAGATTTATTGGTTATGGCCTGCATCCTAACGTCATCAACCATTACTACTCCTTTAAATCCAAGCCTATGTCTTAAAATATCCGTCGTAAAAACTTTAGAAAGAGACGCTGGGTTTTTAGGGTCTATCTGAGGAACAAGCAGATGCCCTGTCATGATTATTTTGACCCCGGCAGCGATCGCAGCCTTAAAAGGAATCAATTCTTCATTCTCTAATTGAACTAGGTTCTTATCTAAGCGTTGCATAGCTATATGAGGATCCCCTTCAGCACCACCTATTCCGGGAAAATGTTTGGCTGTGGCGAATATTCCCTGGCTCTGGAGCCCTTTAATAAAAGCTGCTCCTAAGGCTGCCACTTTTTCAGGATCTTCGCCAAATGATCTCGTGGAAACTATTCTATTTTCTTGATTGCTATATAAATCTAATACAGGAGCTAAATTTACATTAATGCCTAATTGAGCCAATGTCCTGCCAATCATGCTTCCGTTAACTTCAGCTAACTTATATGAACCAGCTGCTCCTAGCGCCATCGGACTCGGAAAAGGCGCGTCTGGAATCAAAGAAATCCATCCCCCTTCCATATTTATTGCTATTAAAGGAGGCAGCTTCTGTGAATAAAACTTGGCCTGTGTTTTAAAAATTCTCTCTATTACTGCGCCATTATAATCAATATGATAAAATGTATCGTATAAGTAAGCCCTTAGCTTATAATAATTTGAAATATAATCAATATCTTGCTGATTAAATGTCGGATCTATAGAAGGCATCATTAAAAAACCTAACTTTTCTCTCAAACTCATTTTTGAAATAATTTGCTGAACTTCTTTGGTAGGCTCTGCCACCGCCATGTCTATTAAGCTACCATGTGTAAGGACAATAGCGCCTCCTAATGCGCCTATTTTTTTAATAAACTCACGGCGATTCATTTCCTTACTAATTCTCTTATGGATTGCCTTTTGCCCGATGGGAACCCTTAGCGAGTTTTTAATGATAGAGGTAGGATAAACTTTAGGACTTGATAGCAAAAAAATGCCTATCGTTATTGAAATAATCTTCAAATAGTGTACTTTTCTAAAGCTTAACATAATCAGGGTAAAAAAAATCCCGCATCTGGTGGGATCTGGCCATCTTAATCCGCCACAGTCAAGCGCGAAAGCTACCTGGCAAAGGCGCAACGAATACTCCTTAATATATATAAACTAAAGAGCTATCCTAAGTGCCTTAAATGGCGTTGGCGTCCAATAACTGTGTGTTCTCCCCAATAATATCTTTAGGCCTATTCTTGCTTCTTCCTTGTGCCACCACTGATACAACCCTGTTCTGTCGTTAATCACTTCGTTCAGGACAGAACGAGCTGTGTCTAATGTCCCTACTTCTCCCAACAGCCTGGTACACCACTTACGCACATCAGTGTTTGCACTCGGATTCTTCAAAGTTTTAATAAGTGCCGATTGAGCAGACTGACCCATATTGATAATAGCGCGATATGGACGGCTGTGAGTAGTGTAACCAGGATCAGGAACTGTGAGCTGGTTAATATATGACATGGCTTCGCGCTCTTTAGCAGCATTGCCCGTAGCTTTTGTGCGCTGTTTCTGCTGTGGTGCCTTACGTTCTTTCTTTGATTCTAATATCTGAAGTCCGTTCTGAGCCTCAGCTTGATGCCACCACTCATAAATACCTTCTTCATTGGAAATAACAGATTGAAGGACGCGCTTGACTTTATCGTATTCACTTACTCCAACCTCTCCCAATAGCCTAGCGCACCACTTGCGCACATCAGTGTTTGCATCTGGATTCTTTAAAGTTGCAATTAGGTCCGGTATTGCAGCAGCACCCATATCGATAATTGCGCGATATGGACGGCTCCTAATGGTGCTGCCGGGATCAGGATCTGTAAGCTGGCTAATATACGGCATGGCTTTACTTTCTCTAACAGCTCCAGCCGTAGTTTCTGTGCGTTGAGTTTCTCTGCCTTCAACACGCTCTTTCGCTGACTCTAATATCTTAAGCCCATTCTTGGCCTCAGTCTGATGCCACCACTCATAAATACCTTCTTCATTTGAAATAACGGATTCGAGGACACGTTTAACCTTATCATATTGAGGCGCTCCAACCTCTCCTAACAATAAGGCGCACCATTTGCGAGTATTAGTTTCAGCTCTCAAGTCTCCTAAATTTGCAATCAAGCTAGGTATGGCTTTCTCACCTCTATTGACGATTTCTCTATATGCTCGACTTCTCCTTGCAGAATTAGGATTTCTATCAGTCAACTGTCTAATATAGGACATGACCTGTATATCATCTTTTCCGCTTTCAGCTCTTTCTGAAGCTTTCTGTGCCGGTGCCCTTTTTTCAATTGGTCCATCATCTCTCCTATCAACATAAGTAGACTTCGGCTCTTCTGTCTTTTGTGTTGTTTGCCTTGGAGCAACATCTCCTTTTTTAATCTTGACTTCTCTGGGCGCAGCGCTCCTTAGCCCTATTTCTTTCAATATCTCACGATACAATGTTCCCATGCTATAGTCACGCGCTACCCTACCAGGATTATGCTCCCAGGAAATTAACGCATTCCAGTATCCATTCACTAGATCTTTTTCTCCTGTGTCTGGATTGTAGACTACATTGGCAATCTGATGAAGCGGGATCTCTGTAATAATACGCTTCATCCAATATTTTGCCTCTTTTTTATTGCCGAGTTCAAAGTTTGAGGCGGCTAAACCCCACATTGCCGTAGCAATCTCATTTAAAAGAGGATATTTCCAGATAGCATCGTGCAAATAATACTCGTTATTGGGAAAAGTCGCCCCCCATGGATAAAAAATAAGGCCGCCTATCTCATTCTGCTTCTTTATATTATCGCGCTTGGCCATTTCCAGCCATGTCTTTTCGTTGATTGATTTCATAGACCATTTGATAGCCTCATTATAGTTTGCTTTAACAAATGCATTCCACATCTTTAGGTTATAAGCGCGGGCCTCTACTATGCCAGGAGTGCTTCCTGGTATTTCTGTAAGCACTTTTTCAGTAAATGGTTTATGCCTTAATTCTTTTTCTAAAATCTTGCTTGCCTTCTCTATCGGTATTCCTGGAATTTTATCATATGTCTCTTTATAGTTATCTCTAAGAATAAATGGGTTTATGCCTGTTGCTGGTAAAGCTACAAATCCACCTATTGGGCTTCCTCCCTGCACCAAAACCTTTCCCTTTTTATCTTTCACATAAGCTACAGGTGTCCGCCAACCATGACCCACAGCCATATTATGTCCAGTAGCATATTCGCTAATTGTAACTCCATTTATAGTATAAAATGAGCCTTGGACTTCTGCTTCTAAAGCAATAGCCAAGGCCTTAAACCAGCGAGCAGTCTCTTTATCCCCAGCATTCCAGAAACGAACAGCATTCTTTTGGAACGCGAGAACCGCTCCTCCTGTCCATTCTGTAGAACCCAATGGATGATATCCGCCTCTTGCTGCACCGTAATCAGGATGCCCAGGATCATCTACTACCGGCCCCATAACGCGCTGGCCTGTAGGATCAGTAAAATCAAATAACATGCGCGTCCTGGTACTTCCATCAGGCAGGGTCCATGTTATCTTTACTAATCCCCGATGCAACAATATCTCTGATAATTTTTTAAGCGCCTTTAAGCCGTATTCTTTCTGGATACGATCGCCAAATGGGCCAGCCATTGTCCATGTATAACAATCTGTTGCGAAAATAGTGCTCAGTCCTGCTGATCCATAACCTTGATGTATAATGCCATTTTTTGCATCAAATACGTGATTATTAAACCATTGCCAGCCATCCTCTGCATCTTTAGGCCAGGGGGTTTGGTCAATAATGGCCTGGGATGACATTAAAGAAGCAACAATTGCGCGAACATGATTAGAAGTATGAGTAAGCAAAGCGCTAATAGCGTCAGCATGCGGTTCTGTATGAACCTGCATAGGCATCCTATCGCCGTCACGCACTCCGCCGTCAGGAGCTTGCATTGCAAGTAAAACCTTTTTTAAATTATTAATAGATTCAGCATATTTGCCGCTATTAATCTGGGACATCGCATATATTAAGAAAGAAGTTGGCCCAGGGGTCGTGTACCACTCAAGCTGACCCTCTCCCCTATTCCTTGTAGATGAAACATTAATGGCATTAATCAATGCCAATACACTCTTCTCTCCTGCCCTGTTAGGGTCAATAGCATCGAATATCTTCAAAATACCATAAATCCTATTTGTATCAGCGCTCTTTCTAACTTGATCGTACGAGAACCTAAGCTTTTGGTCAAAATAATCTAGAATGCGCTCAGCACCTTCTTTATCTCCTCCTGCATAAAGTATAAGTGCGTTTACAGCAGAGTCATATAAAAATGCTAAATTTTCAAACTCTGGATGACCCCAATGACTGGGAGGAATGCCGGTTTTTGCATTTGCCAACTTGCGAA
Organism: Candidatus Omnitrophota bacterium; assembly: GCA_018812825.1. Lineage (GTDB taxonomy): Bacteria > Omnitrophota > Gorgyraeia > Gygaellales > Profunditerraquicolaceae > UBA6249. The sequence continues at coordinate 4,492 of JAHJCJ010000051.1, forward strand.
TACTTTTCGCAATATCCTGGACACTTGCAAATTTGGTTTGCCTCGCCTCAGCAATTGATCTTGCTATTCTAAA
>JAHJCJ010000052.1 GCA_018812825.1 Candidatus Omnitrophota bacterium
AATAAAACAAGTTAATCCGGTGATCAAGTATATTTACATAATGTCAAAAACAGATATTCCGGGTATCTATCAGTTTGTGGTTGATCCTGATGCGCTTGTTGAAAAACCTGACAAATCCAAAGCAACTTCTTTTCCGGGTGATAAATATGATGCCCGACGTTTTCCGGAAATGCTTAAGGCTTTTGATGGCCCAAGCGCTGATACTAAGCTAGCTGTTGATGAATGGGGTAAGCTGCTTTCGGGCTACGCCCCTATTTTTGATAAGAATAACCTGTCTATTGCCATACTGGGCATAGACATAGATGCGACCGATGTTTACCTTATCGAGAAAGATTTGCTATATAGGGGGATATTTGTTTTATTGATGGGTGTTGTTTTCTCGCTGCTTCTTGGCTCTATATTTTCCGCAAGGATTATTTCTCCAATCAAGAAGCTAATTGACGGCACCAAGCATATAGCAGGAGGAGACCTGGAGTATCGGGTGAAAATCCCATCTCAGGATGAAATTGGCCGGCTTGCTGCATCTTTTAATGATATGGCCGCAAGTTTAGCGGATGCCCGGGAGAAATTGCATGATTATTTTTACCGCATGGTACAGGCTATGGTGCGTAGCCTGGAAGCAAAGGATCCGTATACGCGCGGCCATTCAGATAGGGTTAGCGAACTTTCTTATGAGATTGCAATTAAGATGGGGATTGCTCCTAAGGAAGCGGAATTATTAAAGAAAGCAGCGCAGATGCATGATATAGGTAAGCTCGGTATGCATGATGATATATTGCATAAGAAAAGCGATTTGTCAGAAGGGGAATGGGATATTGTACGCAAACATCCTGAGGTAGGGGAAGAGATATTAAAGCCGGTATTCCTGGATGCGCAGATGCTTTCTGTAATCAGGTCGCATCATGAGCACTATGACGGCACAGGTTATCCGGATGGACTAAAGGCCGACGATACTACTATTTTTGCCCAGATTGTTTCAGTTGCGGATGTCTATGATGCCATGACTTCCGATCGTTCTTATCATGCAGCATCGACTAAAGAAGAGGCGTTGGCTAAAATAAAGGCTGGTTCCGGGACTCAATTTAACCCTGCAGTTGTTCAGGCATTGATTAAAATATTGGAGTAAACAATGGGGCTGTTTAGTTTTCCTAAAGATAATCAAGATCTGATTAAACAAACCTCCGGAGATAAAAGGCTTGTACCGAGATGGAAGATTTCTGTGCCTGCTAAAATAAAGCTAGAAGGGTTTAATAGTTATCTGGACTGTGAAGTCAGGGATTTGAACTTAAAAGGTTTTTCTCTGGTTATAGCTAAGAAAATTCTAAAAAAGCGCACAGGTGCCAAGCTGTGTTTTAACAAAAAGTTCTCCTTTAATATAGAAACGTTGGTTCTTTGGAGTAAAGCAGCAGATAATAAATATGTCTATGGTATGAAATTCACCAGAATCCTTGATGCGGATAGGGAGAGAATCTTGCAAATGATGAATGAAGATTTTCCCGCCAATGTTTGGAAGAATTTATAAAATTAATACTAATTAAAGGAGTGTATTATGAAGGTCTTGGTTGCAGCTATCGCGGATCATGCCTGGGTTGAAAATGGGTGCCTGTCTTTATGTAGGACATTTGATAGTATCAATGTTGATAAATTTCCATATGTAATACCGCGCATGAGCGTTGCTTTGCGCTTGCTGATTAATAGGCTAGAGGTAGGAGAACACAAATTAAGTATTTCTTTGGCTGATGCCGATGGCCATAATTTAATGAATAGCGATATAAAAATAAACTTTCAGCTTCCTCAGAGTTTAGTCCCCGAAGCCTCTTTCTCGTTTGCGCTTAACGGGCAAAACGTTGTTTTTCAGAAACCCGGTGATTATATGGTTAATATATTGGTTGATGGCAGAGTTGAAGCCAGTGTGCCGCTTTATGTAAGAGAAGCTAAAGGTGGCAGCCAACTGGATATCCCGGATCGGATTTAAGTTCTAAAGGTATAATGTTTAAATGGGAAAGATCAAGCTTGACTTACATGATGTTTATAACAATGCTAGGGCGATTGACTCCGAACTTAAGCGGGTAATCGAGGAGGCGGTAAAAAAGAAGATTAGCGAAATTGAGATTATTCCGGGTAAGGGCAGCGGCCAATTAAAGAAGCATGTGTTGCGTTTTTTAGGGCAACCCGGGGTTAAGCAGCTTTACCATCGTTTAGAAAAAGACGACAAGAATTTTGGCAGGATTTTTGTGCATTTTAGGCATTAAAAATATTCATATTATTACTGGACAAATGGCCAGAATGTGTTATACTTTTCAAGTAGTGAATAAGGGATTAGAGGTTTGTAGGCCGTGAGGTTTAGAAAGCTAACCTTCGCGGTTTTTTTGTCTCGACGCCATTTGCGTCGGGATTACGCCAGGAAGTTATTCCGGGTTAAAACCCGGGTAGGTGGCTGCATTTCTGCCGTTATTTACTAAAATTTCTAGGGAAGGGGGTAGTAAATAATGGCAAAAGGTAAAGTAAAGTGGTTTTCAGACCAGAAAGGTTTTGGGTTTATCACGCCTGAATCCGGTAGCGACGTATTTGTACATCACAGCGCAATCCAGGGTGAGGGTTATAAATCTTTGGCCGAGGGTCAGGAAGTTGAGTTTAACATCGAAAAAGGACCTAAGGGCGAACAGGCTACTAATGTAGTCAAGCTTTAATACTGGTAAAGATAGCCTGGCTTCTAATTTAGAGGCCAGGCTATTTCTTAAAAAAGGAGTATTAATGAATACAGGGAAAATAAAAAAATTAGTACGGGATAGAGGATTTGGTTTTATCAGCGATACTGATGGTAGAGAAGTATTCTTTCATCAAAACAGCCTGGTTGAAGCCAAGTTTGATGCCTTGAATGAAGAGCAGGCAGTTTCTTATGATATCGAGAAATCCGATAAAGGCCCGCGCGCGGTTAATGTGCGTATTGTCTAATTAAATAAGCGTAAGTTTAAAATCCCAAATACTTAATTGTATTTGGGATTTTAGGCTAAAGAATGTATAATATAGTTTATGAAAAGCGAAAAAAGAACAGATAGGGTTATTGATTGCCTAAAATGTAAGAATCAGGCAGATTGCTGCCGGCTTGGGGCCTGGATTGATTTGGAGGAGGCCAAGAAGATATTGTCTCTTGGTATAAAAGGGGATTTCTTCCATTTGGAGAAAGATGATGAGTTTCCCTCTGGATATAAGGTAGGCACTAGCTATGAAGATGAGAAATGTGTTTTTCAGGATCCCGATGGGCTCTGTAGGATACATAAGATTGACTATGCGTATAAGCCTATAACTTGTAAGGAATTTCCTTATGAAGGCGGTAAAATTGCCCCTATTGCTGATGTTTTGTGCGTTGAGCATAAAACACGCATAAAAAAGTCTAAAGCCAGAAAGAAAATAAATAATGGATAATAAGCAGCAGAAAAAATGGTATTTTAGGACATGGGCGTTGGTAGTTTCTTTCTTCTCTGTGGGGCCTTTTATGCTGCCTTTAGTTTGGGCTAATCCTAATTTTAGCAGAAAGACAAAGATTATCATCAGTGCAGTTATTATTATTCTAAGTTATATGTTGGCCTCGTTTTTTTTAAGTGCGTTAAAATCCTTAGGTGAATATTATCGGCTTTTGCAAATATGAAATATACTAAAGGCACAATTGGCAGGGTTTTCCTTATAAAATTTGAAGATCAGGATATTTTAATTGATAAGCTTAGCCTTTTTGCTAACAAAGAGCGTATTAAGGCAGCGACTATGATCTTTCTCGGGGCGCTTAGAAAAGGAGAACTGGTTACCGGGCCCAGGAAGCCGGTAATTCCCCCGCAGCCGAATAAAGTAAATTTCAAAGATGGCTGGGAGGTTATGGGTATTGGCACAATTTTTGCAAATTCCCATGGCCCGCAGATACATATTCATAGCAGCATGGGTAAAAAGAAGAAGGTTTTAACCGGTTGCCTGCGCGGTAAGTCAAGGGTATTTTTGGTTATTGAGGCAGTAGTCCTGGAGTTAAAAGGAATCAAGGCCGGCAAGGAGATTGACCCTCAAACTGGGATTAATTTATTAAAAATTATCTAATTGCGCCAGGCTTGAAAATCAGCACAATATAGTATATACTAATTAATCAAAGTTATGCCACGGTAATAAAGGGGCCTTAGGTTTAAACCTTTATAATCGTGGTTTTTTCATTTTAAGGAGGCCTTTAAAAAACAAGTTTAAATATAATTCAGTTATGTTATAATACAACAAAAGGAGAAGTCATGGATTTTAATTCCCTTAGGAAGCATATGAAGTTGTTCAATTTCGAAGCCTTACGTACTGATTGCGATAATTTCTTCGAAGGAGTTATTTTCCAGCAGGAGTTGGATAAGCTTACCCTGCAGTTGAAGAATATTATGGGGGAGCCGGTTTTTCCTTCAAAAAACAGGCTACCGCATAAGGTGCAGGAGACAGTGAATGGTTTTGGCGGGATCATGCCGGGACAGACGCTATATTATAAAGTTTCGGAAACCGATAGCATCCTTGCTATGCTTTGGCCTTGGAAGGATGGTCAGCGTACCACGATTAAAATTATTCAGCAAAATAACCAGCAAAATAATTAGAAGATGAGCTTTACGTATCTACAGGAAATTCCCACGCCGCTTGAGATCCTTAAGCTTATGCCTATGCCCGCAAAGTTAATCAAGGTAAAAGCAGTGCGGGATAAGGATATTCTAAATGTTATTAAAGGCAATGATCGCCGCCTGCTTTTAATTATCGGCCCATGTTCGGCTGATGACGAGGATGCGCTTTCAGAATATGCATCGCGCCTTGCTTTGCTTCAGAGTAAAGTCGAAGATAGATTGGTTTTGATTCCGCGTATTTATACTAATAAGCCCCGCACAACCGGCAAGGGTTATAAAGGCATGTTGCATCAGCCTAAGGCCTCAGGGGATCCGGATATTTCCCAAGGGATTTTGGCTATCCGGCGCATGCATCTAAGGGTATTAAGTGAATCCGGCTTAACTGCCGCCGATGAGATGCTTTATCCGGGCAATTACCCTTATTTAGAAGACATCTTAAGCTATGTAACAATCGGGGCGCGTTCCGTGGAGAATCAGGAGCACCGTTTGACAGTAAGCGGCTTGGATATTCCCGTGGGTATGAAAAATCCCACTAGCGGAGATCTGAACGTTTTGTTAAATTCCGTAGAAGCCGCGCAGATCGGACACACCTTTATTTATAACGGCTGGGAGGTCAAGACTAATGGCAATCGCCTGGCGCACTGCATCCTTCGCGGAGCAATTAATCGCCAGGGCCAAAGCATTCCGAATTATCATTATGAAGATTTAATACATTTTACCCAGCTTTATTTAAAGCGTAATCTTGCCAGCCCGGCACTTATTGTTGATACTAATCACTCAAATTCCGATAAAGATTTTACCCATCAGCCTCGGATAGCAGAAGAGGTAATGAATAGTTTAGCCCAGTCTAAAGACTTAAGGAAAATGGTTAAAGGGCTTATGGTGGAAAGCTATCTGAAGGAAGGATCGCAGAGAGTTGGAGGCAAGGTATTCGGCCAGTCAATTACTGACCCTTGTTTAGGCTGGCACGATACCAAAGAGTTAATTTTAAGGTTAGCAGAAAAGAATAACTAGGAGTCCTATATGAGCCTAAAATTTGATTTTAATAACATGTTTCGTTCCAGTGTTGGCGACCATGGTGTAAGCCAAGAGGATGTTAACGAAATACTTCCTGATGCGCAAAAGGCAGCCAGCCACTTAAAAAAGATTATTTCTAATCCTAAGGCACGCGTTAAATTAAACCTGGAATGGGCAAAATTACCGGAGCAGAGTAAGGCGGATATTGAGCAGATCCAGAAGCTCGGCCAGGGGATTTCTAAAAAATACGAGAATGTAATCTTCTTAGGTATTGGCGGCTCATATCTTGGCTTAAAAGCTGCGCAGGATGCCTTATGCCTGCCTTATTATAATGAATTTCAATCTTTAAGAAAAAAATCACCGCGGATTTATTTTGAAGGCAACAACCTGGACCCGGATACTCTTAAAACCCTGCTCAAAAATATCAATCCTAGAAAGACATTTGTTGTGGTTATTTCTAAGTCGGGTGAGACTACCGAGACCAAGGCAGCATTGATGCTCGTTGAGGCCTGGCTTAAGGCAGGCGTAGGCGTAAAATACGGCAGGCAAATTTTAGCCATAACTGATGCGGAGTCTGGGTCTTTGCATAAGAGAGTTGCCGCCGAGCAGCAAAAAGACGCTTTAAGCTTCCGGTCATTTCCTTTATTAAAAGGCGTAGGCGGAAGGTTCTCAGAGTTTAACATGGGGCTTTTGCACTTGGCAATCGTAGGCGTAAATATCAGTGATTTGTTTGCTGGTGCAAAAGAAATGTTTGCCCGATGCAGCCAGGATGATATTTTAAAGAATCCTGCATATATGTACGCATTATTGCATGTTATCTTGTATCGTAAGAAAGCGAAATCATTGGCAATATTAATGCCGTTTTCCCAGGGCCTTAAATCTACCGCAGATTGGTATGTTCAGCTTTTAGCCGAAAGTATAGGCAAAAAATATCATCGTAAAGTTCTGGCAAGCGCAGATGGCGGCGAAGACTGGTTAAGTGATAAGGATTATTTATTTGCTAAAGGCAGGACGCCGATTTCGGCGGCAGGCACTAATGATTTGCATTCTATCCAGCAAAACAACATTGAAGGTGAAAATAACAAAGTAGTTACATTTATCCGGGTAGAGAAGTTTAAAACAGATTTAAAAATCCCCGGCAAGAATGATCTTTTGTCCGGCAAGAGCTTTAGCCAGCTGATGCAGTTAGCCCAGGAAGCTACGGAATGGGCGCTGGTAAGAGAGAGCCGGCCTAATTGCACTATTATAATGCCCGAAGTAGACGCGTTTAACTGGGGCGCTTTATTATTTTTCTTTGAGATGGCCACTGCTTTTGAGGGTGAGCTGCAAAATGTAAACGCGTTTGATCAGCCCGGTGTGGAAGGGTATAAGAATTATATGTATTACAAGCTGGGAAAGCCTGGAATCTCTCAAGCTGTAGCTGAATCCATAAAGAACAATCCTCTGGTTAAAAATCCCGAATATATTCTTTAAAGGGTAGACAGTCTACGTAACTCACTGTAAGTAGAATTGTTACGTAACAAATATCACGGAGCCTGCGTCATGAAATGCCCAAATTGCAAAGACAAAGAACTGTCTCCCGTTATGACCCAGCAGGGAGTAGAGGTTGACTTTTGCCCTCAATGTGAGGGCATCTGGTTAGATAAAAATGAGATCTATCTTTTTACCCGCGTTCCCACCTACTTAAAAGCAAAAATCGACGCAGCAATCAAGTCCAAGAAAAACTCAATTCGCCTGTCGCCAATATTCTCCAGGCCAATGGCAGAGCTGCCTATTTTAGAAGGACAGATAAATATTGATTATTGTCCTGAGTCAGAAGGCTTCTGGCTGGATAAAGATGAAATTAATATGCTGCCGGCAATAAAAACAAAACTCCAAATAGATAAAGCTATGTTTGAGGATAATAAACCAAGTTTTGTTAAGACATTGCTTCCTTTGTCCAATCTTGCCCTGCGTTCCGCAATGGTATTGTTCGGATTGTATGCCCTGCTTAGCCTATTCTTGATTATATTCGTGGAATTGGGGAAGATCTCCGCTTCATCTGCTTTAATAGTCGGAATAGCAGTTGCTGCATTGCAGTTTATACTCGGCCCTTTATTAATGGATTTCTCCTTGAGGATGCTATACAAAATGAGCTGGTTAAATCCTGAAGATTTACCGCAGCACTTAAGGATCTTTATCAGTAAAATATGCCAGGATAAAGGAGTTAATTTTCCGCGCATGGGAATTATTTTAGACGGTTCACCGAATGCCTTCACTTATGGCCACCATCCGAATAACGCCCGGATTGTAATTACCCAGGGCCTGCTTGACCTTCTAAGCGAAGAAGAAACAGAAGCGGTCGTGGCTCATGAGATGGGCCATGTCCTCCACTGGGATATGTTAATTATGACTTTAGCGCAGCTTGTGCCGTTGGTTCTTTATTATATCTATAGGACATTGATCAGGCTAAGAATTAAGGGGAAGGATAAAACAGCTCCATTTCGCATATTAATAGCCGTTTCTGCCTATGTGTTATATACAATAAGTGAGTTTATTGTTCTGTGGTTTTCCAGATTAAGAGAATATTTCGCGGATAGGTTTTCCGGCGAAGTTACCGGTAACCCCAATGCCTTGGCCTCTGCTTTAGTTAAGATCGGCTATGGATTGGCCGGAGATGATAGTGGTAAAGGATCAATTAAGTATAAAGAAAGACAAGATACATTAAATTCGCTGGGGCCTATGGGAATATTTGATTCCAAAACAGCGAATATTCTGGCGGTGAGTGGTTATTCAGGCCCGCGTAGTATGGGAGGAGAGGTTGATAAGGAGAAACTAAGAGGCGCGGCGAAATGGGATCTTTGGAATCCCTGGGCTGCATATTATGAATTACAGTCAACGCATCCATTGATCGCCAAAAGGCTAAGGTTCCTAAGTAACCAGTCCAGGGTATTAGGAAAAGATCCTTATGTAGAGTTTAATCAGCGCAGGCCGGAATCGTATTGGGATGATTTCCTGCTTGATTTGTCAATTAAGGCCTTCCCTTTTATTGCCTTTGTTGCGAGTATTACCTTGTTTATAGTAAAAAAGGAGGCGTTCTTTTTATGGTTCGGAGCATTTGTTTTTGGCTCTGCCTATTTAATACACACTCTATTTTCTTATCCTGACTCCGATTTTCCTGTATTGAATATTAAAAACCTGTTGAGTAAGATTAAAGTTTCCGCGATCCGGCCAGTACCTTGCCTGATAAGAGGCAAGATTATCGGAAGGGGAGTTCCCGGGCTTATTTTCTCAGAAGATTTTGTGATGCAGGATGAAACCGGGATTATTTTCCTGGATTACCGCCAGCCGCTGGGAATATTTAATTTTCTCTTTGGCCTCTTAAGGGCAGCTAGGTATATAAATGAAGAAGTAGAGGTTGTTGGTTGGTATAGGCGCGCGCCCGTGCCTTACATTGAAATCAAGAAATTAAAGATCGCGCATAAAGAATCCACCTGTTTTGTTTATAATACTAAGCTTATCTTTTCTATAGCCCTCATTATTCTGGGATTTGCTAAGGTGCTATCAATAATTAGATAAATATCAGATTTATTATCTATGCTTAAAATCAGTAACTTAAAACTAAAATCAAATTTAATCCTGGCGCCGATGGCCGGGATTACTGATCTGCCATTTCGCATGCTCTGCCGTAAATTTGGCGCGGAGCTGGCTTTTGTAGAGATGATTAATTGCCGCTCAATCTCGCACAAGAGCAGAAAGACCCGTCATATGCTTTCTACTTTGGCCGAGGATAAACCTCTTGGTGTCCAGATATTAGGATGCGAGGAGAAGTATATTTTAAAGGCTTTGGATGTCTTGAGAACTTACGAATTTGATATTATGGATTTTAACGCCGCATGTCCGGCAAAAAAAGTAGTTCGTAGAGGCGAAGGGGCAGCCCTGCTAAAAGAGCCTAAGAAACTTAATAAATTACTTAAGTTAGTGGTAAGGAATTCTAAAATCCCGGTAACCGTAAAGATGCGCCTGGGCTGGGATAAAGATAGTATTAATGCTAGGGAAGTAGCGCTTTATGCTCAGGATGCCGGAGTCAGCGGCGTATTTATCCATGGAAGGACCAAGATTCAGGAATATGGCGGCAACGTGGATTATGAATTAATCGCAAAGGTAAAGAAGGCATTAAGTATCCCGGTTATTGCCAGCGGTGATGTATTCTCAGCCAAGTTAGCCAAAAAGATGCTTAGCGAAACAAATTGCGATGCATTGGTTATTGCCCGCGGTTCATTCGGAAATCCGTGGATATTTAAAGAAATCAAGGAATTCTTAAAAACCGGTAAGGTTATCGCAAGGCCCGCAAGAGCCAAGGTAATCAAAATAATGCTAGAGCATTTAGACGCTTCAATAGCTTTTTATGAAGAAAGAAATGGAGTAATTTTATTTCGCAAATTCTTTGGTTGGTATACTAAGGGGATACGTAATATTCGTCCTTTAAGGGAGAAGTCATCTCGTGCGAAGACGAGAGAAGAGATGGTGGGGCTTATTGAGTTATTGCGAGGTAATCTTAATAAATGGATAAGAAACAACCAACAATAACTTTAGTAATCTTACTTCATTTTTCTATTTTTGCTCATGCCGGAATTATCTATTCAAATTCAAAGGTTCACCATAAAGAAAAACCCGGTGAATTTGCATCTCTAAGCGGGGTATTTAATTTCAAACTTGGTATCACTACTGATGGAGAGTTTACTACCCAAAGATTATTTTCCAGTAAAACGATCCTTAAAAATGTAAATTCTGGAGAGTTTAGGAGTCCCACCGGTATTTTTAACCAGGGCAGTAATGAATTCATGAGTTCAGGCTCAATCTTTGAGGCACCTAAAAATGAATTTAGCGCAGATAGATTAATTTCAAGTGTAGAACAGCTAAGGTCTGGAAAAAAGTCATTCAAGTCTTCGGATCAAGGTGAGTTTAAGTTTTCTTTGCCTAGAGAAAAGGACAGATAAAATAGATAAGACGTTTTATGTGATATCTGGCGAAGTGTAAAACTACAATCAATTATTAAGAAAGGCAGGCGTGGAGATAGTTAGGAATCGGAAGCTTTCTGATGCGACAAAGGCAGAACTTGAGAAGCCGCTTATCCCGTATGATGCATGTATAGAAGAGGTGAATAAAAGTTGGGATGATGATTTGGAGAAACTGTAGACAGTCTATATAACTCGCTGTAAATAATACCGAATTAAATATACATAAGTGCTTAATCAGCGATATAATGCCGGTAAGCGGCCAAGATTGCGGTTTTTGTAAGTATGTCGAAGGAAGAAAAAGTGTTGAGTAGGGTAAAATAAAGGAGGGCTTCAGATGACGCAATTCTTAGTAAGATGGGGAATCAGCTCGCTTTCACTTTTTATTGTCGCGCACATTGTAAGGGGCATAGAGGTTTCAAGCACTGCCACTGTCCTGGCGATTGCCTTGGTGCTGGGGATCATCAACGCCTTCTTGAGGCCTTTGATTATCCTGATCACATTACCGATCAATATCGTTACCTTAGGGGTATTTACCCTTTTTATCAACGGAGCGCTTTTTCTTCTTGCCTCCAAGATTGTCAAGGGCTTCGTGATTACGGGTTTTTGGCCGGCTTTCTGGGGTTATATTCTTTTTAGCTTCATTAGTTTTCTGCTAAGCCTTTTAGTAATTTCTGCTTAGAAACATTTATGGGCAGATCAATACTTAATTTGGAGAGTTTAGAAAAAGTTGCCTTTGAATATAAGCGCGATTAAAATATTGCGTAGCAAAAAGAGAAGGCGCAGCGTAAGCGCGCGGTTGGTAAAGTATATTCTCGTTGTCAGGGCTCCGGAAAACATGCCTGAAGTCCGTTTGCAGGAAGTTATTGCCGGGCTTAAAGCGAGGATAGAGCGAAAACACCTAAAAGAAGAATTGAATAAAAGTGAAAATCTTACCTCTAGGGCAGAAGAATTTAATAGGCGGTATTTTGAAAATAAGCTTAAGGTTAATTCCATTAAATACGTCACTGGCCAGGAATCCAAGTTCGGCTGCTGTAATTTTCGCACCGGCTCTATCCGTATATCCCACCGCATAAGTAGTATGCCGCAGTGGGTAAGAGATTATGTTATTATCCACGAGCTGGCGCATTTAGTAACCCCTGATCATAGCCAGGTATTCTGGGGTATTGTAAACCGTTATAAGCTAGCGGAGAGAGCAAAAGGGTATCTTATCGCTGTAGGCAGCTTTGGGGATTTGGCTGAAGCATAGTTGAGATAGGGAATAAAGGGGATAGTTCAATTTATCCGTATAAAGGCAGGTCCTGTCCTAAACATAAATGAATAACAATTCCGAAGCTATTGCCAAAACCGTCAAGTTATTAAGAAACTGCAAGAGTGTTTTGTTTATTACGGGGGCCGGGCTTTCCGCGGATTCTGGTTTACCAACATATCGGGGTATCGGCGGGCTGTATAATGATAAGTTGACCGAAGATGGTATCTCTGTAGAAAAGGCCTTGGCAGGAGAAACCTTGTGTAGGCAGCCGGCAGTAACCTGGAAATACCTTTCACAGATAGAGAGGAATTGCCGCAATGCCAAATTTAACCGTGGCCATGAAGTAATTGCGGAAATGGAAAAGCACCTTGATCGGGTCTGGGTGTTGACACAGAACATTGATGGATTCCATCGCGCCGCCGGCTCGCACAATATAATTGATATCCATGGTGATATACATAAATTAGCCTGCAGGAGATGCGGGTGGCAAGGCGTAGTCAAAGATTATAGCGGGATAGAGATACCACCAAAATGCTCAAATTGTACGGGCATAGTCAGGCCGGAGGTGGTTTTTTTCGGAGAAATGTTGCCGGAAGATAAGCTAAATGTGCTTGACAGTGAGCTGGCGCGGGGATTTGATATTTATTTTTCAATCGGCACGAGCAGCGTTTTTCCGTATATAAAGCAGCCGATGGTAGCGGCAAATCATCTTGGCCGGCCTACGGTTGAAATCAACCTTGAAGATACTGAGGTTTCTGATTTAGTGGATATTAAGCTGCGTATGCGTGCGGCTGATGCGTTGGATGCGATATGGAAAGAGTATTGAAGAGGATGATAGATGGCAAAGCATAAAGCCCAGCATAAAGCCGCAAGTCTCCTTGACATTCAATGAAAAGGCGCTATTATATAAGAAATAGGTATCGTCCCGCGTTTGAAGGGGGAAGTCCCGGACGTTAAAAAAGTAAAACCTTCGCTACAGGCAAGTATGCCGAGCGAAGGTTTTTTGTTTGTCAGGGGTAGTTAGGGTATTGAGGGAAAACAAATGAAGAAATTGATCGCACTTATAGGAATAATCAGTCTTTGTCTTGGATTAGCTTTTGCCGAAGAGAAGATACAAAGCTTTGAAGAAAAACACCAGGACAAGGATTTTATATTTCTTGAAGATAGGGAAACGATCAAGGTCAATGAAGATTGGTCATATAGGAAAGAAGAATATAGGAAGCTAGAAATCCTTAAAGAAGAAGCCCGTTCTATGGGGGAAATACCGATTTGGTATGACAAGGAGAAGGATAGAATAATAGAATTTTCTGCTTATACAACAACCCCTGATGGCAAGAAGCACAAATACACAAAGACTAATGATGTCAGTTTGTATGAGTCTTATCCTATTTATTCGAATGCCATGGTTAAGATGGTTACGATGCCCGAGGTTAATGTTGGATCAGTCATTGAATATAAAGTCGTAATTGAATCCAAGGGATCACAAATTAAGAATGCCTTCTGGAAAGTAATTTATTTCACACCGAATAATCCTACTAAGCTTTTTAAAACAGCCATTATCCTGCCAAAGAAACTAAATATCAAATATAAAGAATTTAATCTTACTTATAAGCCAAAGATCACCCAAAATCATGCTACCATAACATATTCTTGGGAGATACCAGATGTTTACGATGAGCGCAAAGATGAAGATTATGTCCCCCCGCCGCAGTTAAAAGACATCCCAGAAGTGGTTGAGTTTTCGTCTATTAAGAGCTGGAAAGATATGTCTAATTGGTACTATGATTTAGTGCAAAAGAACATAAAGATTACTCCAGACATAAAAGCTGCGGCACAAAAGGCTATTACAGGAAAGCTTATTCTCAAAGATAAGGTGAGGGCCATTTTAGAGTATATCCAGGATAATTTTCGGTATGTTTCCATGTCTCTAGGTGAATATTCATTTAAGCCTCATTCAACGGATCAGGTTTTTAAAAATAAATATGGCGATTGCAAAGATCTTGCTCTACTTTGTGTAGCTATGTTTAAAGTCGCAGGAACTGAATCAAATGTAGCTTTATTCATGGATGAGTTTTCTATCACCGATCCCCAATACGATCTACCTATCCCCACATTATTTAATCATGTGGTTGTGAGGATTAAAGATGAAGCGGGTAAGAATTTCTATGTAGATCCTCAGCTTAAAGGGTACGATATTGGAGAATATCCTTTTCCCTATCAGAATGCCTATACTTTTATTATTACGCAAGATGGCGGGGAGTTTGGAAGGTTACCGATATTTGCCGAAGGGAGGGGCTATACCAGAAAAGATGAAAATATTGTAATTAATGCTGATGGTTCAGCTTTGACTGAAATAACATCTCTTTGGCCACTGAGTACTTCTATTGATTTAAGAGAAAAGATAAAAAGTCTCAACAATACACAGAAAGAAGACTTTTTTAAGGATTTGAATGCGATGCTAGCTGATGGCGGAGAGGTTTTAGAACGTCGATGGGGTAATTTCGATAATCGATACGGGCGGATAAAAAGCTATGTCAAAATAAAGCAACGGGCTGCATATATTGTCAGTGATGGAATGATAATTATTGATGTATCCGGATACCGAAGAAACATTGAGCTTACAAAAGAGAAGCGAGAAAACCCGATTTTTTTCCCTGTTAATGATTGCGATGAAGAGACAGCAATTTATCAGATCCCCAAAGGATTCCGGGCTCTTTCGATACCAAGCAATATAGATAAAGATATTGGTTTTCTTAGTTTGAAAAGAGAATACAAGCGGGATAAGGACAAGGTAATAATTCGAGAAGTAGTCAAGCATAAACGTATTGAGACTCCTAAAGAACAATATCCAAAAGTTAAGGAGTTTTTCGATAAATTGTCAAGCCAGACACAGCAGCGCATTGTTTTGAAGAAGTCGAAATCCTGGCAGCAGAAACTCAAAGAGATTTGGGATATAATAAGGCAATAGTTTTGATATATTGATCTGCCTCTTTTCCTATTAAATATATAAAGATAGACAATTAGATTTGTTTTCTGTATACTTTACCTAATTATGCATGAAATCAGGATTTTAACCCCTAATGGTTCAATTGGAAGCGGTTTCCCTGAAGTATTGTTTGAAGAGGGCATGAAGCGCAATCCCCACGCTATTGCAGTTGATGCGGGCTCAACTGATCCTGGCCCGTATTTTCTTGGCAAGGGACGGTCAATTTCCAATAAAATGATGATAAAAAGGGATCTTGAGATATTGTTACTAGCGCGGGATAAAAATAATATCCCTTTATTAGTGGGTTCGGCCTGTGGCCCCGGTACTAAATCTACTCTGGAGTGGACCATTAATATTGTAAAAGAAATTGCCAAAGAGAAAAATCTCCATTTTAAATTAGCTACTATTACCGGGGATATCGCTAAAGATTTTTTAAAAAATGCGGTTAAACAAGGTAAGGTGCGCACTTTTGAGTCCGGTAAAGCTTTAACTGTAGAAGAAGTGGATAGAGCCACTAATATTGTAGCCCAAATGGGAGTTGAGCCTTTTATCGAAGCGCTAAAATTAAAGCCGGATGTAATTATTGCCGGACGAGCTTATGATCCAGCTATGATGGCGGCACTTCCCATTATGGATGGTTTTGATGAGGCTTTGGCTGAGCATATGGGAAAAATACTTGAATGTGGTTCTATGGCGGCAGAGCCTTCTTCCGGCTTTGAGCCGATTTTAGGCACAATTAGAAAAGGATATTTCTTAGTAGAGCCGATGAACCCCAGAAGCAAATGTACTCCTAAATCCGTAGCGGACCATTCTCTTTATGAAGAATGTAATCCTATTAAAGCCGGGCTTCCCGGAGGGGCGCTGGATTTAAGCCAGACGGTATTCGAACAAACCGGCCGTATGACCAAGGTGAGTGGGACTAAATTTATTAAAGATACATATACAGTAAAGGTTGAAGGCGCGGCTAAGGTAGGGTATCGAACGGTTTTTATTGCCGGGGTTAGGGACCCAATTATGATTAGCCAGATAGATTATTTAATTGATGGAGTGATGAAAAACACTAAGGATTTTTTCCATGACGTGGCTGATGACTTTCAGATTTTGTTCCATGTCTATGGTAAAAATGGAGTTTTGGGAAAAGTCGAATACATAAAAGATACCCGGCCTTTTGAACTGGGGTTTGTTGGTGAGGTGGTGGCTAAAACACAAGAGCTGGCTAGCACAATTTGCGGATACCTTTCGCATTTAAGTATGCATTTTGATTATCCGGGATGCAAGGCAACCGCCGGAAACTTAGCCATGCTTTATTCGCCGGAAAATATTGACGTGGGAGAAGTTTTTGAGTTTAATATCTATCATTTGGTAGAAGTTGACAGCCCGACCGCGTTATTTCCCATAAGTCTTGAGGAGATATAATGGTTAAGTTGGTTAATATTGCTGATATAGCCACGATTATCCGGAGTAAAAATGCCAAGCCTTTCTTATTTACCATGGATATCTTCTTTGATAATTTAGTGTACTACGAAAAAACCGTAAAGTCCGGTGTTATAAATAAGAAGCTCATCGCCAAGATGTATCGGTTAGAAAATGAGGATAAGGCTGAAATTTATAATTTTGCTCAAGCCTGGGCAATTAAGATCACTATTCCCAGAACTGTGGCTTCGGGTGGAATAGGAGATACCGATATTTATGGCGCTCAGCAACATGCGCCTTTATATTCCATAAAAATTCCTATTTGAAAATAATTAGTTGGCGTTTCATTCCTGGATGCTTAAGCGCGTAATTTTTACTATGGGCTTTTTTGTTTCTTCTTTAGTCTGAATATAGAGAAGTCGACCCTTTGTGTAATATTGCTGTTTGTCCTGAATGGAATACCTTTTTACATTAAGTTAAGTTTAGAGTAAAATTATTTGTAACTCTAATTCATATTAAAGGAGAGCAAGATCAGGAGCCGCTTTGCAATTTAAATTATGGAATTTAAACTAAAGACTGAATTTGTTGAGCTGGATAATATACTAAAAGTTTTGGAGTTTGTTGTAAGCGGCGCTGAAGCTAAGCAGCAGATCCAGGCAGGTTTGGTTAAGGTCAATGGAGTTGTTGAATCACGTATTCGCCGGAAGCTTCGCTTAGGAGATTGCGTGGAGTTTAGCGGGAAGAAGATTGATATTGTGGTGTAAGAAATTTGACAACTACCAGTTGACAAATGTTGCGAAAAATCGCTGCCCCCACGATGGTTTAAAATATGCAAAACCTTTTGCCTTGGTACTCCTGGAGAACATTTCTATACAAAGATACCTGTAGCAAAGCGCTATACGGAAAGATCCTTGCGTCTAGACGTTTCTCAAGATCCTTAGCCTGCGAAGAAGATTTCTTCGCCAATGTTTTAAATAGGCAATATCCTTGCGCCTAAACGCCTCGAAAATTAGAAACGAATTTTCTCGCAGCCGCAAGGATTAATTCGCGGATACTGCATTCGCAAAGATCCTGCACCTAAACACTCGAAAATTCTCTGGAATTTTCTCGTAGGTGCAGGATTAGTTCGGGCAGATAACTTACGTTGCGCTTTCAGCGCTTCCGTAAGTTATGCCCTCACTAACAAAAATCCCCGGGGTGTTTCTCCGGGGTTTCTTGTAGGTGATAGGCCTAATAGCTTTCGCTATCGTTACTATCCTCCTCGTTGCATGCTCCGTTTCTAATACATAATAAGTATGCCACATTAACATCTGATTTTCAAGTACCCCGAAAATATATTTTTGGAGCGGTTTTTGTTATTTTTATAGTATAATAAATCCATGGCACAAAATACATCCATTCAATATCTAAAGGGGATCGGGCCAAAGCGGGCGAAAAGCTTTGCTCTCAGGGGCATAAATACGATTGAAGAGTTGTTGTATTATTTCCCCCGCCGCTATGAAGACCGCACAAATTTTTCAAATATTTCTGAGCTTAAGGAAGGAGATTTCTATACTATAAAAACAGAAGTTTTATCCGGAGGCCAGCGTAACTCCTGGCGCAGGCGCGCATTTAGCATAACTGAAGCGGCCTTAGCGGATAAGACAGGGAAAATTAACTGTGTTTGGTTTAATCAGCCGTACTTAAAGGAATATCTTGAAACCGGGGCTTCTTTAATCCTTTACGGCAAGGTCGAGATGTATAACGGCAGGATGCAGATGAATAACCCGGAGTTTGAATTTATTGATTGCGAAGATGATGATTCATTAAACATCGGCCGGATTGTCCCGATTTATACCTTGCCTCAAGGATTCAGCCAGCGCAGCATGCGCCAACTGATCAAGAATGCCATCGATGAGTTTTTGCCAAAGATTAAAGATTACCTGCCATTTGATTTACGCAGCCGCAATAACCTGCTTAATTTAGCGCAGAGTTTGTTAAACATCCATTTTCCACAAGAGCTTACTCTGCAGAAACAGGCGTTGATGCGATTAAGCTTTGAGGAGTTTTTTATTTTTCAACTACCCCTTGTTTTAAGAAAATTAAGGCGTAAAGAAAAAAAAGGAATAAGGCATGCTATTGATGGCAAATTAATCGATGATTTTATTTCCGGGCTCCCTTTTAAGCTAACTTCTGCGCAGCAGAAGGTATTAGAGGAGATAAAAACAGATATGGCATCTGGTCAAGCCATGCAGCGGCTCTTGCAAGGAGATGTTGGGTCAGGCAAGACCGTGGTCGCTACCCTGGCTTGCTTGATTGCGATCCAAAGCGGATATCAGGCAGCTTTTATGGTGCCGACAGAGATTCTTGCTCGGCAGCACTATACAAAGATAACTGCTCAGTTAGCAGGATTAGTTTTTAGCGGGTGTAAAATACGTGTGGGTTTATTAACCGGCCAGGATAAAGAGAAGGAGAAAATATACCAAGAGGTTAAAGAGGGAGAAATTAATCTGGTCATCGGCACGCACGCCCTTTTGCAGGAAGAACTAAGGTTTAAGGCTTTGAGTTTTACCGTGATTGATGAACAACACAAATTTGGGGTGGGGCAAAGGGCGCTATTACCTAAGAAGGGTAACAATCCTGATGTATTAATCCTGACTGCTACGCCAATCCCGCGCACCTTGGCGATTACTCTCTATGGCGACCTAGATATCTCGGTAATTAATCAGCTGCCTGCAGGTAGAATTCCGGTAAAGACACTGCATTTTAGCCAGCAGGGCAGGGAAAAGGGTTTTACGATTGCCAAGGAAGAGCTCAACTATGGCCGCCAGGCTTATATTATTTATCCGGTAATTGAAGAATCTTATGCTTTAGATATTGCCGGTGCTAAAAAGATGTTTGTGGAGTTAAGGGAAGGCGAGTTTAAGGGTTTTCGGCTCGGGCTTATTCATGGAAAGCTTAAGGCAAAAGAGCAGCAAGAGATTATGCTTAAGTTTAGGAATAAAGAGCTGGATCTTTTGGTCTCGACTACTATTCTGGAAGTAGGTATTGACATCCCCAATGCTACTTGTATGATTGTTGCTTATGCTGAACGTTTTGGCTTAAGCCAGCTGCACCAGTTACGCGGAAGAATCGGCAGGGGTAACCTGCAGTCATTTTGCATCCTTATTTCTGATGCGCAGACTGAGGAGTCGAGGGCAAGATTGCAGGCGATGGTTTCTTCAAGCGATGGCTTTCGTATTTCGGAAGAGGATTTAAAAATCAGGGGTCCGGGAGAGTTTTTCGGCAACCGGCAGCATGGTTTGGCAGAGCTCAAGCTTGCCAATTCGCTTACCCAGATGCAGTTGCTTAAAGCAGCTCGCCAGGAGGCTATAAAGCTTCTTAGTCAGGATGCCCGCTTAGAAGAGCGGCCGCATCAGCTATTAAAAGAAAAGCTTCTACAGAGATTCCCGGAGTATGAGAAATTAATGCTTGTGGGTTAATATGCGTATAACTACAGGAAAATACCGTAATCGTAAATTATTTATGCCCAGGGGTATCCGTCCAACCCAAGATAAGGTGCGTAAGGCAGCCTTTGATATATTGGGAGATGTGGAGGGATTGTCGTTCTTAGAGCTATATGCCGGTTCAGGGGCAGTGGGGTTTGAGGCGCTTTCCCGCGGCATTAGGGAGCTGACTATGGTTGAGTGCAATCATAACTCCGTATTGGCGATAAAGAAGAACATATCTCTTCTTAGGGCCCCTAACTGTAACCTGTATTATCTGGATGCAGAGAAAGCAATTAAGCTGCTGGCTCAAGATAAAAAGAGTTTTGATATTATATTCCTTGATCCGCCGTATCATGAGGGTATGGCAAAAAAAATCTTGCATACCCTGGAGGGTTATGATATATTAACGCCCAATGGTTTGATAATCGTGCAGCATCTTAAGACAGAACTACTGCCTGAACCTAGCCTAAATTTTAGTTTAATTAAAGAAGCCAAGTACGGAGATACCTGGCTTTCTATTTTCAGGAAGAAAGGTTAGCGATGTGTCAGATTGCTTTATATCCAGGAACATTTGACCCGGTAACTAACGGGCATATTGATTTGATTTGCCGTGCGCATGAGATTTTTCATGACGTAATCGTGGCGGTGGCGCATAATCCCCATAAAAAGCCGATCTTTAGCGTTGCCGATAGAGTAGCGATGCTTAAAAAAGCTACCGCCGGAATGGATGGAGTAACGGTTACGCATTTTGACGGCTTGGTCGTAGATTTTGCCCATAAAATGAAGGCCAAGGTTTTGGTGCGCGGAGTGCGCATGCTTTCGGATTTTGAGTATGAATTTCAGATGGCCTTGACTAACCGCAAGCTATCCAGTGATATTGAAACGATTTTTCTTATGCCGCATGAATCTTATAGTTATCTTTCGGCAAGGTTGATTAAAGAAGTGGCTAATTTGGGAGCGGACCTTTCAAGCTTTGTACCGGATTTTGTGGCTAAGGCATTACAGAAAAGATTACGTAGAAAATAGTGAAGATATTAATTAACCAGGTTGTGACTTTAGAGGGCCTGTTTTTAGAAGAAGAGATTAACCCGGCAGAGCTTGAGCTTGAGACCGAGTTGATAAAGTTTCATTCCAATTTGAAAATAAAGGCGCAGGTTTCCCGGGTGATCAATGCGCTGATCGTAGATTTGAATATTTACGCGGTTCTTGCTGCCGCTTGTTCCCGCTGCCTTGAGGAATTTGAGTGGCAGTTTAATAAAAATGCGCAGCTCAGTTACCCGATTGATAACAGCGCCACCTCTATTGATTTAACTCCCGAAATAAGGGAAGAGGTAATATTAGATTACCCCATAAAGCCTTTATGTAATCTAAACTGTAAAGGGCTTTGTGTAAAATGCGGTAAAAACAAAAACGAAGGAGGATGTAACTGTGGCTCTACCTAAAAGAAAACATTCAGCACAACGCGGCCGAAAGCGTCGTACGCACTGGAAGATTAAAAAAACAAATTTAATGCCTTGCCCGCAATGCAAACAGCTAAAACTTTCCCATCGCGTTTGCCTGGTCTGCGGTTATTATGATGGCCGTCAGGTCATGGAAATCAAAGTAAAAGAGAAAAAGAAGAAAAAATGAGTACCTTAAAGTTTTGATTTAGTGAAACCCTGTCGAGTTTACGAGACAGGGTAAGCACCTCCGAGCTTTGATAGGCGGGAAGAAGTAGGTATATTAGGAGAAAAGAATGAAAATAGTTGTTGATGCTATGGGCGGCGATCATGCCCCTGGCGTAGTTATTGAAGGAAGCCTGCTGGCGGTAAAAGAATATGATCTGGAAGTTGTGCTTGTGGGAGACCAGCCGAAAATTGAAGCCTTTTTAAAGAAGGCTAAATATACGGGTAGTAAAATTAGCGTGCAGCATGCCTCTGAGGTAATTGAGATGTGCGAATCTGCTGCGACCAGCGTCAGAAGGAAGAGGAACTCTTCTATTGTTCTTGGTGTTAACCTGGTAAAAGAGGGCAAGGCAGACGCATTTTTTAGCGCCGGCAATACGGGTGCCGTGGTTTGCGCAGGGACTTTAGGGCTAGGGCTTCTTCCGGGTATTGAGCGTCCGGGGATCGGTATTATTACTCCTACCTTAAAGGGTAATTCTTTGATTATTGATGTCGGTGCTAACATCGACCCTAAGCCTACCCAGTTGTTGCAATATGGGATTATGGCGGATGCCTATTGCAAGAATATTTTAAATAAGGCTAATCCTACCGTAGGGTTGTTGAATATTGGAGAAGAAGAGAAAAAAGGCACGGAATTTATCCGGGAAGCTTATGAACTTTTAGAAAAGAGCAAACTTAATTTTATCGGCAATGTAGAAGGCAGGGATCTCTTTACCGGTAAGTGTGATATTATTATCTGCGATGGTTTTGTAGGTAATGTGGCTTTAAAGGTTTCGGAGAGCGCCGCAGAAGCAATGCAGACATTTTTGAAGCGGCATCTTTTAAGCAGTATTTGGGGTAAGATCGGTTTGATCTTTATGATACCTAGCCTTAAACGTTTTAAAAAAGAAATTGATTATGCTGAGTATGGCGGAGCGCTCTTGTTGGGAGTTAACGGCGTGGTGATTATCGGCCATGGCCGTTCAAACAAGAGAGCGATTAAGAATGCCGTCAGGGTTGCCAAGGAAGAGATTTAGCGTCAGGTTAATGCCAAGATCCTTGAAGCATTAAGATAGAGAGGTTTGATTTGAAGAAAGTTGGGATTATCGGGGTAGGCGAATACCTGCCAGAGAGAATATTGACTAATATTGACCTTGAAAAAATGGTCGATACTTCTGATGAGTGGATTACTACGCGTACCGGTATAAAACAAAGGCATTTGGCAGCAAAAGGCCAAGCCGCCTCGGATTTAGCTTTTAAGGCTGCTGAGCAGGCATTAAAAAACGCTAAACTTAAACCTGAAGATTTGGACCTTATTGTTGTGGCGACAATTACCGGTGATATGCCTTTTCCTTCGGTAGCTGCTATTCTACAAAATAAGCTCGCTGCTAAAGGCGCCGCATGTTTTGATATTTCTGCTGCCTGCGCAGGTTTTGTATATGGGCTTTCTGTGGCGCAACAGTTTATTGCCTGCTCTACTTATAAAAATGCGCTGGTCGTTGGTGTTGAGGTTTTATCTTCTATCACAGATTGGCAGGATCGCAATACCTGTGTTTTGTTCGGAGACGGTGCCGGAGCAGTAGTTTTGTCAGAAGTAAAAAGCAGGGGGATTATTTCTACTTATCTGGGTTGTGATGGTTCAAAAGTGGGGATACTAAATTTGCCTGCCGGAGGCTCAGCGAACCCGACAACTACTGAGACCGTAAGAAATCGCCAGCATTACTTAAAAATGCAGGGGAATGAGTTATTTAAGATCGCGGTTAATACTATGACTAAAGCCGCGGAAATTGTTTTGAAACAGGCAGGCATGAGTTTTGCTGATGTGGACCTGATTATTCCGCATCAGGCAAACGCGCGTATCATTATGGCTGTAGCCAAAAAATTGGGTATTCCTGAAGAACGGGTTTATCTAAATATAGAAAGATGCGGGAACATGTCCAGCGCTTCCACGGTTACTGCACTCTGTGAAGCAGTGCAGGAGGGTAAGGTTAAAAAAGGGGATATTATTCTCCTGGATGCATTTGGAGCAGGTTTAGTCTGGGGCGCCTGTGTCATTGAGTGGTAGGTTATCTTTTTGCCGGCCAGGGTAGCCAATATGTAGGTATGGGTAAAGATTTGTATGAGTCTTTCCCTGAAGCAGCCAAGGTATTTGATAGGGCAGAGGAGTTGCTGGGTTTTGAATTAAAAAAGGCTTGTTTTGATGGCCCCGAAGAGAAACTAAAATCAACTGATGTTTCTCAGCCGGCGATCGTAACTGTGAGTATCGCAGCCTTTGAGGTTTTTAAGGCTAGGTCAAATCTGGTTCCTTCTTTTGTTGCGGGCCTAAGCTTAGGGGAGTATTCCGCTTTAATTGCCGCAGGCGCATTGACTTTTGATAATGGCATCCGTTTAATAAGAAGAAGAGGCCAGTTAATGGAAGAGGCTTCCAGAAAACACCCCGGAAGAATGGCCGCGGTTTTAGAATTACACGTAGAAGAAATAAAAGAAATTTGCCTGAAATCTGGTGCTGAGATTGCTAATCTAAACTGTCCAGGCCAGATAGTTATCACGGGAAAAGCAGAAGCAGTAAGTCAGGCTATGGAGTTGTGCAGTCAGGCAGGGGCAAAAAAGGTGATTCCTCTTGAAGTGAGCGGTGGCTTTCATTCAACCTTAATGTTTGAAGCTTCAGTAGAATTAAAGCTTGTTTTGGATAATATATCGATTTCTGAGCCCAAGGTACCCGTGGTCAGTAATTATACTGCGCAGCCGCAATATAAAGTTAGTCAAATAATAGAAAACCTGGTTTATCAGATAAGGTCTTCAGTAAGATGGGAAGATTCGATGAGATTCATGTTGTCTAATGGGGTAATGAGTTTTATTGAATTTGGTCCGGGAAAGATTTTAAAGGGCCTGATGCGCCGCATTGACAGTAATGCTAAAGTTACAAATATAGAGGTAAGCGCCGATATTGAGCAGGCGATTGTAGGAGGATAAGATGAGGTTAAAGGATAAGGTAGCTTTGATCACAGGTGGAGCAAGAGGAATAGGCCAGGCCATTGCCCTGACTTTTGCCAGAGAGGGAGCGGATATTGTTGTGGCTGATGTTAACTTAGAAATAGCCCAGAAAACTGCTCTTGAAATTCAAGATTTAGGCCGTAAGGTATTGGCTTTGGAGATGGATGTGACTAACTACGAAAAGGTGGAAGAAGGGGTAAATAAAATTCTTGACAAAATGGGAAAGGTTGATATATTAGTTAACAACGCTGGGATTACTAAAGACAATCTTTTACTCAGAATGTCTCAGGCAGATTGGGATGCAGTGATTAATGTTAACCTTAAGGGTACATTTAACTGCATCAAGGCCGTATCCAGGCCGATGATGAAACAAAGAAGCGGACGGATAATCAGTATCGCTTCGATAATCGGTTTGATGGGGAACCCCGGCCAGGCAAATTATGCTGCTTCAAAAGCAGGGATAATCGCTCTTACAAAAACAGTAGCTAAAGAATTAGCCAGCCGTAATATTAATGCCAATGCTGTAGCTCCGGGATTTATCCAAACAGAGATGACCGCCAAGCTCCCTGAGGATATAAAAAAGAAGATGCTGGAGGCAATACCTTTAGCTAAGCTTGGGACACCTCAGGATGTAGCAAACATCTGTTTGTTTTTAGCTTCTGCTGAGTCAAGTTATATAACCGGGCAGGTAATCACGATTGATGGCGGCATGGTCATGGCGTAAGGTATGAGTTTCTACACAATGAGGAAAAAAGAATGGCAGTACAAGAGAAAGTAAAATCTATTATAGCAGAACAGTTAGGTGTAAAACCCGAAGAGGTAACTCCTGAGGCATCATTTGTCGATGACTTAGGCGCGGATTCACTTGACACTGTAGAGCTGGTTATGGCCCTAGAAGAAGAGTTTGGCATTGAAATTCCTGATGAGGACGCTGAAAAGATTACTACTGTTGGCGATGCCATGAAGTATATTGATGAGAAAAGCGCCAAATAATAATTTTAGATAGCATTAAATAAACAATTTACCCCGCATTTTAGTTTTTGCGGGGTAAATTTTGAGTTATGAAATTATTCAGAGTATGCTCTCGCCTCAGAAACCATGCCAAAATCAGCGAAGACGATTTTGGCATATTCGGCGGGTTTCGTACAATAAGAAGTGTTCATCCTACCTCGTGAATTCGGTAGGATTTCGCTAGATAAAAGCTTAAGGTGCTTATTTAATGAAAAAGAGAGTAGTAATTACAGGCTTAGGCACAATTACTCCGGTAGGCAATGATGTATCTGGATTTTGGCAATCTTTGAAAGATGGCAAAAGCGGGGTTGGGCCGATTACCAGCTTTGATGCAACAGCTTTTGATTCTCGCATTTCCGCAGAAGTAAAGAATTTTGACCCGATCATTTATGGGATTTCCCTGAAAGATATTAAAAGAACGGCGGGGTTTGTGCAGTTTGCTGTAGCTGCGGCTAAGCAGGCAATAGAATCTTCCGGTTTGGATTTGAATAAAGAAGATAGAACTCGCATAGGGGTAATTATTGGCTCAGGTATCGGCAGTTTGCATACTATCGAAGAGGAACATAAAATTTTGCTTAATAAGGGGCCTTCCAGGCTGTCTCCATTCCTTATTCCTATGCTTATTGTTAACGAGGCAAGCGGTTTGGTCGCTATTATTCATGGATTAAAAGGCCCGAACTCTTGCGTGGCTACTGCCTGTGCTTCGGGTTCGCATGCCATAGGCGAGGCGTACAGGACGATCCTTTATGGAGATGCGGATGTAATGTTAACCGGAGGCACGGAAAGCTGTATTGTGCCTACCGCAGTTGGTGGTTTTTGTGCGTTAAAGGCACTTTCTACTAGGAATAATGACCCCCAGAAGGCCAGTCGTCCATTTGACCGCGACCGCGATGGTTTTGTAATGGCTGAGGGAAGCGGTCTGGTTGTTTTAGAGAGTTTAGAACATGCGCAAAAAAGAAATGCCAATATTATCGCTGAAATTGTTGGCTATGGTATGAGCTGTGATGCTTATCATATAACTGCACCTGATCCAGATGGATCCGGGGCTGCCCAGGCAATGGTTATGGCGTTAAAAGACGCGCAGATGAATCCTGCTGAAATATCTTATATAAATGCGCATGGAACATCAACTAAGTTAAATGATAAGATTGAGACTTTATCTATGAAGAAGGTTTTTGGTGAGTATAGTAAGAAGGTAATGGTTTCT
The DNA here is from genome assembly GCA_018812825.1 of Candidatus Omnitrophota bacterium. Lineage (GTDB taxonomy): Bacteria > Omnitrophota > Gorgyraeia > Gygaellales > Profunditerraquicolaceae > UBA6249. The sequence continues at coordinate 26,616 of JAHJCJ010000052.1, forward strand.
TCTACAAAATCTGTAACCGGCCATCTTTTGGGCGCAGCAGGCGGGGTGGAGTTTGTGGTCTGCTGTTTGGCAATTAGAGACGGAGTTGTTCCTCCTACGATTAATTATGAACATCCTGATCCGGAGTGCGACCTGGATTACGTGCCTAATATAGCGCGTAAAACAAATGTAGTAGCCTGCATGTCTAATTCTTTAGGATTCGGTGGGCACAATGCTTCTCTTATAGTAAAGAAGTTTAAATTAAGCACTTTATAGATTTAGTCTAGTGCCATCCTACCGAGATTGGCGAGGTAGGAACAACACCCAATAATTAAATGATAATTTAATATCTCAAAGTTTGTTATGCCTTATACAATAGCAGAGAAAATCTTATTAAAGCATTCAGGGCAAAAGTCAATTAAGCCTGGTGAATTTATCCAGGCTAAAGTTGATGTTGCTTTGGCTAATGATATTACTGCTCCTTTAGCTATCTCGGAGTTTAAAAAATCCGGTTTTAAACATGTTTTTAGTAAAAATAAGATTGTATTAGTTCCAGATCATTTTGCCCCGGCTAAAGATTTAAAAAGCGCTAACCAATGTAAGGTTTTGGCTGATTTTGCCAAAGAGCATGGGATAAAGAACTATTTTGAAATTGGACGTATGGGGATTGAGCATGCGCTGCTTCCTGAAAAAGGGATTGTTTTGCCCGGCGACCTGGTTATTGGCTCGGATTCACATACTTGTACTTATGGCGCGCTGGGTATTTATGCCACCGGTATGGGGTCAACGGATTTGGCCCGTGCTTATATTGATGGGAAATGCTGGTTAAAGGTTCCGGCTTCTATAAAGTTTATATATAAAGGGAAGTTAAGGAAATGGGTTTCAGGCAAAGACCTGATTCTTTACACCATAGGCCAGATTGGTGTAGATGGGGCTTTATATAAGATAATGGAGTTTTGCGGCCCGGTAATCCGGAAATTAGGTATGGATGACAGATTTGCTATATGTAATATGGCTATTGAAGCTGGAGCAAGGGCAGGCTTAATTGAGCCGGATAATAAGACTAAGAAATTTGTCGCAGGTTTTAAGCGCAAGCCTAAATTTTATTATTCTGACGCGGACGCCAATTATGAGCAGATATACGAATGGGATGTTACGAAACTTGAGCCGCAAGTCAGCTGTCCGCATTTGCCTAGTAATGTTAAGCCAGTCAGTAGCTTGAAAAATGTAAAGATTGATCAGTCGGTTATTGGCTCATGTACCAATGGCCGGATTTCAGATTTGCGGATCGCGGCTTCTTTGCTTAAAGGTAAAACTGTGGCAAGGCGAGTGAAGTTAATAGTCTTTCCGGCAACGCAAAAGATTTATTTGCAAGCAGTAAAAGAGGGGCTGGCAGAGATTTTTGTTAAGGCCGGTGGCGTATTTTCGACCCCGACTTGCGGGCCATGCTTAGGCGGACATATGGGGATTCTAGCTGATGGCGAGATAGCTATTGCTACTACCAATAGGAACTTCTTGGGGAGAATGGGTAGCCCTAAATCATTTGTGTATCTTTCTAACCCAGCAGTAGCTGCAGCTTCGGCAATAACCGGCAGGATTACACATCCTGCGGCTCTCTAGCGTTGCCAGCAGGGGATGTTCCGCGATAAGTATTACTTGGGAGATTAGTGTATGCCTTTAAAAGGCAGGGTTCATAAGTTCAGCGATGATATAAATACCGATGATATTATTGCGGCTAAATACCTGGTTTCAGCTGATGCTCAGGAATTAGGCAAGCACTGTATGGAAACCATAAGAGTTGATTTCTCCCGGGCTGTCAGCCCGGGAGATATAATTGTTGCTGGGAGTAACTTTGGCTGCGGCTCAAGCCGTGAGCATGCTCCTTTAGCGATTAAGGGGTGTGGGGTTTCTGCGGTGATTGCCAAGAGTTTTGCTGCTATTTTTTTCAGAAATGCCATAAATATTGGTTTGCCGTTTTTAGAGTCCGCAGATGTAGATAAGATTAATGATGGGGATGTTGTTGAAATAGACTTAGCAACAGGTGTGATTAATAATATAACGCAGAATAAACTATATAAAACACAGGCTTTTCCACCATTTTTGGAGGGGATAGTTAAGGTGGGGGGGTTAATGAATTATTTAAAGCGTTGCCAGCAGGGTGTCCCGCAACAAGATAAGCATAGATAGGGAGATGAAAAATGTATAAAATAGCGGTTATTCCGGGAGATGGGACAGGTCCAGAAGTAGCTCGTGAAGGGCTGAAGGTTTTAGAACAAGCCAGCAAGAAATTTGGATTTAAATATGAGACAAAAGTTTTTGATTTTGGAGGACAGCGGTATTTAAATACTGGAAAGGTCCTAGAAGATAGCGATATCGTAGAATTGAAAAAATACTCTGCGATTTTCCTTGGTGCAATCGGTCATCCTGATGTTAAGCCTGGAATTTTGGAAACAGGTATCCTTTTAAAATTAAGATTCGCGTTCGATCAGTATATTAATTTACGTCCGGTAAAACTTTATAATGCTAAATTTTGCCCTCTTAGGGATAAAAAACCGGAAGATATTGATTTTGTGGTAGTGCGTGAAAATTCCGAAGGTTTATATAAGGGGATGGGGGAGTTTAAGAGTAAAGGCAGTAGTGACGAGGTGGCTATCCAGATTTCCTATAATACCCGTAAAGGAGTGGAACGTTGTATCCGTTATGCCTTTGAGTATACGCGCAAGCGTAATAATAAAAAGAAATTGACTCTTTGCGGCAAGACCAATGTTTTGACTTATGCCTGGGATCTTTGGCAGCGCACATTTAATGAGGTCGCTGGCGAGTATCCGGATGTAACTACTGATTATGCTCATGTGGATGCTACCACCATGTGGTTTGTGAAGAATCCGGAATGGTTCGATGTAATTGTTACAGACAATATGTTCGGCGATATTATCACGGATTTAGGGGCGATGATTCAGGGTGGTATGGGTATTGCTGCCGGTGGCAATATTAATCCTCAAGGTGTATCCATGTTTGAGCCTATTGGAGGAAGCGCTCCAAAGTATACCGGTAAAAATGTAATTAATCCCTTGGCTGCGATTTGCGCTGTTGGTATGATGCTTGAAAATCTGGGTGAGGCAGAAGCTGCCAAAGCTATTGAGCAGGTGGTAATCGGGATTGTAAATAAGGATTTAAAATCGCTGGCTGCCGGTAAAATGGGCTATTCTACTAGTCAAGTAGGTGATTTAGTAATAAAACGCCTAGAATAGTTTTGTTAGCAGGGATTGTCCCCGAAGGGGACTGTCCCGCGACAAGGTAAGTATTAATTGCGGGAGATATGGAAAAAATGAAAAAATCAAAATATAATGTGGCGGTTATCGGTGCAGGTGTTGTAGGTCTAGAGATGTTGCGGGTTTTAAAGCAGCGTAACTTTCCGGTTAACCAATTAAAGGTCTTTGCGCGTTCAGCTCGGGATATAAATGTTGATGGCCAGATCTATTCCGTTGAGTCGATCACGCCTGATGGTTTTAACGGGATTGATATCGCCTTATTTGCTGGTACCGAAGGTGAAAAAGGAGCCGCAGTAACTTTTGCTGCTGAAGCAGTTAAAAGAGGAGCCGTGGTTATTGATAACGGAGCGGATTTTCGTATGGACCCCAAGGTGCCATTAGTAGTCCCGGAGGTTAATGCCAGGGATTTGAACCTTATTAGAAATTGGCTACTTGTAAAAAAACACAGGCCAGAAGGCCGTGGTTTGGCTTCTGGTAGCCAAAGCCATAAGGGCATTATTGCCAACCCTAATTGTTCCACCATCCAGATGGTTGTAGCGCTTAACCCAATACATAAAAAATTCCGCATTAAAAGAATTATTGTTACTACTTTGCAGGCTTCCAGCGGTGCAGGTAAAGGTGCTGTTGAACAATTAAATAATGAGATTACTCAGATTGCTCAAGGTATGTTCAACAGCGTGCAGGTTAATGTTGCTAATAGATCTATGCCGCAGCAGCTAGCCTATAATTGTTTTCCGCATATCGGAAGTTTTGCGGAAGGAGACTATACCGATGAAGAGTGGAAGTTAGTTAAAGAAACTCACAAGATTATGCATGCCCCAAAGATCAAGATCTCGGCTACCACGGTCCGGGTCCCGGTAAGGATAGGGCATTCGGAATCAATTTATATCGAGACTGAGAAAGCGGCCACTCCTTATGAGGCGAGAAAAATTCTCGCTAATTCTGCCGGCATAATTGTTATTGATGAGCCGAAGAAGAATCTGTATCCTATGCCTAAAGACGTAGAAGGCAAGGATGAGACTTTTGTCGGCCGCATCCGTCAGGATGTCTTTAACAAAAAAGGTTTATGGTTATGGGTTGTAGCGGATAACTTGCGCAAGGGGGCTGCTACTAACGCCGTGCAGATAGCTGAATGTTTAATTTCAAGCTCGAAATTGAATACGACGGTACGCATTATCATGGCTGGCAGGTGCAAAACAACATAAGGGCCAGTGCGCATTACCAGCCTAAAAAGACAATTCAGAATGTTTTAGAGCAGGTGCTTAAAAAGGTCCTGCAGGAAGATATCAAGCTTATTGTTGCCGGCCGCACAGATTCAGGAGTGCACGCTTTTTCCCAGGTAGCTAATTTTAAAAGTTCCTCTAAAATGTCTTTAGAAAGACTCCGTTGGGCCGCCAATTGCCTATTGCCAGAGGATATCAAGGTAATTCGGATAAATAAAGTTGGGCCGGATTTTAACAGTCGCTTTTGCGCAAAATCCAAGATTTACCGTTATACAATCTTAAACCGTAAATATTCATCACCTCTATTGGCGGCTCGGGTTCATTTTTTTTATCATCCTTTAGATGTAAGGTTAATGCGCAGTGAAGCTAAAATTCTTTTGGGTAGACATAACTTCAAATCTTTTCAGGCTGCTGAGTTGCGACAGAGGAATCCCGTACGTACTATAAAGAGTATTAAGATAACTAAGGATAAGCACCTGTTGCATATTGATATTGAGGCAGACAGTTTTCTGTATAACATGGTAAGAAATATTGCTGGTACGTTATTAGAGATCGGCAGGGGAAGGTTTCCTAAGGGCAGTATGCGTAGGATTCTAGAATCGTGTAATCGTAAGCTTGCTGGGCCGACACTTCCGGGAAAAGGATTGTGTTTAGTTAAAGTTAGGTATTAAATAGAGACAGCGACCGTTTTTCTACAAGGGAAAACGGTCGCTATCCCTATTTAAATCGAAAAATTTATTTGACTTTATTCATTAATCTGATATAATATTTTTTCTATGAAAAGGACCTATACAGCCAGACCAGAAGACATCAAGAGAAAGTGGTATATTGCTGATGCCAAGGGGAAGATCCTTGGTAGGTTGGCAGTTAAGATTGCCGCTATCTTAAGGGGCAAGCATAAGCCGATTTTTACTCCACACCTTGATACCGGAGATGGAGTGATTGTGATTAATGCCAGCCAGATCAAGGTTACCGGGCGTAAGCTTAAACAAAAGGTCTATCGCAGATATTCCGGTTATCCCGGAGGTCTGCGTGAGCTAAAATTAGAAGTGCTTTTAGCTAAAAATCCAACCACGGTTATACGTTTAGCAGTACAAAGGATGCTTCCTATCGGGCCGTTAGGCAGGGATTTGATTAAGAAATTAAGGATTTATGCGGATGATAAGCATAAACTGACTGGGGTAAAACCGATTGTCTTGGAGGTTTAAAAATAAATGACCGAGTCAACTAAGTATATAGCATTGGGCAGGCGCAAGGAATCAACCGCCAGGGTGATTATGCAGCCCGGTAATGGACAGGTTGTAATTAACGGTCGTCCTTTTGAGAAATATTTTTTGCGCGAAACCGACCGGATTATTGCTAAGCAGCCTTTGGCGATTACGGAAAGTGCGACTAAGTTTAATATTGCAGCCAGGCTTAACGGCGGGGGATTAACCGGTCAGGCCGGTGCCTTGCGTTTAGGTATTGCCAGGGCGCTTTTAATTGCGGATTCTAACTTTAAAGATATATTTCGTAAAAATGGATATTTAACGCGAGATCCGCGTATGAAGGAGCGCAAGAAATACGGCTTAAAAGGTGCGCGTAAGCGCTTCCAGTGGACAAAGAGGTAGGAGGAACAACGCCTTTTATTTAAAAATAATTTTTTACAAATCGTCCCGCTGGAAAGCGGGATTTTTTGTTTATATAAAAATAAAGGCCTATAACTTCCAGAGATTTTTTTGGGGCTTGAGCAGCGGCATGCTGCAAGGGATAAAATTTGGTAGTACCGGTTAAGGAGATATTTGTTATCCGACGAGAAAAATCCTTGACGGAAGATGGATTTTATTCTAATATGGTCTAACCGAGTGGGATTAAGGTATAAAGTAGGGAGAACTGAATGATTATTAATGTCGGCATAATCGGCGCAACCGGGCATACGGGGGAGGTGCTTATTGAGCTCTTACTTAAGCATCCTCATGTCAGGATAAGGCATCTTTTTAATTCCGGAAAAAGCGGCCAAGGCGCTCAAGCTATCTCCGATGTGTTTCCAAAATTTAAGCATCGGCTCGAGCTGGTTTGTACAAAACCGGATTGGCTTAAAATTAAGAAAGATTGCGATTTGGTTTTTTTGACTTTGCCGCATACCGTATCCATGAAATTTGTGCCAAAGCTTTTAAGTTTGGGTAAAAAGATTATAGACCTAAGCGCTGATTACAGGATCATTAATCCGTCGGTTTATGAGAAATTTTACAAAGTAATCCATGGGGATAAGGCTAATTTAAAAAATGCGGTTTATGGGTTACCTGAGCTCTATCGGGCAAAAATTAAGACTGCAAAACTGTTGGCGAATCCAGGATGTTATCCTACTTCAGTAATTTTAGGGGTGGCTCCCTTGCTTGCTGTAAACCTGGTGGACTTAAGCTCTATAATTATTGATGCTAAATCGGGTGTAAGTGGCGCAGGCAAGAAGGCGGGGAAAGAATTCTTGTTTTCTGAGATACAGGGAGATTTTCGGGCTTATAAAGTCAATGTGCATCAGCATTCTCCTGAGATAAACCAGGTGCTCTCAAAACTGTCCGCTAAAAAAGTAAATGTGGTATTTGTGCCGCATCTCTTGCCCATTGAACGGGGAATTCTCTCAACTATTTATCTTAAGAAGGCTACTGGAGTCAAACTTAAGGTTAAAAGTATTGCAGATTTATTTAAGAAATTTTACAAGCACGAGCCTTTTATTAGGATTAAGCCGGATGGTGTTTTCCCCAGGATCAAGGATGTGGCAAAGACTAACTTTTGTGATATCGGGGTCAAGGATTTTGGCCGCACGATTATTGTTATTAGTGCGATTGATAATTTATTAAAAGGTGCTTCTAGCCAGGCAGTGCAGAATATGAACATCATGTATAAATTTCCGGAGACTACAGGATTATTATGAAGAAAACTTTAAAAGCAATTTTACCGGTAGGATTTAAGGCTAATGGCGTTGTTTGCGGATTAAAGAAATCCGGAAAACTGGATTTAGCTTTATTGTATTCTGAAATTCCTGCACTGGCCAGCGCAAAATTTACTACTAATAGTATTATCGCCGCTCCGCTTATCGTCTCTAAAAAGCATCTTGAGTCTGCAAAAGAAATTCAGGCTGTATTGGTCAATAGCGGTAATGCAAATTGTTTTACAGGAAAGGCAGGTATTAAAGATGCTGAAGCAACAGCCAGCTATGTTGCTCAGGCATTAAAGATTGCTAAGAATAGCGTATTGGTAAATTCAACCGGGATTATTGGTAAGAAACTGGATATAGCAAAGATTAAGCAAGGGATTCCTGAGTTGGTTTCTGGATTATCCGGCCCGGGTATACATAAAGCTAAGAAAGCGATTATGACTACAGATACCCTTGCTAAAGAGGTAAGCGTGAGTTTAAAAATTGGCGTAAAATCAGTGCATATCTGCGGGATTGCTAAAGGCGCGGGTATGATTGCTCCGGATATGGCAACCTTGCTTTGCTTTATTATGACTGATGCTAAGATTACTAAGCAAGCCTTGGATCAGGCTTTGGACGCTGCCGTGAATAAATCTTTTAATTGTATTTCTGTTGATGGTTGTATGAGTACTAATGATACGGTCTTAGTTCTCGCTAATGCAACCGCGGGTAATAGCGTTATTTCCGGCGGTAAAGATTTGCGGGATTTTTCAGAGGCATTAGAGTGCGTTTGTTTGGATTTGGCTAAAATGGTAATTAGGGACGCAGAAGGAGCCACTAAGTTCATTCAGATTGATGTTTGCCGGGCAAAGAATTATCAGGAGGCAAGAAAGATCGCTTTAAACATCGCAAACTCTGCGCTTTTTAAGACTGCTGTTTTTGGCGAAAACCCAAACCTTGGCCGGGTAGCGGCAGCTGTGGGCGCCTGCGGGCTTAAGATTAAAGCAAATGGGTTAAAAATAAGATTAGGTTCATTAAAACAGAAACGGGTAAAGTTAGCTGTGAGTTTATCCCGGGGAAAGGCTAGTGCAACTGTTTATACTGCGGACCTTAGCCCGGAGTACATAAAGATAAACGCACAGTATAACTAGAGAGGAATAATGGAAGAGGCGATTAGGAAAGCAGATGTTTTGATTGAAGCGTTACCTTACATAAAGAAGTTTCACAAAAAGGTAATTGTTATTAAATACGGCGGAAGCATTATGGGTGATGAGAAGATCCGCAACGGAGTTTTGGAGGATATTGTTTTCTTGAATTTTATGGGGTTACGCACGATCCTTGTGCATGGCGGCGGTCCGAATATCAGCGAACGCATGCGCGCTTCAGGCAAGAAGACAGAGTTTGTTGAAGGTATGCGCGTCACCGATGAGGAAACTTTGCAGTTGGTTGAGGAGGAGTTATTGGTATTAAATGAGATGATTGTAAAAGAGATCAATGATCTGGGGGCAAAGGCGGTTGGATTAAACGGTAAGAATGATGAATTGATTCAGGTTGAGAAGAAAAAGGCCAAGATAGATATTGGTTTGGTAGGTAATATTAAGGGAATTAATACAGAATTATTAAATAATGAGCTTAAGAAGGATAGGGTAGTTGTAGTTTTGCCTATGGGGAAAGGAAAAGATAGGAAAATTTACAATGTAAACGCAGATGAGGCAGCTGCCAGTATTGCCGCAAGCCTTGCAGCAGAAAAGTTTGTTTTAATGACTAACGTCAAAGGGATTATGCGTAATTCAGAAGATAAGAATTCATTTATTTCTACTTTAACGGTTGAAGAAGTAAGCGGATTGATTGAGAATAAAATTATCCAGCAAGGGATGATCCCTAAGGTTAATGCTTGTGTGGTGGCATTAAATGGAGGAGTAAAGAAAACGCATATTATTGACGCGCGCACCCCGCATGGTTTGCTTTTGGAAATTTTTACTGACCAGGGTATTGGGACTGAGATTATAAGATGAGAGTAAAAGAGATATTCCAAGTTTATAAAGAAAACATAATGCCCACTTATAATAAGGTGCCGCTTATTTTTGTTAAAGGTAAGGGATCGCGGCTCTGGGATATTAAAGGCAAGGTTTATCTTGATTTCTTCCCGGGTTGGGGCGTAGGTAATTTAGGGCATTGTCATCCTAAGGTTATGCAGGGCCTGCGGGATCAGGTTAGCAAGCTGATCTTTATACCGAATAATTATTACCATCCTTTTCAGGCAAAGCTGGCCAAGGAGTTAATTTATTGGAGTTTTCCGGGTAAGGTTTTTTTTGCTAATTCCGGGGCAGAGGCTAATGAAGGGGCAATCAAATTAGCCAGAAAGTTTGGCGATTCCTCTGCTTCTGAAGCAAGTCAGGGTAGATATGAAATAATTACTTTTGAGAATGCCTTTCATGGTAGAACCTTGGCTACACTGGCGGCTACAGGACAAAAGAAATATCAGAAGGGGTTTTGCCCTATGCCGGAAGGTTTTAAGCAGGTTAAACTTAATGATATTGTTGCTTTTAAACAAGCGATTACTGATAAAACTGTTGCCGTTATACTTGAGCTTATTCAGGGTGAAGGCGGGATAAATATCGCTGAGCGTGATTTTGTCTTGGCGCTCAGGAAAATATGCGACGAAAAGAGATTGCTTTTAATTATTGATGAGGTGCAAACCGGAATCGGCAGGACAGGAAAAATGTTTTGTTACCAACATTACGGTATAACTCCTGATGTGATGACGTTGGCTAAAGCTTTAGGCGGAGGCATGCCCATCGGGGTTATGATAGTTAAAAATGAATTCAGTGATCTTCTAACGCCCGGTATGCACGCTTCTACATTTGGCGGCGGTCCGGTAATCTGTAAGGCAGCCTTGGGGGTGTTTAAGGCAATACAGAAGGATAAACTGCTTAAGAATTGCCAAAATATGGGAGAGTACCTTTTGAAGAAATTGAATCTCCTAAAGACAGCTTATCCAATAGTCAAGGATGTCCGGGGAATGGGGTTGATGTTTGGCATGGAGTTAAACATTAACGGAAAACAAGTCGTGGATAAGTGTATAGAGCGAGGTTTATTAATTAATTGCACACACGAAAAAGTTTTAAGGCTGATGCCGGCGTTAAATATCAGCAAAAATGAGATTGATAAAGGAGTAAAAATATTAGAAGAAGTCCTTAAGGGGTGCGCATAATGAAAAAAGATTTGCTTTCGATTGGAGATTTGACTTTAGCAGAGATTAATTCTATTTTTAAGCTTACTGAACAGCTTAAGAAAGATAAAAAAAAGTTTGCTAAATCCCTGCCTGGAAAGACCCTGGCTTTAATTTTTCAAAAACCATCGAACAGGACGCGGGTTTCTTTTGAAGTGGGTATGTATCAATTGGGCGGTAATTCTCTTTATCTGTCGCCTCAGGAAATTAATCTGGGGGTTAGGGAGACCATTGGGGATGCGGCAAAAACCATTTCTCGCTATGTCGACGGAGTTGTCTTGAGAACCTTTGAGCATAAAAACTGTTTGGATATGGCTGAAGCTGCGACTATTCCGGTGATAAATGGCTTATCGGATTTTTCACATCCCTGCCAGGCGCTGGCGGATCTTTTTACGATTCAAGAAAAGCTAAAAGGGCTAAATAAAGTTACGCTAGCATATGTCGGCGACGGTAATAACGTTTGTAATTCTTTGCTTTTTGCTGCGGCTAAAACCGGAATGAATATTTCTGTGGCTACTCCTAAAGGATATGCTCCCGCAGAAGAAGTTGTAAAGCAGGCGCAAGCAACCGCCGAAGAGACAGGCAGCCAGATAGTGATTACCGAGGATCCCTTTAGTGCGGTTAAGTCTGCTCAGGTAGTTTATACTGATGTCTGGGCGAGTATGGGGCAGGAGGATGAGATTAATAAGAGAAAAATTATCTTTAGGGATTATCAGATTAATGCTAAACTTTTAGCTAATGCAGGGCAGAAGATCCTGGTGATGCATTGCCTGCCTGCGCATAGAAGTGAAGAGATAACTGATGAAGTTATGGATAGCGAGAATTCAATTGTTTTTGACCAGGCAGAAAATAGAATGCATGTGCAGAAAGCAATTTTAATTAAATTACTAGGCGATAATTAGCGGGTCCTGGCTTGAACTGTTTTTCGGCGCACACCGCGCCTCAAATCCAGTTCAAGCCACCCGCTAATAATTAAATAATTTCATTTAAATCGGGAGTTAAGATGAAGAAGGTAGTGTTAGCGTATTCAGGTGGGTTGGATACCTCTTGCATAGTCAGATGGTTAAAAGAAAGAGGCTATGAAGTAATCTGTTTTGTGGCTGATTTGGGCCAGGGTTTGGGTCAGGGTGAAAATTTTGAGGCAATCGAAGCCCGGGCACTGGCTGCTGGTGCAACTAAAATTTATATCCGCGACCTCCAGGATGAATTCATCAAAGATTTTATTATTCCTGCTTTAAAGGCTAATGCTGTTTATGAGGGTAAGTATCTTTTAGCAACAGCATTAGGCCGTCCATTGATCGCCAAGTATTTGGTGCAGATTGCGCATAAAGAAAAAGCTGCGGCAGTTGCGCATGGCTGTACTGGAAAAGGGAATGATCAGGTGAGGCTTGAGGTTGCCGTAGGTATACTTGACTCAAGGTTAGAAATTATTGCTCCTGTGCGGGATTGGGAGTTTAAGTCACGGGAAGAAGAAATTGATTATGCCGTAAAACATAATATTCCCATTGACGTGACTAAAAAGAAACCTTATAGTGTTGACCGCAATATCTGGGGCATAAGCATTGAAGCAGGTGTTCTGGAAAATTTGGAACAGGAGCCTCCGGAAGATGCTTATTTGATTACCAAAAGCCCAACACATACCTCAAGTTATCCGAGATATATTGAGGTGACTTTTTCAAGGGGCGTACCTACTAAAATTGATGGCAAGGTATTAAAATTAAAGAATCTTATCAACTATCTAAACGAAGTAGGTGGTCAATTTGGAGTGGGTAGAAGCGATATGGTGGAGAACAGGCTAGTGGGGATTAAATCCCGGGAGATTTATGAAGCGCCGGCAGGCGCTATCCTTTATGCTGCGCACAAGGAATTAGAGGCCCTGGTCCTTGATAGAGAGCTATCACATTTCAAAGAGATAATTAGTCTTAAGTACGCGGAACTGGTTTATTATGGTTTGTGGTTTTCTGCTTTAAAGGATGCGTTGGATGGCTTTGTGGAGAAGACGCAAAAACTAGTTAGCGGTACAATCAGATTAAGATTATCAAAAGGTAATTGTGTTGTTGTGGGGAGAAAGTCCGCAAATTCACTTTATAAAAAGGAATTAAGTACTTACGGTAAAGAAGATAAGTTTGACCAGAAATTAGCTGAAGGTTTTATCAAGCTTTGGGGCATGCCTTACAAAAGATAAATTAGGGACGGTTCTCAAACCAAAGGAAAACTGTCCCCTTAGAAGGGGGCACTTTAGCTTTGAGTTGAGAACCGTCCCTAAAAGAGGAGTAAGATAATGGCTAAGAAGCTTTGGGGAACAAGATTTAATAAGAAGACACATGCCTTGACGGATAAATTTACTTCATCAATAGCTTTTGACCAGAGATTGGCTAAGTATGATATCTTAGGGAGTATTGCCCATGTTAAGATGTTGGCCCGACAGAAGATTATCACCCGGAAGGATGGCCAGCAGATTGTCAGGGGTTTGAGTTCGATACTTAAGGATGTAATTAACGGTAAATTTAAGTTTGATCCGGCTGCGGAAGATATTCATTCCAATATCCAGGAGCTTTTGAATAAAAGAATCGGCGCTCCGGCGCATAAGCTGCATACTGCCAGGTCAAGAAATGACCAGATTGCTTTGGATATCAGGATGTATTTAAAAAACGAGATTGATAATTTAGCCGAGTTTACCGCGCAGTTGCAGAAGGCAATACTAAAATTCGCGGTTAGTAATTCTAAAATAGTTATCCCGGGTTATACGCATATGCAGATTGCTCAATGTGTGCTTTTGGCGCACCACTTGTTGGCATATGTAGAGGCGTTGGAAAGAGATAAACAGAGATTATGTGATGCCAAGAAAAGAATTGATTCTATGCCGCTGGGATCTTGCGCGTTTTCCGGCACGGGGTTAAGCATTGACCGGGAATTTGTGAAAAATGAGCTTAAGTTTTCCAGCCTCACTGCTAATAGTATTGATTCGGTCAGCGACCGGGACTATATAATTGAGGTACTGGCGGATTTAGCCATACTTTCCGTACATTTATCCCGGATAGCCGAGGATCTGATTCTTTGGTCAACAAAAGAATTTAATTTCATTGATATTGATTTTTCGTTTTGCACCGGTTCTAGTATTATGCCGCATAAAAAAAACCCGGATATATTAGAGCTGATTCGCGGTTCAGTGGGGAAGGTCCAGGGGGATCTTTCCAGCGTCATAATGCTCATGAAGGGGTTGCCTACCTCTTACAACCGGGATATGCAGTTAGATAAACCTCCGCTTTTTGATGCCATAGATGCGGTTAAGGATATCCTGGAGATTTTTATGGCGCTTTTTGCGAATATTGTGATTGAGAAAGAAGCAATTGCTGCCAAGGTTAAAGATGAATCATTATTTTCGGTGGATATCGTGGAGTACCTGATTAAAAAAGGTGTTTCTTATCGGCAGGCGCATGACATTGTAGGCAGGATGGTCAGGGATTGTCTGGACAAGGACAAGGAAATATCATCTTTAAATGAAAAAGAGCTAAAGAGGTATTCTACAAAGCTTAAAAAAGATATAAGAGGCATACTTAATGCATGGGCATCGGTCAACTTAAAAAAATCTTTTGGCAGCACAAATCCTAAATTGGTTAAGCATCAGTTAGCTGCTTGGAACAGGAAGTTAAGATAAAATAGCTAAAAGGTGATATTGTGCGGGTGGCTGCCAGGACGAAGTCTTTGCAGTACGTATCGAAAAGTGAGCATTAGCAAGGCTAATTGGTAGAGGTCCCACAAAAATATTTAAAATGCACGATTTTGTTTATAAAAATAAAAATCTATTTTGCGAAAACATAAAAGTCCAGGATTTGGCCGCGCGTTTCGGCACTCCGTTGCATATCTATAGCTATAACACTCTCATGGATCATTTTATTAAACTGCGTAAAGCTTTCTCAGCGATCCAAGCGCTTATATGCTATTCTGTAAAAGCCAATTCAAATCTTGCTATTCTTAAGGTTTTAGTTAATCTGGGAGCGGGTTTAGACATTGTTTCAGGCGGGGAGCTTTTCCGTGCCTTAAAAGTTGGTTGTCCGGCTAATAAAATTGTTTATGCCTCAGTGGGTAAAACGGAAGCGGAGATTGCCACGGCGATTACCGAGGGGATACTTTTTTTTAACGTAGAGTCGCTTCCGGAGTTAATGAGCATTGACCGTATCGCTTGCCAGCTTGGTAAAATTACCCGTGTAGCTATCCGTATTAATCCTGATGTTGAAGCCAAAACTCATAAATTTATCACTACTGGTAAAATCACTAATAAGTTCGGTATTGATTTAAATAATGCTTACAAGATTTTGCTCTTGCGCAATAAATTCAGAAACGTGAAAATCTGCGGTTTGCATATCCACATTGGTTCACAGATTACCGAGAGCGCTCCTTTCGTGGCAGCGATTAAGAAGGTAGCGGATTTCATTAGAAAATTAGAATCAAAAGGAATTAGCCTTGAATACCTGAATATCGGAGGGGGCTTAGGGATTATTTATGCTAATGAAGCTCCCCAGACTGCCCAGGTTTATGCCAATGAAGTAGTTCCTCTTTTAAAAAGTACAGGTTTAAAGATAATCATGGAGCCGGGACGGTTTATTGTTGGCAATGCCGGGATATTGGTCACGAAAGTGCTATATATTAAAAATACCCCTAAGAAGAAGTTTGTTATTGTAGATGGCGGGATGAATGATTTGATCCGTCCGGCGCTTTATGGGGCTTATCATAATATTCTACCTCTGCGCAAGATATCTAAAACTGAAAAAGCGGATGTGGTTGGCCCGATTTGCGAAAGCGGAGATTTTCTGGCAAAAGAGCGTTTAATCGCTAACGTCAAGGAAGGTGATTATCTGGCGGTGATGAGCGCAGGGGCTTATGGGTTCAGTATGTCCAGTAACTATAATTCGCGCCTTAGGGCGGCTGAAGTTATGGTATCTAAAAATAAGGTTTGCGTAATCAGAAAAAGAGAAACTTACGCGGATCTGGTACGTAATGAGCTGTTATTTAAGGCTAAATAATATGAAGAGAATTGATTTTACTAAAATGGTTGCTTCGGGTAATGATTTTATCGTTATTGACAAGAAGCCAGGCAATAATTTCTGTGCATTAGCCAGGGCATTATGCGATAGAAAGTTCGGTATAGGTGCTGATGGACTGCTGTTAATCGGAAAAACTAAGAATGCAGATTTGCATATGCGTATTTTTAATGCCGATGGCTCAGAAGCAGAGATGTGCGGTAATGGGGCGCGCTGCGCTGCTTTATTTAACGGCAAGAAAAAAGCTAAAATGCTTACCATGGCCGGAGTAATTAACGCCCAGGTTTATGATAGCCAGGTGAAAATTCAGCTCACTGATCCTAAAAAGATTAGATTAGATATTCCTTTGAAGGTAAATGGCCGGTTGATTAAGGTAAGCTTTATTAATACCGGCGTTCCCCACGTCGTAGTTCTTGTGGAAGGGCTAGATAAAATTGATATCGCGGGTATTGGCCGGGCAATAAGGTGGCATGTTAAATTTTCTCCGGCCGGGACAAATGTCAATTTTGTGGAAGTAAAGGATAATAATCTTATTCGCATCCGTACTTATGAAAGAGGAGTGGAAGCAGAAACCCTGGCTTGCGGCACAGGCAGCACAGCTGCTGCGCTTGTCTTTGCCTTGAAGAACAACCTGGATAATTTAGTTAAAGTGCAGACGCAGAGCGCAGAGACCTTAAAGGTTTATTTTAGTAATCAAGAAGGTAAATTTAAGGATGTTTGGTTAGAGGGCAGCGCAAAGATAGTCTACAAAGGAGAGTATTATGTTTAAGGGCTCGATTGTAGCCATAGTTACGCCTTTTCGTAACGGTAAAGTTGATGAAATGAAATTAAGGGAATTGATCGATTTTCAAATTAAAAACGGGACTCGGGGTATTGTGCCTTGTGGCACGACCGGAGAATCAGCAACCTTGACTTTTGATGAACATGAAAAAGTAATTGAGGTTACGATCGAACAGGTTAATAAAAGGGTTCCGGTAATTGCCGGCACAGGTTCAAACTCTACCGAAGAAGCGATAATGCTTACTAAGCAGGCAGCCAGCGCCGGGGCAGATGCTTCTTTACAGGTTTCACCATATTACAATCGTCCGACTCAAGGAGGGCTATATAGGCATTTTAAAGCTATTGCCCAGTCAGTAAAGATTCCGATTATCCTTTATAATATTGCCGGCCGCACCGGTGTAAATATTGAGCCGGAGACAATCGCCCGTTTGGCCAAAGATTGCAAGAATATTGTGGCAGTAAAAGAGGCCTCCGGAAACTTGGATCAGATGTCGCGCATTAAAGCGCTTTGTGCGCCGGATTTTCAGCTGATATCCGGAGATGATTCTCTTACCTTGCCTGTTTTAAGTATAGGGGGCATAGGGATTATTTCTGTAGTGGCTAATATTGTTCCGGCTGATGTCGCGAATTTAGTCAGTGCTTTTGAAAAAGGCAAGATTAAGAAAGCCCAAAGCTTGCATTATAAGTTACTACCATTAATTAAGGCGGCTTTTATTGAGACTAACCCTATTCCTATTAAGACCGCAATGGGTTTATTAGGGATGTGCGAGCCGGGTCTGCGTCTGCCGATGTGCGAGATGTCAGCGGATAATTTAGGGAAACTTAGAAAAGTACTCAAAGACTACGGTTTACTTGAGTAAAGGAGTTGGGATGATAAAATTAGGAATTGCTGGCGTCTGTGGAAAAATGGGCAGGCGGATTCTTGAACTTGCCGCCCTTGACAGAGACTTGGAGGTAGCCTTGGCCCTGGAAAAGAAAGGTACGCCTTTAATTGGAAAAGAGCTGGGTAAATTAAAAGTTTCTTCAAATCTGGACGGTTTATTCTTGGTTGATGTTTTAGTAGATTTTACTTTACCTGAGGCAGTTGATGAGCATTTAGATTATGTTGCTAAATATAGGAAGGCCCTTGTGTTGGGTACTACGGGTTTAAGCGATGCGCAAAAAAACAAAATTGAGGAGATTGCTAAAATAGTGCCGATAATTTTTTCTCCGAATATGTCTATAGGAGTAAATGTTTTGTTTTCAATTCTTCCTGAGATAGCTAATAATCTTGGCCCGGATTATAATGTAGAAATCGTAGAAGCGCATCACAAAGCCAAAAAAGATGCTCCCAGCGGGACAGCAAAGAAAATAGCTGAGATTATTGCACAAACTACTAAAAAGAATATTCCTACACATTCCATACGTTTAGGAGATATCTTTGGTGATCATACTATAGTTTTTTGTGGAAATTCCGAGCGTATTGAGATTAAACACCAGGCGCATTCGCGCGACCTGTTTGCCGTAGGCGCATTAAAAGCGGCTAAATGGATTTCTCAAAAACCAGCGGGGCTTTATTCAATGCAGGATGTTTTAAAAGGATAAACATGTTTAAGTTATCAAAAAAAGTCCAGGCATTACCGCCGTATCTCTTTTTGGAGATCGATAAAGCCAAACGCCAGGCGCGCCATGAGGGCAGGGATATTATTGATTTGGGAATCGGTGACCCGGATCAGCCTACTGCGAAATTTATTATTGAAGCTTTGTATCGGGCGAGTCAGGATTCAGCTAACCACCGTTATGCCCTGGATCAGGGTATGCCTGTCTTGCGCCGGGCAATACAGGGATGGTATAAGCGCAGGTTTAATGTTGATTTAAACTCGGATACGGAAATATTGCCGTTAATTGGTTCAAAAGAAGGTATTGCGCATTTTCCGCTGGCTTTTTTAAACCACGGGGATATTTCCCTTGTTCCTGATCCATGCTATCCTCCGTATAAAGGTGGTACGATATTAGCCGCAGGCCGGCCTTATATCATGCCCTTATTGGAATCAAATCATTTTCTTCCTGATTTAGAAAAGGTTACCCTGTCAGCGCGCAAAAAAGCAAAAGTTATTTTTATCAATTATCCTAATAATCCCACTAGTGCCTGCGCGAGTGATGATTTTTATCGGCAACTTATTGAATTCTCCGTCAGGAATAAAATTATAATTATTTCGGATTTAGCTTATTCTGAAATGGCTTATGATGGTTATAAGCCGCGCAGCCTTTTGGAGTTTTCGGGAGCAAGAGAGATAGTAGTTGAGTTTCACTCCTTGTCAAAGACTTATAATATGACTGGTTGGCGTATTGGTTGGGCAAGCGGGAACAGCCAATTAATCTCTGCTTTGGCTAAGGTAAAATCTAATATTGATTCAGGAATATTTTCTGCAATTCAGCTGGCAGGGGTTGCGGCTATTGATGGGCCTCAGGATTATTTAAAATCGATGTGCGAGATTTATCAGGAGAGGCGGGATATTTTGGTTGATGGTCTTTGCGCCTTAGGCTGGAACGCCATAAGGTCAAAAGCTACCTTTTATGTTTGGATAAAGATTCCTACTAAATCAGATTCTATAAAATTTGCCGCAAGGCTGCTTAAGGAGTCTGATATCGTAGTTACTCCCGGAGTAGGCTTTGGTAAATATGGCGAAGGTTATATTCGTATGGCGCTTACGGTATCAAAAGAGCGGATAAAAGAGGCCCTGGAACGTATAAAGAAAATATTTTAATGATGATTTGCTATCTCGGGATAGGTTCAAACTTGGGCAATCGTAAAAAGAATATCAAATTGGCTACTAAAAAGATTAACGCATTAGAAAATACCCGGGTGCTCAAAAAATCTAAGGTTATGGAGAGTCTGCCTGTGGGTGGTCCGGGCGGACAGCATAATTTTTTAAATACCGCATTAAAAATAGATACTAAATTATCTGCTTTAATCTTGCTCAAGAAGTTAAAAGAAATTGAAAATCAATTGGGCAGGAAGAAAACTGTGCGCTTCGGACCCAGGGTAATTGATTTGGATATTCTGCTTTATGCAGACCAGGTTAAAAGCAGCAAAGCATTGAATATACCGCATCCGCGCATGTTTGTGCGGGATTTTGTAATTAAGCCATTAATGGAGGTCTTATGAAATTTATCCCTGATCTTGCGAAATTAAGCCTAATAACAGAAAAAATCAGGCAGCTTAAAAAGCGCATAGGTTTTGTGCCTACGATGGGGGCTTTACACGCTGGGCATTTTAGCTTGATTAACCAGGCGCGTAAAGAAAATGATGTAGTAGTGGTGAGTATTTTTGTTAATCCGGCGCAATTTACGCCGGGAGAAGATTTTAAGAAATATCCCCGCTATCTTAAGAGGGATATTGGTTTCTGTCGCAAGTTGGGGGTAGATTTTTTATTCCTGCCGGATAAAAGTGATATTTATCCCCCGGGGTATTCTACTTTTGTTAATGTGGAAGTTTTGAGTGATGTTCTTTGTGGGGCCAGCCGGCCTGGGCATTTCCGCGGCGTGGCAACTATTGTGGCTAAGCTGCTGAATATCATCCAGCCGGACACGCTTTATCTGGGCCAAAAAGATGTCCAGCAGGCAATTATTATTTCCCGGATGGTTAAAGATTTAAATTTTCCGGTTAAAGTAAAAGTCGTACCTACTGTACGTCAAGAAGATGGATTGGCGTTAAGTTCACGTAACGCCAATTTAAGTAAGAACGAAAGGTCTGGTGCGGTAGTTTTATTCAAGGCCTTGCGGCTTGCAGAGACCTTGGTTAGTAATGGCCAGCGTAATGCCAGCAGAATAATAAGCAGGATGAAACAACTTATTGAAAAGAATAAACAGGTTAAGATTGATTACATTGCGATTGTTGACCAAGAGAGGCTTAGGCGGTTAAAGAAAGTTAAGCCAAGAAGTTTAATTGTTTTGGCTGCTAAGATCGGCAAGACCAGGCTTATTGATAACACGATTATTGATTATTCCTAAAATGAATCGGAGAGCGCGGCTTAAAATCGGTATTGTTGGTTGCGGGGCAATTGGCAGCTCCTTAGCGAAGGAGATAGTTATGGGTTTGCGTAAAGACGCCTGTCTAGTAGCTCTGTATGATATAAGGTTAGAAAAGGCTCAATCGCTTTCCAAAAAGTTAACCGGGGATGTGAAGTTGTGTGTGGTTAATTTAAAAGTTTTAATCAGGCGCTCAGATTTAGTAATTGAGGCATCTTCCGCAAAGGCGTCTTGGGGTATTGCATCACAATCTTTATCTGGGGGATGCAAGGTTATGGTTATGAGCGTAGGAGGAATGGTCGGGCATCTAGATCAGGTATACTTATTATGCAAAAAGAATAACGGGATGGTTTATTTTCCCAGCGGAGCTATCTCGGGGGTAGATGCCTTAAAGGCGGCAAATATAGCAGGAGTGCAGAAGGTAACTTTAACTACGCGCAAAAACCCAAATGCATTTAGCGGCGTGGAATATGTGGCAAAGCATTTTAAACTTGCGGGTTTAAAACATGATAAACTCTTGTTTAATGGCAGTGCTGCTCAAGCAGTAAAATATTTCCCGCAGAATGTTAATGTTGCGGCAGTGCTGGGGTTAGCCGGCATAGGTACACGCAAAACCCGGGTGCGCATAATCGCTAGCCCACGGGTTAAGAAGAATATCCATGAAATCGAGATTGAATCTAAGGCAGCTAAAATCTTTACGCGCACCGAGAATATTCTCCACCCGCAGAATCCTAAGACCAGCTTTTTGGCGGTGCTCTCGGCAATCGCGACTTTAAAGCAGATTTTACAGCCGATAAAGATCGGCACGTAATTTAAGGTGATGCCCCGCCGTATTCTTGCATTCTGCTGGAATACAAGAGGCGGGATTTCGTTAAATAAGAGCATAAGGTGTTCAAATTCACACATTGATTTACTCATACGGATGTATTCGTAAATCAAGTGTTCATTAAGAAAGGGGGTGAATCAGAAAATGGCAGATAAAGTACTGAAAGTGGGAGTAAAGAGGGAGAAAGGTTATCTCTATTATATTGACAAGCAGGGTGATGTCTCTTGTGCGAAGATGGCCAGAGGCTCTAAAAAAGGAGGTAGCCCTAAGAAGGTAGCCAAATGTGGTATCAAAAGAAAAGTAGGCTATCTTTATTTCTTAGATAAGAAGGGTGATGTCTCTTGTGCTAAAATGAAAAGAGGCGGAAAGAAGAAAAAGAAGTAAATTTCCGGCTTTTGAAAAAGTATAGCCCCTGTATAATAAAATTCCTCGGACTAAAGTCGAGGCCCAAAAAGATGGATACTTGAGCGGCCATTGTAAAATTGCCAAAAGGCCAAAGATTTAGGCTGCAAAAGTATGAATTAATCTTTCTAAATTTACAGGGGCTTACTTTTTATGCTATAATTTAGCCAATGTTTTAGAATACCTACCGGCCAGCAGGGGATTAATAATGAATAAAGTCTTTGTAGTAATTCTATCATTTATTTGCCTGGTTATCTATGCTGGCTACCTGGATAACGGGTTTGTTTTTGATGATAAGATCTTGGTTGAGGAAAACCCGTTGATTAAATCTGCGCACCTTCTGCCAAATATTTTTAGAACCGGAATATATGACTATTGGGCCGGAATGCAGCCTTATGACCGGATGTATCGGCCGATGCAGATGCTTTCATATTATCTGGATTATAATCTTTGGGGGCTTAACCCTGCGGGCTTTAGGTTTAGCAATATACTATTACATTTGTTTAATTCCATCCTGGTATTTTATCTACTTATTTTAGTTTTTAACTATAAATTACTTGCTGCTGCAAGTAGTATTTTGTTTTTGGCGCATCCAGTGCATATCTCTACGGTGGCGTATATTTCGGCCCGGGGTGACCTGTTAAGTGCATTTTTTATTTTGGCCTGCTGTGTCTTATTTCTAAAATTTCTGGGTTCAAAAAACTATGCATTCTATTTCTTGAGCATCTTTGCAGCAGCTCTTGCGTTTTTAAGCCGGGAGAATGCGTTACTTATAATATTCTTTTTAACACTTATCATTTTATTTTTAGTTAAAAACGGGGCTAGATTTAAATACTTATCCGGTTTTTTTGTTTTGTCATTAGTTTATCTAGCGGTAAGATTTATTATTTTTGGCCCGAGCGGGCTGGCAGCTCATACGGATTATATTAAAGGGGCACTTTTACTATTCAATTTTTTTAATATAATCTGTCATTATATCTTATTGTTGCTTTGGCCGGTTAATTTACGCATGTTTAACTCTACTGTTTTTATTAGCCAATTAAGCATTCCGGCCCTGCTCTTATCCATAGTAGGATTAATTTTGATATTAGCCGTAATATTAAAATGTCAGAAAATTAAACAGCCTTCTGCGGTGCTTAGTTTTGGTTTATTCTGGTTTTTGCTGGGAATTATACCGGTTTATTTTTATTTTGATGCATATCCGGCTTTAGGAAGGGCGCTTATGGCAGAAAGCTGGCTTTATTTACCCAGCATTGGATTCTGCGCGGGTTTCGCGTATTTATGTTTATTAAATAAAAGAGGCAAATTAATCATAGTTGCTTGTGTAGCGATTTTGGGAAGTTTGGTGGCGGTTAATAGGGGTTATTGGCGTAATGATGTAACTTTCTATGAGAGGGCGTTACAGTTTTTACCGCAAGATAGTATTATTTTGAGAAATCTGACTACTGCGTATATAGAATCCGGAGATTTTCCAAAGGCTTATGAGGCAATCAAAGAACTTGAGAAATATTACGCGGATACTCCGGTTATAAATTTGGCTTGGGGCCAATATTATTTTGCCCGGGGTCAGGCAAAAGAAGCGTTAAGCTATTATCAGCGGATATTGAGTAAAAGTTTTTCTAGTAACTATTCCATAAGTTTATGTTATGCTAAATTAGGTGATCTTGATAAGGCTATTGCATTTAGCCGGGTGAGTTTTACCCAGAATCCGTTTTTCCAGAAGAATATTATACAATTAGCCAGGCTTTATAATAAAACCGGGCAACTAGAGCAGGCAAATAAATATTTACTTTTAGCTAAACAGCTTGACCCAAAGGGTAGGTACGTTTTACTTAAATGAAAAGCGAAAATATCATTATCCGTGGAGCCAGGGAGCATAATCTTAAGAGCATCAACCTGGATTTGCCGCGCAATAAACTGATTGTTATAACCGGTTTATCAGGGTCCGGAAAGTCCAGCCTTGCGTTTGATACGATTTATGCCGAAGGCCAGCGCAGGTTTGTAGAGAGCCTCTCCAGCTATGCCCGGCAGTTCCTAGAGCAGCTGCAGAAACCGGATGTGGATTATATCTCTGGTTTATCCCCGGCGATTGCCATTGAGCAACGTTCTGCCGGAGGCAATCCCCGTTCAACCGTTGCTACACAAACAGAAATTTATGATTACTTAAGGTTGTTATTTGCCAGGATGGGAAGAGTCCATTGTTATAAATGTGGCCAGTTGATTCAAAGTCAAAGCGCGCAGGAGATAGTGGAATCAATTATGAGTACCCAGGCAAATAACGATGTGCAGATCCTTGCCGGTTTAATCCAGGGTAAAAAAGGAGTACATAAAGATATATTTTTGCAAATTCAAAAATCTGGATTTGTGCGTGCCAGGGTCGATGGTAAAATCTATGAACTGCCCGCAGAGATAAAATTAGCTAGATATAAACTCCACAATATAGAAGTAGTGGTTGATCGTTTGAATGTCAAGCCGGATGTTTTGAAAAGGCTTACGGATTCCGTAGAGACTGCCCTTAAAGTAGGCAAGGGCACGGTTATTATTGCTAAAGCAGGTGCATACCGGGACTCAATTTTTAGCGAAAAATATGCCTGCGTTAATTGCGGAATAAACTATGCAGAAATTAACCCGCGAAATTTTTCCTTTAATTCTCCTTATGGAGCTTGTCCTGGATGCAATGGTTTAGGTACTAAACTTGAGTTTGACCCGGATTTAATTATTCCGGATAAAAATAAAAGTATTAATGCCGGAGCCCTTGAGCCGTGGAAGCGCGGCGGCAGAGGCTATATTCTTTATTATCGCTGGTTGATACGGGAGTTAAGCCACCGCCTGAATTTTTCTTTAGATGAGCCTTTTAAGAAATTACCCAAGTCTGTGCAGAAGGCAATCCTTTATGGCGCAGATGAGTTGATTGGCAATTGGCCAGAGGGCCATGGTTTAGCTTCCTCTAGCCAAAGCCATAAGCCATTTGAAGGGGTTATCCCGCATTTAGAAAGGCTGTTTCATCAGACAGACAGCGATTATTTGAAAGAGGAGATCAGCAGGTTCATGTCCAGCCTCCCCTGTCCAGCATGTAAAGGCGCCAGGCTTAAGCCGGAAAGTTTATCCGTGAGGATTAACCAAAAGAATATTTGGGAGATTACCCGTATGCCCATAAAAGAAGCGATAAATTTCTTTTCCGGCCTGAAATTAACGCAAAAAGAAAAATTAGTGAGTTATCAGGCATTAAAAGAAATAACCCAGAAATTGAAGTTTTGCGTTGATGTTGGTCTGGATTATTTAACTTTGGATCGTAAAAGCTCTACTTTGTCCGGTGGAGAGGCACAAAGAATACACTTAGCTACGCAGGTTGGTTCTGGGCTGGTGGGAGTTTTATATGTTTTGGATGAACCGAGTATTGGTTTACATCAGCGGGACAATGCAAAGTTGCTGACTACTTTAAAGGCATTGCGGGATTTAGGCAATACCTTGGTGGTGGTTGAACATGACCAATCTACTATTTTAAGCGCGGATCATATTGTGGATTTAGGCCCCGGGGCAGGCAGGCATGGAGGTAAGGTTATTTTTTCCGGCGATAAAGAGGGGCTTCTAAGAAGTAAAGATTCTTTAACTGCAAAATATATCCGCAAGGATCTTTCGATTCAACCTCCTGCAAATAGGCGCCCCTGGCGGGATAAGAAATATATTGAGATAAAAGGAGCTTCTGAGCATAATCTTAAGAATATTGATTTGCGTTTTCCTTTAGGTACTCTTATTTGTGTGACTGGCGTATCAGGTTCAGGTAAATCTACTTTAATTACGGATATACTTTATCCAGCATTGGTTCAGAAGATTTGTGGTTTTGGCAATCGGAAGCCAAACCATGGCCTCCTGGCCTATCGGTCTAAGGTAAAACCCGGGGCATTTAAAGCCATAAACGGAACGCAGGAGATTGACCAGGTAATTGTGGTTGACCAGCAGCCAATCGGCAGGACCCCGCGTTCAAACCCGGCAACTTACACCGGGGTATTTGCTCATATAAGAGATTTATTCGTCCAGCTTCCGGAGGCGCGCCAGCGGGGTTATAAGCCGGGGAGATTTTCGTTTAATGTTAAAGGCGGCCGATGTGAGTCCTGCGGAGGCGACGGAATAAAGAAGATCGAGATGCACTTTTTACCTGATGTATATGTAAAGTGCGAGTTGTGCAAGGGGCTAAGGTTTAATAATGCGACCTTAGAGGTAAAATATAAAGGTAAATCTATAGCAGATGTTTTAGAGATGACTGTTGAGGAGGGTTTGGAGTTGTTCAGTAATATCCCGAGAATAAAAAACACTTTTGGATATTTAAATGATGTGGGATTAGGCTATATTCAATTGGGCCAGAGTGCCACTACTCTTTCCGGAGGAGAGGCTCAAAGGATAAAACTTTCTTCGGAATTATGCAAACGCTCAACCGGAAAAACCCTCTATCTCCTGGATGAGCCAACTACCGGTTTACATTTTGCCGACGTAGCCAGATTAATATCTGTGTTACAGAAATTAGTTGAACGTAGCAATACTGTTGTGGTGGTTGAGCATAATTTAGAGGTAATCAAATGCGCGGATTATATTATTGACCTGGGCCCTGAGGGCGGGGATAAGGGTGGAGAGCTTGTCGCTTCCTGTAGCCCGGAAGAGTTGATTAAAATAAACAAATCTTTTACTGCCAAGTTTCTCAGGGAAGCTTTAATAAAAACATGAAAAGGGGAATAACTGGCACGTTAATTTTAACCTTATTTTTAACTTCCTTCTGTTTTGCTCAAGAAAGCCCAAGGGAAGCAGAGCTGCTTTTTATGACCAAGAAAGCCTATGAGGACGGTTTTTATGAAGTTGCCTTGGGGATGATTGAGAAGTTTCAAAAGGATTTTCCGGATTCCGTTAAAATAAGCGAAGCACGCCTGTTAATGGGGCAAAGCTATTTTCATCAGGGCCGTTACCTAGAGGCATTAAATACGCTTGAGGCCTTATTGGTTGATCTAAAAGCCGCGAATCTTAAAGATGCCCTTTATTTCTGGATCGCGGAGCTGCATTTTAAAGGCAATAATTTTGAAAAAGCCGTTATTTTTTATCAGAAGTTAATCAATGATTTTCCGCAGTCATCTTATGTTCCGGCAGCATATTATTCATTAGGGTGGTCATTTTCGCAGATGGGTAAATATAGCCAAGCTTTACAAAGCTTAAAGAGTTTGTTGGAGAGGTTCCCTAGTGAGCCACAGAGTAAAGATGCTGCCTTTAAATTGATCGAGTGTTTATATAATCTCAAAGAGTATTCTGAATTAAAGAATAAGATTAAATCTGTGCTTAAGCTTTATGCCAATGATACATTGCGCCTGCCGTATCTGTATTTTTATCTGGCGGAGTCCGAATATTATCTGGATTATCTTAATGAAGCAGCTAAAGATTATCTTAAATCAGCGCAAGCCTTTAAAGATGAAAAGGCTCAAGGCTTGGCAAAGTTAGGATTGAGCTGGTCTTACCTTAAGCTTAAGAGATATGAAGAAGCTGCAGAGATGTTTGCTGATATTAGGCAAAGCAGCCTGGATAAGAAAAGCCTGGATATTCTTATATTGGGGCAGGCAGTATTAATGTCACAGTCTAACCGGATTTATGAAGCAAAAAAGTTATACCAACAACTTATTGATGTTAGCGGCGATCCTTTGATACGCCTTCAGGCGTATATAGGTAAAGCTGATGCGTTTTATAATTTAGCCGATTATGCCCAGGCGGTTAAGGTATATGAAGAGGGCTTGGAGGATATAGCTAAAACGGACCATCAATCCAGCCAGACAGATGAATTGATTGATAAGTTGCGTTACAATTTAGGCCTGGCTTATATAAAACAGGGAGCGGTTAAATCTGGGATAGCCGTATTTGAGGATATCGTTGGTAAAAGCGTTGATCCGGCTGTAAAGGTTGGGGCGCTTTGCCAGATAGGCGATACTTATCAGGATGCGGGAGAATACTTGAAAGCAGAAGAGGTTTACGCAAAGATTCTGAAGCAATTCCCTGATTCATCTTTCGCGGATTATGCGTTGTATCAAACCGGACTTTCCCAACTAAAAAGATCTGATTACATATCTGCAGTTGTTTCATTTAAGCTCTTGCCAAAGAATTATCCGCAATCAAAATTTCTTGAGGATGCAATTTATTCTTTAGGGGTATCTTACTTCTATGAGCAGGATTATGGCTTAAGCTGTGAAATTTTAACTAAGTTTCAAAATGAGCTTAAAGGCAGCCGGTTGTCTGGACAGGCCATTTTTATGTTGGGGTTAACCTTACTTAATTTAGGTAAAATTGATGAAGCGCTCAATATTTTTAAGGATATTCTTAGGCAGCATCCTCAAGACAGCGAATTACTGCAGAAGGCGGAATATGAAATTGCCGATTGTTATTATAAGCTGGGTCAGAAAAAAGAGGCGCTCAGGCGTTTTAAACTCCTGCGAGTTAAATACCCTGATTCGAAGCTTACTCCGGAGATTATGTGGTGGCTGGGTCAATATTATTACCGTTTGAATGATTTAAACCTCGCGCGTAGGTATTTTAGCTCCTTGGCAAAAGATTTTCCGCATAACAGCCTATCTGGGGATGCATTATATGCTTTAGGTTTAGTTTTTAGAGATGAGAATAAGCTTGAACTGGCGGTTGATAATCTGAAGATGGCGATTAAATTTAAAGAAGGAGAGTTAAAGACTGAAGCCGCATTAGCCGTGGCAGATATTTATTTCCAGCAAGGAAGATTTGAAGAAGCCCTTACTGAATATACGCAGATTCTTAAAAATCATCTTGATTTAGGTTTTTTGGTTTTTCCCAGGATAGCTAAATGTTATTACAAGACGCAAAATTATGAGCAGGCGAAGCTATTTTATCAAAAAGCTTTGGAGTTGATTGATATTAAGGAAGCCAGCGATATTCGGTTTAGTTTAGCTGAGGTGTATGAGATTCAAGATGAATTGGATACTGCGATTGCTATGTATCTTAAATTAGCGGGCGATTATAGTGATAATACGCAGTTATCAATTCGCGCGTTTTTACGCGCTGCAAGGATCTATGAAGACAAAGATGATTTTAAAAGTGCTTTGGGTATATACGAAAGAATTGCACAGAACAAGGTTGAAGAATCCAAGTTTGCCCAGGAGCGGATTGAGTGGATTAAGGAGATTAAATAAAGTAGTTGACTTATCTCAGTTTATTTATAAAATACATGCATAGCCTACCAGCCGGTAGAAGTGGAGGAAGGAGAAAAAATGATCATTGAAATCGGTATCGTTGCAGGTGAAATTTGGCATTACTTGGATCAGTACGGAGAGGTCAGCCTTTCTGTTTTAGTTAAGGAGATTGAACGCTCCCCTGATAATGTGTTGATGAGTTTAGGCTGGCTTGCCCGCGAAGGACATGTAATTTTAGTTAAAATTAATAACGATTATCAGATTTCTTTAAGGAAAGATGCCTGATAGCGATAGAAAAGGAGTGCTTCTTTTTATTGTTTTAGGGACCATAATTGTGGTCGCTACCTTGAGCACTGTTATACTAAGAATCATACTTAGCCAAACACGTTTGACCCACCATCAAGTAAGCCGGATTCAAAGCCAATATGCTGCGAAGGCGGGGATAAATTATGCATTAGATAAGCTGCGCAGAAATGATGATGGTAACTGGCTTGCTACAGGAGAATACACAAGGACTATGTATAGGAGTGGCGCAAGTGTAGCTGGAGATTTTAATGAACCTAACCTTCCGGGCTCTGTTGATAAAGTGGAAATTACTGTGTATGTGCCAGGTTCAGGTATTTCTGGCACGCGTAAAATAAGCGCTAAAGCTATATACACCTACACTCCGTAATTCAACTCACAATTCATCGCGTAAATCTATTATAATCTAAGTAAGTCTATTATAGTTAAGTGGCCATTATTTTTATATTTCTACCAGTTTACCCAAGGTAGTTAGTATAGGTAAATTTGCATCAAAAGACAAAATATTGGTCACTAAACTATTTCGTCATAGCTTTATTTAGCCGGCTCAATACTAATAGTTTTTTTGTTCCTCCTCGCTTATCTTCGGTAAATCTCTAAACTAAGTAAGTTTGAGTAAGTTTATATAAAAAAACACTTGACAAAATATGTGTATTATGTTTTAATTAAATCCACAGTAATTTATAACTAAAGGAAGTAAGGCTTATGTCAAGACTAATAGATATTGATGAGTTAGCGGAATACCTAAAATTAAAGAAGCAGACTATATATAACTGGTTAAATCAAGGCAAGATTTCTGGAATGAAGGTGGGAGGAGTTTGGAGATTTGACCGCGCTGATATTGATATTTGGTTAAAGAGTAAAAAACGGACCTTCCCTTCAAGGGAAACTTCAGGAGAATAGTTATGAGCTCTTTAGGGGTATATTTTGGGACTAATTCTATTGGACTGGCAGAGGTAAATAAAA
This sequence comes from Candidatus Omnitrophota bacterium, assembly GCA_018812825.1. Lineage (GTDB taxonomy): Bacteria > Omnitrophota > Gorgyraeia > Gygaellales > Profunditerraquicolaceae > UBA6249. The sequence continues at coordinate 56,729 of JAHJCJ010000052.1, forward strand.
AAAAGCTGGTAAATAACGTAGTGATTCAGCAGGCAAGTATGTTTTCCGGTGATTTTGAGGAAAAGGTTCCTACAGACGTAAAGATAATTGCCCTAATCAAGGATGCTTTGCGTACCAACCATATAAATGTCGACCATGGGTCTATCTGTATTTCCGGACAGGACCTTATTATCCGCACTTTTGAAATTCCTAAGTTGCCGAGTAATGAGTTGCAAAGTGCGATTAATTTTGAAGCTAAGAAATACATCCCTTTTAAGCTGGAAGATTTAGTTTTTAATTTTCAAGTTGAGTTTGATCAAAAGAATAAGTTAAATACCGTATTGTTTGTTGGTATAAAAAAAGAGATACTGGAAAAATATATTTCTATATCCAAGCAGTTAAATATCAAAATTAACGCTATTGAGTATTCCGCTTTTAGCCTTTTACGTTTTTTAAGGTTGTGCGGAGCAAAAGATAGCGGGGTTGTTGCCAGTCTTTGTTTTGACCTGAATAATGAGGATGAAATAAATTTCATGGTTTCTGAAAACGGTTTTCCATTTTTTAGCCGGGATATAGTACTTACTTCTGGTCTTAACGATTTAGACGCTTCTGCCGTTAACGATCAAGTGAAAAAATATGATAAGCTAAAGAACGAAATACGCGTTTCCCAGGATTATTACCGCCGTAAGTTTCCAGATAAAGGAATTAAGACCCTTTATGTACTTTCTGGTCAGGATATGCGCGAGGACCTTTCTAATTTTTTTGCTGGTTCTGGTATCTTAGCAAAGTTTGTTGATACCAGCAAGATTTTAGGTAAAGGCGCAACTTACTCTTCAATTTTGGCTAAAAGCGTCGGGGCCGTACTTTTTAAGGAGTTACCTTTAAAAATAAAAATCAACCTTTATAATACCCGGCTAAAGGCAGATAGTGTTAAAGGTAAAGAAGATATTTTCGCCTTTATGGAAGGCGTAAAGATTGATTTCAGGGTTATTTTCTTGGCTATTTTAATATGCGCAGCTACTTTTGGTTATGGTATATACAGGATTCAGCCGGTGCGCGAAGAATTAAACTCTATAAAAGATAAAAGGCCAAAGGTCGCCTCTGCCTCTGCGGGAGAAGATTATGCGGTTTTAGCTGCCCGGGATAAAAATCTTAAAAAGAAGCTGAATAACTTAGATAATTTGATTAAAAACCAGCTTTACGCTACTTACTTTTTGGATATTCTACCACGTGCTTTGCCGGAAGGCGCCTGGCTTACTAAGTTTACTTCTATGAGCAAGGAAGATGGCCGGCCTGAAGTTATCCTTGAAGGGGAGGCTTATTTAGGCGATAGCGACAAAGAATTTGAAGCAGTAAGCACATTTTTATCCAACCTTAAGGGCAATCAGTTTTTTTCCAAGAACTTTAAGGAAATAACCATTACTTCTGTTGATCGTAAGACGATCTGGAATAAGAGCGTGGCTATTTTTAGTATTGCTTGTAGAAATTATCCGGAGAAAAAAAGAGATGATAACGATAGATTTCTTCAGCAAGAATAAAAGCAAGATTATAAATGCTGGAATTATATTACTGGCTATATTTGTGGCTCTTTATCTGTATAGCATGCAAGGCCAGCAGCTTGTTTCTTTAGAGGAAAGTAAGGATGAGGAAGCAAAAAAGAGCGAGGTAATCGAAAGCTTAAACCGGGTGGAGAAAAGAATTAACAGCTATAAATCAACTTTTGACAGGAAAGACTTGGGTTCAGTTATTAGTGCAATGACTGATATCGCAAAGGATACCAGGGTCAAGGTAATCTCAGTTAAGCCTGGAGTTGAAAAGCAATATGCGGAGTATACAAAGACTTCTTTTTTAATTGTGGTTAGAGTAGCGGACTATCATGCTTTGGGACAGTTTATCGGCAAAGTTGAGAATTACAAAGATTTGTTTATTGTGGAAGACGTTAATATTACTATAGATGAAAGCGGTATTAAGACTGATAAAAGGGCAGGAAGAGACCTGGATATCAGTTTGAAGATAAGCACAATAACTTGTCTATAATATGAGAAGAGCAGGAAAACTTTTAGGGTTTGTGCTTAGTTCAGTGCTACTGGTGAATTTTGCGAATATCGTTTTTGCGGATAGCAATAACGATGGGGTAATTTTGCGTCCTGTAATTGAGTATAGCTCTGGGGATTTACGCGATCCATTCAGCGACCTATTGCAGTTAGCTATTGAAAAAGAACAAAAAGAAAAAGAGGGGCAATATATCGAGGCGCCACAAGAAAATACTGATCTACAGAGACCTATACTTAGCTTGAAGAAATTTAAAGTGCAGGGTGTAATTTGGGGAGGCAAGCTTCCACAGGCAATCATTAATAATAAGATATTAGGGGTTGGGGATTCAATTGATGGTGCTGAAATAGTAAGCATAGAGAAAAAAGGGATTACTTTAAATTTTGCCGGAAGGATGGCTAATCTGGCTACTCCCGGTAATGCCCCTGTTTTAGAAGAAGGGGATAAGGAGGAAAAATGAAAAAGGCTTTCTTGATTTTTGTTTTTATTTTTTCAATCGTATGTGTATTTTTTATCCCGCATCTAAATGCGCAGGCGCAAGAGCCTCCTATTGGATCTGAGCCAATCATCTCTATGGATTTTCAGGATGTCAGTATAAAGGATGTACTTAAGATGCTTTCTATGCAGTCAGGGATGAATTTTATTGCCTCTGAGGCAGTGGCTGACAGAAAGGTAACCCTTTATCTCGATAAAGTACCTTTAACCCAGGCAATGGATAAAATCTTTAGCGCAAATAACCTTTCTTATGAGTTGGACAGCAAGGCCAATATTTTTGTAGTTAAGGATTGGGGGAAAATGGAGATTGAAACAATTACCAAAGTATTTTATTTAAAGCATGCCAGTGTTTCATCTTCTTCTTTGATGGCAGAAGCTTCAACTAATACAGGTTCCAGTTCTTCCAGTTCTTCCAGTTCTTCTTCTAGTTCTTCATCTGGTTCTTCAAGCGGCAAATGGAAGTCAGAAAGTGAGTCTGGGATTACCTATTCTGTAAAGAAATTACTTTCTTCTACTGGTTCATTGGTTGAAGATTTTCGCACCAATAGCCTGATTGTTACGGATACGCCTGCGCGTATGAAGGTAATTGCCCAGGTAATTACCTCTCTTGATATTGAAATTCCTCAAATTATGCTCGAAGTAGAAATGCTTGATGTAAGCAAGAATTCAATAGATAAACTGGGGGTCAAGTTTGGCCAAACGCCTTTTACGGCGGTTATTTATGGTGCTGCTGCAAGTATGGGATTTCCTTATGGCAGTTGGGGTAAGATCCTTAATCCTGCCAAAGGAAGTATAAATATTAATCCGGGCTCAATTGATAGTGAAGGCACAGCTACAGGCAATCCTTACCAGGTTCAAATGGATTTTCTAAAAACACAATCTGATACTAAGGTTTTAGCCAGGCCAAGGATTATGACTCTGAATAATGAAACCGCGGAGATTAAGATTACTACTGATGAAGCGGTTGGTGAAATTACTGATACTCAAGGCCAGGGCACAGCTTCATCAACTACTACCAGCGCTGAAAGAGTAGAGACTGGTGTGTTGCTTAGGGTAACTCCTCAAATAAATTCCGATAATGGAGATATCACCATGTTTGTTTATCCTAGCGTAAAAGATGCTACTGCCAGTACTTTTAACACTTCGTATAAGGATCCTGAAGAGCGTTCTACTAAATCAACAGTAAGAATTAAAGATGGGGAGACTGTGGTTATTGGAGGACTGATCCGTTATGATAGGTCTGAAACTTTGACCAAGTTGCCTATCTTAGGGGATATTCCTATAATCGGAGCTATGTTTAGGCATAAAAATAAAGATAAAGACAGGGAAAGAGAGCTTTTGGTATTTATTACCCCTCATATCGTTAAGAGTGGCCAGGTAAAGTTAGAGCAAATGCAAAGATTTAGCCTGCCTATCCGCGAACAGAGTGCAGTTACTCACGTTAACCGTGATTATTTGATTAACTCCAGCTTGAATAATTTCGATAAAAAGCGATAAGAATGCAAAGAGATAAGTATTTAAGATTAGGTGAACTTCTCATAAGAGAAGGCTTAATTACACCTAGCCAATTAGAAAAGGCGATTAGTGTTCAAAGGCAGGAGTCCGGCCGGTTGGGTGAGATATTAATCAAGTTGGATATGGTAAAAGAGGACCAGATTGTAGCTGCGCTGGGAAAGCAGCTGAATGTTCCTTTTTTTACTCTTGGTACGGGCATGCTTAAACCAGTGGCTGGCCAAGGGCTAGAGCATTTAATCTTGCAGGAGTTTGCGTTTAAGAATTACGTATTGCCTTTATCGCGTACACTCAGGTCACTTACAGTGGCCATGTTCGATCCGCTTGATTTTATTCTTATAGATAATTTAAAAAAACTTACGGGTTGTGAAATTAACCCGGTTATTGCCACGCGTTCGGATATAAAGAAGGCAATTGAGGAATTCTACGGGAAGTCTGCGATGTTGCGGGATGCTGTTGAGTCTAGCTATAATATTGATACAACAACGCAAGAGATGGGAGATGATTTAGGCCAGGAGTTAAGCCTGGACAAGCTAATTGCACGTGCCGAAGAAGCGCCAGTTGTCAAGATAGTAGATTTGATTATCCGGCAGGCAATTGAAGAAGGTGCCTCGGACATACACATTGAGCCTTTTAAGGAGAGGACTTCTTTAAGGTACCGAATTGACGGGAAGCTTTGTGAAATACCTCCTCCGGCAAAGCATCTGCATTTGCCGATTGTTTCGCGCGTAAAAATTTTAGCAAAAATGGATATTGCGGAGAAACGCCTTCCGCAGGACGGAGCGATTTTAGTGCGTATTAATGACCGGCCGATTGATATCCGAGTTTCGGTTATTCCGACTATTTATGGTGAAAAAGCGGTAATGAGGATACTAGATCGTGGCAACAAGGTTTTGGATTTAAGTTCCGCTGGCTTTGATGTCAAGCAGATGGAGTATGTGCGTAAGGCAATTAATCAGCCGTATGGGTTAGTTTTTGTTACCGGCCCCACCGGAAGCGGAAAATCGACTACTCTTTATGCTATTTTAAGCGAGATTAGGAACCCTTCGAAGAATATTGTTACTGTTGAAGACCCCGTAGAATATAAAATGGATGGGATCAATCAGGTTCAGATTAAGCCTGAAGTTGGGCTTACATTTGCTGCTGCATTGCGGAGTTTCTTGCGTCAGGATCCGGATATTATGATGGTGGGAGAAGTCCGAGATTTGGAAACAGCCCAAATCTGCATTCGCTCAGCGCTCACCGGGCATTTGGTTTTAAGTACCCTGCACACTAATGATGCGCCTTCTGCAGCAAATCGTCTTATGGATATTGGTGTTGAGCCGTATATGTTAGCCCCTTCTTTACTTGTTGTTATTGCTCAGAGATTGATTAGAAAATTATGCCTAGAATGTAAAGAGGCATATGAACCTACTCCTGAACAATTAAGGGGGTCAAATGTTAAAGTTGAGTTGATTTATCGGCATAAAGGATGCGCTAAATGCAATAACACCGGGTATAGAGGCAGGACTAATATTTGCGAGGTCATGCCTTGTACCATAGAAATACAGGATTTGATTAATCAAAGGGCTTCTTATCAAAAGATACGGGAGGTAGCTCGGGCGGCAGGGATGCAGACGCTTTATGAATCAGGAATTAAGAAGGTTGAGAGCGGGATAACTTCTTTAGAGGAAGTTTTTTCCGTTACATTAGGAGTAGAGTAATGCTGAAATTTTATTATATAGCCAGGAATAATCTGGGGGCAAAGGAAACTGGGGTAGAAGAAGGGCTGAATCAGGAAGAGGTGGTTAGCAAAATTCAATCCCGGGGATTAATTGTGATCAGTGTTATTCCTGAGAATACCGAAGCCTTTAACAGTAAAGAAATTAATCCTAACGTTAAAGTTAAATTCAAACAGAAGCGCGATCGGATTACTGGAGCTGATCTTACTCTTTTCTGCCGGCAGTTATCAACTTTGCTTGGTGCAGGAGTTACTATTCTTAAAAGCCTGGATATAATTTCTAAGCAGGTAGTCAGTAGAAAATTTTATGCGGTTGTTGTGAATTTGCAGAAAAATATGGAGGCGGGATTAAGTTTTCATGAGGCAATGGTCAAGCATCCAAAAGTTTTTTCGGATCTTTGGGTAAATCTTGTGGAAAGCGGGGAGGCTAGCGGGAATCTGGCAGTAGTATTAAGCCGTCTTGCCACATACTTAGAAAGGGATGCGGAATTTAGGGGCAAGGTTATCTCGGCCTTAATTTATCCAGGAATTCTGCTGTTTGCAGGATTAGGTGCATTATTCTTAATGGCAGTAAAAATTGTGCCTACCTTTGCAGAAATATTCAAAGGTTTTAATATTACCCTGCCTTTGCTTACTCGGATATTGTTAATGGTGAGCGATTTTCTAAGGTTTAATACGATTGCGATATTCTTAGTTATTGGAGGGATAGTTTTTACTTTCAAGAGCTACCTTAAGACTAAGACAGGCAGAAGGAATTTTGAGAGTTTTAAGTTTAAAATGCCTGTATTTGGCGAGTTCTTTATGGCTTTAAATGTAGAAAGATTTTCTTCTGAAATGTCTACACTTTTGGAATCGGGAGTCCCTATTCTTTATTCTTTGGAAATATCAGAACGCAGTGTGGGGAATTTGGTTATGGCGGATATCATTCGTAAGATTAAAGATGATGTGCGCGAGGGTAAGTCTTTACGTGAACCTTTAGAGAAAAGCGCTTTTTTTGACCCTATGTTTATCCAAATGGTCAGTATTGGTGAAGAGATCGGAGAGCTTCCGCAGATGTTTAAAAAAATCAATAATTTTTATCAGGATTATTGCGGTGTATTTCTTACGCGTTTTGTTTCTATGTTTGAGCCTTTTGTTTTGGTTTTTATTGGTGGGATTATAGGGCTTATGATTACAGGTATCTTTTTGCCAATATTTGAGATTTCAAAAATCGGAGGATAGTTATTGACAATTTTGAGAAGCGGCTGTAAAATACTTCACAGAACAGTAAAAAGGAGGAGTAAAATGAGAAAAGGTTTTACGCTTATCGAATTAATTGTGGTTATCATTATCGTTGGTATCTTGGCGTCTGTAGGTATGACGCAGTATACTAAAGTAGTGGAGAAAGGCCGTGCT
>JAHJCJ010000053.1 GCA_018812825.1 Candidatus Omnitrophota bacterium
CGCGAGCACAAGATTGAATAACAAGCTATATCGCGGGATACTCCCGCGAGCATAAGATTGAATAACAAGCTATATCGCGGGATACTCCCGCGAGCACAAGATTGAATAACAAGCTATATCGCGGGAGTAGTTCAGTGGTAGAACAATAGCCTTCCAAGCTATATATGGGGGTTCGATTCCCCTCTCCCGCTTTTATAAGAAAGAGATGTCCTTTGGCCTTTAAGGCCGCAGGTTTAATATTTTAAGAAAATTTTAATTATGGGGCCGGTTATTAGAGAGACTAAAGAAATGCTACATGATGTCTTGGACAATGCTGGAGTTATAGTAATTTATTTGGACGTTAAAGAAAATGTTGTTTTTTGCAACAAGAAAACTGAGAAGCTCACTGGTTTTAAACATGCTGATATCGTTGGCGCTAATTGGGTAAAGGTTTTATTCCATGGCAATAATAGTATTATTAAGCAGGATATGTTTAGGGCAGTCTTAGATGAATGTATGAGGCATAAGAGAGAAAAAGATTTTGAAGGAGTAATTTTAGACAGCGGTAGGAATGAACGTCTTATTTCCTGGAATGTCACACCCATAATGGTTGAAAATAACCAAGTTGCAGGCAGTATATTAATCGGACATGATATTACGAAAATCAGAGAAGCAGGTAATTCCGTAAAAAGTATTGACCAGACACTTAAGAATATTCTCTCTAGTCTTAAGGATTACGCCTTATACGTAATTAACCTGGAAGGTAATATAACTTATTTTGGTATGGGATCAGAAATCATGCTTGGTTGGAATAAAGGAGATATCATTTTTAAACATGTCAACATTTTGCATAATGCCGAAGAAGCCGGTAATAATTTGCCTTTTATTCTAGAGCAAGTGCGTTTATTTGGAAAATACGAAAAAGAGACAGCATTAATTACTAAAACCGGGGAGGCTATTCCGGTCATATTAACTGCCAACAAGTTTTTGGATTCAGACGGCAAGCATTCAGGGTATATATTTATTGCAAAAGATATAACCGAGAGAAAAAAACTGGAATATCAGGCATTCCAGGCCGAGAAATTATCAGCTCTTGGCCTACTTTCTGCGGGTATAGCCCATGAAATAAATAACCCTCTTTTGGTAATTTCCGGGCGCTCAGCTTTACTAATGAAGGAAAAGATCAGCCAGAATGCTAAGAATGTACTCGATTTAATTAATTCACAGGCTGATCGTATCCATAAATTAGTAGATAGAATTTTGAAATTTTCTCAAAGAATACAACCTGCTTTTGGTCCAGTAGCTATAAATGAAGTCATTGAATTTATTTTGCCGTTTGCGCAATATAGCAGCTTGCCGAATGTCAAAGTGGAGATAAAAAAGAGTTTTGAAAAAGATATGCGGCCGGTAAAAGGAGACTTGTATCAACTACAGGAGGTATTTCTTAATCTGATAATAAATGCCTATCAATCCATGCCTGAAGGCGGGGTAATTAAAATTACTACAAGCAGTTTTAGAAATCTTTTTGCACTTGTTCAGATTAAAGATACCGGATTAGGTATATCTGCAGATCGTCTAAAAGATATTTTTATGCCATTTTTCTCGACAAAAAACGACGGCAAAGGGCTGGGGTTATCGATTTGCCATAATATTATTAAAAACCATAATGGCTCAATAGAATTAGACAGTCAGGTTGGTCGAGGTTCGAGGTTCACTATTAAATTACCTTTTATTTAAAAAAAGGAGTGCATATGCTTTATAAAGTCTTAGTTGTTGATGATGAAGCGCCGGTAAGGGATCTTTTGAACGATTTATTAAAAAGAGAGGATTGTAAAGTAAGTGTTTGCCCCACAGGAGAAGAGGCCTTGGAGCTGCTTAAAAAAGATACCTTTGATGTTGTACTTTTGGATATTAAGCTTCCAGGGATAAGCGGGTTAGAGGTCCTTAAGAATATACGGGATACTGATAAGAGTCTTCCAGTAATCATGATTACTGGTTTTGGTTACAATGAGGACTTAATAAGCAAATCAAAAGAATTTGGATGTTCCGGTTATATTGGAAAGAATATGCCCGTAGCTCAAATTATAGAGATTTTTAAACAATTTACAAAAAACGCTAAAACTGGAGAATGACCTGTAAAATGAGCGAAGAATTTTTAAAACCCGTGTATATAGATGCTTTTGATCTGGATGATGCCTGGTTTCAGTGTCTGTCGGTAATATTAGATAAAGGCCTCGTGTATACAATTACCCGCGGGAGTTATGAAGGACAGAAACGCCTTGAATTTGATTTTGTTACAATAAGAGTGCGTAAGCCGGCCCACCAGATAATACCGATTATCCCGGAAGGAATGAGCATACCTGCACCAACGGATATGGACTATATACAGGGTTATTTAAGTTACCTGCTTACCGGAATGAAAACAGAAACCGAAGATTATACCTATGGTGAAAGGCTGGTTGATCCAAAGGTCAGGATTAAACAAAACTTAGATGGCAAAGATTTAATCTGCGATATGCCTTTAAATGTTAATCAGATAGAAGAGGTAATCAAGATGTATAAGGATAAGGGGCCGGGAACTAATCAGGCGGTTATGGAAATCGGCATGCCTTCCGACATAAAGTTAGTTGATCCGCCTTGTTTAAGGTTGATTGATACCCGCCTGCGTTATGGCAAGTTGCATTTTATCCTCTATTTTCGTTCATGGGACCTTTGGGGCGGGTTTCCTTCAAATTTAGGTGGGCTGCAGCTGGTTAAACAATATATGGCAGAAGAAATCGGCGTTGGCGACGGAGAAATTATTGCGGTAAGCAAAGGGTTGCACCTTTATGATTATGCCTGGGACCTGGCAAAACTAAGGACAAATAAAAAAGTAGCCCTCGGATTAGAGTCGGGGCTCTAAAAGCCGGATACTTGAGCGACCGAATTCTTTGGTTGCGAAAGTATAACTTGGCCATAAAATAAATGGATAATAATTACTGTCAAAATGAACGGCGCTCCTTCGTGCGATTAGAATATTCTCTACCCTTGGGTTTTAAGATTTGTAATAAAGAGACTATTTCTAAACTTTGTGTCGGATACTCCGTAAATATCAGCCAGTCAGGGATATCCTGTAACATCCGCGAGAAGGTAAATCCAGACGATATGTTATGGCTTTCTTTTGACCGCGCCACGCTGGATTTTTGCAGGGAGTTGGAAAAACGAGTGTTTATTTATCAAAATGGAATTATTGGAAGTGTTACCAGGGTTCAGCCAGAGGAAGTCGGAACTTATAACATTGGGTTAAGGTTTATAACCAGAGAAGAAAAGAATCTTGGTAATATTCATCCACAGGCGTATTTCTTTGAAAAGGATTTTAAATCTAACCATGAATAAGTTACGCATAGTAGTATTAGGTGATGGTGGATGGGGTACTACTTTAGCAGTCCTGCTTTCCGCTAAAGGCTATTCGGTTACGCTCTGGAGTGCTTTTGATCATTATGCTAAGCTAATGGCTAAAATCCGGTTTAATCCCAAATTCTTACCAGGTATAAAAATTCCGCATAAGATCCAGATAACCAGTAATATAAAAACTGCGGTTGCCAATAAAGAAATCATAGTCTTAGCTATCCCTTCTCAATATGTAAGAGGTGTATTAAATAAGGTCAGAGGTAATTTTGCCAAGAAAACTGTTTTCTTAAGCGTTACCAAAGGGATAGAAATAGGTTCTTCTAAAAGGATGTCTGAAATTATTCACGCAACTCTGGGTTCGGTAAAATTGGCAGTATTATCCGGTCCTACAATTGCGCAAGAGGTTGCTAGAGGTATACCTACTACGATAGTGGCAGCCTCGCATGACAAAAAGATACGCAAAATCATTCAAATGGTATTTAGCACTGAAAGATTCAGGGTGTATACTAATCCTGATGTTATAGGGGTAGAATTAGGAGGTAGCCTGAAAAACGTAATTGCTATTGCCTGCGGCGTATCTGATGGATTAGGGTTTGGTACCAATACTAAGGCGGCAATTCTTTCCCGGGGTCTTGTGGAGATAGCAAGATTGGGAAAAGCTATGGGTGCGAAATTAGAAACTTTTAGCGGAATCAGCGGGTTAGGAGACCTAGTTACAACTTGTGTAAGTAGGCAAAGCCGTAATCGATTTGTAGGAGAACAGATTGGTAAAGGTAAAAGCCTAAAACAAATTTGCAAGCATATGCAGATGGTTGCCGAAGGGGTTTCAACCGCAAAATCTGCCTATGCTTTAAGTTTAAAATATAAAGTAGACATGCCGATAACAAAAGAAGTATACCGCCTGCTTTATTTAAATAAATCACCTCGTCAAGTAGTAAGAGATTTAATGACGAGAAAAAGCAAAGAAGAATAAGATTATGTAAGACGTGGCGTGGTCGCCACGCAAGATGCAATACGGGGCGTGGCTCAGCTTGGTAGAGCGCTTGAATGGGGTTCAAGAGGTCACAGGTTCAAGTCCTGTCGCCCCGAATTAAATGAGGGCCAAACTTATGGAGCGATAGCGACATAAGTTTGCTGGCTGAATTTGAGCACCTCAAGTTTTGATTTAACGAAATACTTGCTTGCGAAGCAAGCAAGTAAATCCTTACGAGCTAGCGAGTAAGTATATTGTTTATTAATTAAAGGAGTATACCCATGGAAGAAAAAAGAAAATCCGTACGCATAGAAAAATCTCTAATGGTTAGGTATTCTCCGGAGACAAATAACAAAGATAGCTGGAATTTTTCTTTTATTAAGAATGTAAGTGAAACGGGAATATTGTTTGATACAAATAAACAGTTTCAGATAGGGGAAAATATACGGATAATGCTTAAAGTCCCTCTTGATCCGGATAATTGGATGGAAATCAATGGCTGCGTGGTTGAGTCTATCCCTTATATCGGAAAATATTTTTTAACCCGCCTGGAGTTTATTTGTATTAACGAAACACAGAAGAATTTAATAAAAGATTATGTCTCTGAGTGTTTAAGCAATATAAATCTCAACAGCCCCAGATCCTGGCAGAACGAAAAAAGAAAGGCAGAACGCATATCTAAAAACCTGATAGTCAGCTACGGGGTACAAAATCACCTGGGTGTAGTAGAAAAATGGGATATTACAACAGTCAGTAATTTTAGCAAAACGGGAATGGTTTTTACTTCTAGTTGTATCTGTGAAGGTGAAATTGATTTTATGATTAAGGTACCTTCACATCCTTATGAATCCCTGCGTATCCGTGGTAGAGTTATAGAATCAAGCGCATTGAAATTGGCAAATTCGAAAACCGCAAGCGGAACATTTGTTACCCGGGTGGAATTTATTGTCCTAGAAAAGGAGCAGAATAAATTGTTTTGCGATTATGTTGATTGGCTTCTTAAGAATAATCCAAATAAATCTAAAAAGGAGGATGAATAAATGAGTTACTCGGGCCCGGAAAAAAGAAAAAATCCCCGCGCGGATGGTCGGTTTATAGTTTCTTATAGAGTTATGGAGAGTAATGGTAATAATGATATCACCCAAACTAAGAATTTAAGTTTGGGGGGAATGTTGCTTACCACTAATTGTCCTTTTTCTCCTGGTACGAATTTGGCCCTTGAGATCCGCCTGCCCTTTGATCCTAATTCGATCATGCTTATTGGCAAGGTTTTGGAATCAAAAGAAATTACCAGAGATGTAATTTATGACACACGTTTGGTTTTTTTGGCAGTAGACGAAAGGCATCGCAAGGTAATTGGCGAGACAGTAGGTTATTACCTTAAGAATAAGAAAGGGTAATTTATGAGAAAGATTAATGTTGGGCTTATTGGTTTTGGCAACATTGGCTGCGGAGTGGTCAAAATCCTACAGCAGAGGAGATTTTTACTCGCTCAGAAGATCGGTATTGAGATTGCAATTAAGAAAATATGCGATAAAGATTTAACCATAAAAAGAGATGTGCTCGTAGATAAGGGCTGTCTTAGCCGTGATGCTAATGAGATTATTAATGATTCTCAAATAGATATCATTGTAGAATTAATAGGTGGTATCAATCCGGCTAAGGAATTTATCTTAGCGGCTTTAAAAAAAGGCAAGCATGTGGTTACCGCAAATAAAGCCTTGCTTGCCGAGCATGGTAATGAGTTATTCGCGGTTGCCAATGAAAAAGGGAAAAATATTTATTTTGAGGCTTCTGTAGGCGCAGGCATCCCAATTATAAAATCAATAAAAGAGGGTTTAGTGGCAAATAAATTCAGCTCTATTTTTGGTATTGTAAACGGAACATCGAATTATGTGCTTACGCAGATGTCTAAAGAGGGTTGTTCTTTGTCTTCTGCGATCAAAGCGGCTAAGGCCAAAGGATTTGCCGAAAAAAACCCCACTTTGGATATTGAAGGCATTGACTCCGCGCACAAACTAGTATTACTTACTTATCTGGCATTCGGAAAAATTGTTAGTTTGAAGGATATCTTCATTGAAGGCATATCGCAGATATCTGCTTCTGATATTGCTTATGCTAAGGATTTAGGATATAAGATAAAATTACTGGCGATTGCTAAAAAAGAGGCTGATGAATTAGAAGTACGCGTGCATCCCACCTTCTTGCCTTGCGAACATTTGCTTTCTTCTGTCGACGGAGTTTTTAATGCTATCTATGTCTCAAGTGATTTAGCAGGGGAGCTTATGTTTTACGGTCCGGGTGCAGGGCAGTTGTCTGCTGCCTCGGCAGTTGTCTCTGATATTGTTGACTTGACTCAGGATATTAAGGCAGGCCTATTTCGTCCTACTTTAAATTCTATTGAAGACGGTTCAATCAACGGTTTGCGCAAAATAAGCGAATTTGAGAATAAATACTATATTCGTATTATGGCGGTAGATAAGCCCGGAGTGTTAGCAAAAATAGCTGGGATTTTGGCAAAGTTTGGGATCAGTATTGCTTCCGTAACCCAAAAAGAAAGGTTAAAATCACAATTTGTCCCGGTGGTCATGGTGACACATGAAGTAAAAGAGAGGAACCTGCGCGGGGCATTAAAAATGATTGATAAGTTGAAAGATATTAAAGAAGAGTCTGTGGCTATAAGAATAGAAGGTGTTTAGTGAGTGAGAAAACATATAGAGGGATAATCCAGAGATACAAGAAGTTGCTGCCTGTTAGCGAGAAGACACCGTTAATAACCTTGAATGAAGGCAACACGCCATTAATTTATGCTGGTTATTTGAGTAAGTTGTCTGGCAAGCAGGCGGAGGTTTATCTAAAATATGAAGGGCTTAACCCCACAGGATCATTTAAGGATAGGGGGATGACTTTAGCGATATCCAAAGCCTGCGAAGAGAATGCTACTGCGGTTATGTGTGCTTCTACCGGGAATACTTCCGCATCCAGCGCTGCTTATTCTGCGCGCGCCGGAATAAAATGCATCGTACTTATTCCCAGCGGAGCAATTGCACTGGGAAAACTCAGCCAAGCCTTAATTCATGGAGCAAAGGTGTTGGCAATCAAGGGGAACTTTGATGCAGCCTTGGATTTAGCCAAAGAAATCACCCAGCGCTATCCGATAAAATTGGTAAATTCTTTAAATCCTTATCGTATTGAAGGACAAAAAACCGCTAGTTTTGAAATATGCGACTATCTTGGAGAGGCTCCGGATTTCCAGATTATGCCGGTAGGGAATGCGGGTAATATTACTGCTTACTGGAAAGGATACAAGGAATACAAAGAACAGGGATTAAGTAGTAAGCTTCCGGTTATGCTAGGTTTTCAAGCAAAAGGAGCTGCGCCCATCGTAAGAAATAAACCGGTTCAAAACCCTGAGACTATTGCTACTGCCATACGTATCGGTAACCCGGCAAGCTGGAAAACAGCAGTAGAGGCCCGCGATGAATCAAAAGGTTTAATTGATATGGTTTCGGATGCAGAGATTTTGCATGCCTATAAAATACTGGCTCAGAAGGAAGGCGTTTTTGCGGAACCGGCTTCAGCAGCTTCCATTGCCGGGCTGTTAAAATTAATCAAGAAAGGGTACTTTAATAATAAAAAATGCAGGATTGTGTGTATATTAACCGGTCATGGCTTAAAGGATCCGGAGAGGGCGATTAAGGCAGTGAAGCCACCCAAGGTTATGGGCGCAAATTTAAAATCAATAATTAAAGAAATTGGTTACTAAAAGCAAAATCCTGATTACTGCTGGTTCTACGTGGGTGGCCCTTGACAAAGTTAGAGTAATTAGCAATATTGCTTCTGGGCAAACCGGATTTATACTGGCAAATAAATTTAAGCAGATTGGCGCTAAGGTTACATTACTGCTCGGGCCAGGTAATCTTAAGGTTTCAAGACTCCAAGGCGTGAAGATAGTCCGCTTTAAATATCTTTCGGAGTTTGAGCAACTTTTAAAAGAAGAATTGGCAAAGAAAATATACGCGGCAGTTATTCATGCCGCAGCGGTTGCAGACTATCAGCCTGAGAAGAAAATTCATCATAAAATTAGTTCGCGGCTTAATAGTTTGAAGATCAACCTGGTCCCTACGAAAAAATTGGTAAATAGCTTGAAGGATTATACCCCGGGATTAGTTGCTGTGGGTTTTAAATTTGAGCCTGATGCAGAAAAGAATAGGCTGATTAAAAAAGGTAAACAACTGCTTAAACAGGCAAATCTAGATTTAGTAGTTGCCAATTCTAATAAAAACAAGGCTTATCAGGCCTATATATTAGATGGCTCGTACAGATATGGGCCTTTTTTAAATAAAACTTCAATGGCTGTTTGTCTATCAAAACTAGTAAAGAAAAGATTATGAATAATTTATTATTGTCGCCAAGATTGGATCGGGAAATAAAATTTTTTATTTTAGATTTGAGAAAAGCCTACAAGCATGATTTGTTAAGCGTAGTTCTTTATGGAAGCGCTGCCAGCCCTCCTTACTCTGATATTTCATCCCCGAATATTCTTGTACTTTTAAGATCCACAAATCTATCTGAACTTAAGAAAGTAACAAATGTAGTCAATAAATTTAAGAATCTTACTCCGCTATTTCTTACGGAAGAATATATTTTATCATCCTTAGACATATTCCCAATTGAATTTTTGGACATGCAGGAAAATTATATCCTTCTCTACGGTAAGGATTTCTTAAAAGACATCCGCGTTGATTTAAAGAACCTAAGGTTTCAATGTGAGTATGAATTGAAAGCAAAGTTGTTAAGCTTAAAGCAGTTGTATCTGGGGGTGAATAACCGGCCAGTGGCCCTAAAAGAACCTTTGATTAGATCTTTTACTTCCATCCTGCATATTCTAAGAAATGTACTGCGTCTTAAAGGCAGGCAACCGCCTTACAGGAAAGAGGATTTACTTAGAGAGTTATCTGTGAATTTTAAAATAGAGACTAGCCTCTGGGAGAAAATCCTCGCAGTTAAGCTGAAGAAAATAAGAATTAATAAGGAAGAAATGAAAGAGCTATTTTTTATTTTTGTAAATGACTTGGAAGAAATTATTCGAGCAGTAGATGTTTTATAGACTGATATGTAAACTGGTCTTATTTTTTGTTCTTTTGGTTAACGTGTTAGCAGCGCCGGCGTTTTGCGAGGATAAAGTACCCAGCCCAAAAGGATGGGTAAATGATTTTGCAGGCATTATCAGTAAAGAATACACTGATAAATTAAATAACCTAATTCAAGAATTAGAAGCAAAAACTTCTACAGAAATTGCCGTAGTTACTGTAAATACGATTGCGCCTTATGATGAAAAGGAATATGCGCGCATGCTCTTTGATAGTTGGAAACCTGGAAAAAAAGGCAAGGATAACGGGGTATTAATTCTTTTGGCGCTTAAAGAGAGGCGCTGGAGGATTGAAACTGGCTATGGAATTGAAGGAGTTATCCCTGATGGTCTTTGCGGAGAAATCGGGCGTAACTTTATGGTACCGTATTTTAAATCCGGTGATTATGCCAAAGGGTTATACCTGGGAACTGCTGAAATTGTCTATCAAATTGCCAAAAGTTATAATTTATCCATTGATAACTTAAGCGGTATAGGGCTTAATAAGCAAAGGCAGAAAAGCGGTCAAGTAGAGCCATTTCTTTATTTCTTTCTCCCCTTGTTTTTTTGTCTATGGAATATTCCCTGGCCAATTTTCATTGGATTGCCATTTACACTGGTATTCGTGCTAGGGTTTTCTACGCATTCACCTGCCCTGGGCCTGCTTATTTGTATAGGGTATTTAGTAGCAATTTTCTTCAGGTTTAATATCTGGCGAGGAATGCATTTGAAGAAACCGGTTAGTTTTTGGCATGTATTAATATTTGGTTTGCCTTCCTCTGCTTCTAGTAATGGTAGGTGGTCGAATGGCGGTTTTGGCGGCGGCGGAGGAGGCGGCGGTTTTGGCGGCGGCGGAGGAGGCGGCGGCGGAGGAGGCGGAGGTTTTTAAACAAATCTTAAGGAGGATCTTATGAAAAAGATATTGCTTGGTTTAGGGGTAGTAGCGCTGGTTATTATTATCATTTTTATTGGCGCATATAATTCAATAGTCTCTAAACATGAGACTATTGCGGCTAAGTGGGCGCAAGTGGATAATCAATTACAAAGACGCAATGATTTAATCCCTAATTTGGTTAATACGACAAAGGGTTATGCTGCACATGAAAAAAATGTTTTTGAGGCAGTTACAAATGCTCGCTCGCAATGGGCTAAAGCAGGCTCATTAGAAGAAAAAGTTAAGGCAGCTTCCGCAGTTGATGCGGCATTATCCAGGTTACTTTTTGTTGCCGAGAATTATCCCGACCTAAAGGCTAATGAGACTTTTTTAAAACTTATGGATGAGCTTTCAGGTTCAGAAAACCGGATTGTTGTTGAGCGTATGCGCTATAATGATGCCGTGAGAGATTACAATGTTACTGTAAGAATGTTTCCCGGAAATATTATTGCGCAAATTTGTAATTATAGAGTAGCTAGTGAATATTTCGCAGCAGAAGAAAAAGCAAAAATAGTACCGGAAGTAAAGTTCTAATATGACAAAATATATTGTTTTAGTAGGCGATGGTATGGCAGATTATCCAATAGAAGAGCTGGGTATGCGTACGCCCTTGGAGGCAGCACGCACGCCTAACATGGATTTTATTGCCCAAAACGGCCTGCTTGGCCAGGCCAAAACCATACCGGAAAAAATGACCCCGGCATCCGACGTAGCCAATCTTTCTATTTTAGGCTATGACCCAAAGAAATATTATTCGGGTAGAGGTCCTTTAGAGGCCGCAAACCTGGGTGTTGCATTAGAAGAAGACGATGTTGTTTTTCGCTGTAACTTAATTACTGTTGGGGGCGATACTTTGATTGATTATAGCGCCGGACACATTAAATCTAAAGAAGCCGAAAAACTGATTAGGTCACTTGATCAGAAGCTAGGTACTAATAAAATGCGTTTTTTCCCGGGAGTAAGTTACAGGCACTTACTTTTGGTTAAGCGAGGTTGCGAGTTAAAACTTGAAAATTTAAAATGTCAGGCACCACATGATATCTCAGGGCAAAACATAAATAAAAATCTGCCTAAAGGCGATAATGCGGATATAATTATAAAGCTTATGCAGGATTCTCAGGAGATTCTCCTCAACCATGAAATTAACTTAGTGCGTTTGGACTTAAAAGAGAATCCGGCTAACATGATCTGGCTCTGGGGGCAGGGTAGGAAACCTAATATGCCTAAATTCATAGATAAATTTGGTTTATCTGGAAGCGTGATTTCAGCGGTAGACCTAATTAAGGGGCTAGGGCGGATTCTTGGGCTAAATGTAATTAATGTCCCCGGGGCTACAGGTTATTATGATACTGACTATGAAGGTAAGTCTAGTGCCGGGATTAAATCTTTAGACAAGAATGATTTCGTTTTTGTGCATGTTGAGGCTCCGGATGAAGCAGGGCACAACGGAGATTTGCGAGAAAAACTTACGGCGATTGAACGTTTTGATCAACTGGTAGTAGGCCCGTTCCTGGAATATAGTAAAAATAAGGATGATTTTCGTATTCTGGTTTTACCGGATCATGCTACCCCACTTTCTTTAAAAACGCATACCTCTGACCCTATCCCTTTTGTTTTTTACGGTAAAGACATCACAAAAAAAGATTTTCTTGGTTATAATGAAAAAGAAGCACAGAAATCTGAATTATATTTTGATAACGGGTATCAGCTTATGGAGCATTTTATACTTTCGCGGCCAGGCAGCGGACACTCAAGTATCTAGTTTTTGGGGCCTTGGTTCTAGTCCGATGGGTTAAATATTAAGGAGATAATGAGATGCATAAGGGTTTAATTGTTCAAAAATACGGAGGTTCATCCGTTGCAAATGTAGAGCGTATCCAAAAAGTGGCGCAAAGAGTATTTAATTACCGTAAAAATGGTTGCGAGCTGGTAGTCGTAGTTTCGGCCTTAGGGGATACCACTGATGAGTTAATTCAGTTAGCGGGTAAAATTAATACTGATCCATCAGAGAGGGAGATGGATATGCTGCTTTCAACTGGAGAGCAGATCTCTGTAGCTCTTTTAGCAATGGCTATTCATAAATTAGGCGCACAGGCAATTTCTTTTACTGGTGCCCAGGTCGGGATTATTACCGATTCCAGCCACACCCGAGCCAAGATCATTAAGATTAATGCAGATAAAATTAAGGAAGAATTAAAAAAGGGAAAGATAGTCATTGTTGCGGGTTTTCAGGGGGTAGCCTTAAATCAGGATATTACTACTTTAGGCAGAGGCGGCTCGGATTTAACTGCTGTTGCCTTGGCTAAGGAACTTAATGCTGACTCCTGCGAGATTTATACCGACGTCGAAGGTATCTATACTACTGATCCGCGCATTGAACCAAGAGCCAGAAAGATAGAAGAGATTACTTATGATGAGATGCTTGAAATGGCTTCTTTGGGCGCTCAAGTTATGCAGGCCCGCTCTATTGAAGTTGCCAAGAAATTCAATGTGCCTTTGCATGTGCGTTCTTCATTTACAGCCAACTCTGGGACGATGATTATTAAGGAGGTAAAAATGATGGAAGATGTGGTAGTAAGTGGCATAACTTTAAATAAAAACCAGGCTAAAATTACCCTCTGTGGGGTTCCTGATAAACCGGGAGTAGCAGTAAAATTATTTAAGGATCTGGCTATAGCAGGGGTAAGCGTAGATATGATTGTGCAGAACGTAAGCCATACCCGCGCAACCGACATATCATTTACTATTGCTAAAGCAGATTGCGCCAAAGCCAGCAAGATTACTAAGACGGTAGCTAAGAAAATAGGCTCTAGCGATGTTCTTCTTGATGAGGATATTGCCCGCGTCTCTATTGTTGGAGTAGGCATGAAATCGCACCATGGCGTAGCGGCTAAGATGTTTGGAATAATGGCTGATAATAAAATAAACATTGAAATGATTTCAACCTCTGATATCAGCATATCGTGTATTATTAAAAAGAAGTTCGCTGAAATAGCAGTCAAGAAATTACATGAAGAATTTGGGTTAAACAAACGAGGCTAATCATGGAAAAGTTGAAATTATTCGATACTACGTTACGGGATGGCTCGCAGGCAGAAGGGATATCTTATTCTGTGATGGATAAAATCCGCATAGCTGAGGAGCTGGATAAAATCGGTATTCATTTTATTGAAGGTGGCTGGCCAGGCTCAAATCCTAAAGACCGGGAATTTTTCTTAAAAATAAGCCGCAGCAGACTAAAAAATTCCATGATCACTGCTTTTAGTATGACCCGTAGGCCGAACATTTCAGCTAGCCAGGATGTTAATTTAAAAGCACTTTTAAAATCTAATGCGCAGGTAATTACTATTGTCGGAAAAACCTGGGATTTTCACGTAACTGAAGTTTTAAAGGTTACGCTGGATGAAAATTTGGCAATGATTGAGGATACGATTAGTTTTCTCGTGAAAAAGGGATTTCCGGTTTTTTATGATGCAGAGCATTTCTTTGATGCTTATAAAGCAAATAAAACTTATGCTTTAAAAACTTTAACTTCCGCTCAAAATGCAGGAGCAAAGGCGATCTGTCTTTGCGATACAAACGGAGGGTCATTAACTGACCAAATATCAAGCGTAACAGCAGAAATTAGGCATAAAATTGGAGTTGCGGGAGTAGATTTAGGCATTCATTGCCATAATGACGCAGGCGTAGCGGTTGCTAATTCACTGGCAGCTGTAAAAGCTGGTGCAAACATTATCCAAGGAACAATCAACGGTTACGGAGAGCGCTGCGGAAACGCAGACTTGATCCCGATAATTGCTAATCTAAAAATTAAATTAAGAATTGATTGTATTTCGGATGCTAATTTAAAACAGCTTACGCATCTTTCGCATTTTGTTAGCGAAATCAGTAATATGCGCGTAAGAAGCGAACAACCTTTTGTGGGGGAATCGGCTTTTGCGCATAAGGGAGGGATGCATATCAATGCCATAATGAAAAACCCTTTGACATATGAGCATGTTGATCCCTCGCTGGTAGGTAATCATCGCCGGATTTTAGTTTCCGAACTAGGAGGCAAAACCGGGATTCTTCTGAGAGCGAAGGATTTAAGCTATGATTTAAGTAAAGAGGACCCCCAGACTAAGAAGATCCTGGAATTAGTGCAATCCTTAGAACATAAAGGATTTCAGTTTGAAGCTGCTGAGGCATCCTTTCAGATATTAATGCAAAAATCATTAAAGAAGTATAAAAAGTTTTTTGAGCTGGAAGGATTTAAGGTAGTTATTGAAAAACTTTCAAATAAGAAAATTACCTCTGAAGCAGTAATTAAGCTGAGAGTAAAAGGAGTTAAGGAACATACCGCTGCTGAAGGCGATGGCCCGATTAACGCATTAGATAATGCCTTGCGTAAGGCATTAAAAGATTTTTATCCGACTCTAGCTAAGATGCATTTATCTGATTTTAAAGTACGTGTCCTGGATGAAAAAGCAGGTACTGCCGCAAAAGTACGCGTGTTAATCCAATCCCAAGATGAAAAAGATATCTGGAATACCATTGGCGTACACGAGAATATAATAGAGGCCAGCTGGCAGGCCCTGGTTGATAGTGTAGAATATAAGCTCATTAAAGATCAACAGTAAGATTTTATCTAGAAAACCCTTACGAGCTACAAGAGTAAGGACAAGCAGTAATGACTGAAGAACTATCCAAACAATACAATCCTAAGGAAACAGAAGAAAAGTGGTATAAGACTTGGGAAGAGAATAATCTTTTTTCTGCTAAAGTTTCTCCTGAAAAGTCAGCCTATTGCATAGTTATCCCGCCGCCCAATGTTACCGGAATATTGCATATGGGGCATGCTTTAAATAATACTATACAGGATATTCTGATCCGTTATAAAAGGATGAAGGGGTTTTCCAGCCTATGGATGCCGGGGACTGACCATGCCGGAATTGCCACGCAGAATGTAGTAGAAAGGTCACTGGCCAAAGAAGGATTAAAACGCCAAGATTTAGGCAGCGAGAAATTTATTGCCAAGGTCTGGGATTGGAAAGAACAATACGGTTCAACTATCATCCGCCAGCTTAAAAAGTTAGGTGCCTCTTGCGATTGGTCTCGCGAGCGTTTTACTATGGATGAGGAATATTCTAAAGCAGTCAGAAATGCCTTCGTTTCTCTTTGGAGCAAGAAGCCAACGGGATTAATATATCAAGACGATAAAATTATTAATTGGTGTCCACGCTGCCAGACTGCTTTATCCGACGAGGAGGCCCCGCACAAAGAACTTCAGGGTAATCTTTACTATTTGAAATACCCGCTTAAAGATAGCATAAATGAATTTGTTATCGTGGCAACTACTCGTCCGGAAACCATGTTGGGTGATACTGCGGTAGCGGTAAACCCCAAGGATAAACGCTATAAGAAATTAATCGGTAAAACTTTAATCCTGCCGTTGGTCAATCGGGAAATAAAAATTATCGCGGATAACCTGGTGGATATGAATTTCGGCACTGGTGCGGTCAAGGTCACCCCTGCTCATGATCCCAACGATTTTGCTTTAAGTGCAAGGCACCGTTTGCAACTGATCAATGTAATGTATCCTGATGGCAAGATGAATGAAAATTCCGGTGATTACAAAGATATGGACAGGTTTGAGGCTAGAGAAGTAATACTAGAGGATTTAAAAGAAAGGGAATTATTGGAGAAGGTTGAGCCACATCCTTTATCCGCCGGGCACTGCTACCGCTGTCATACTATTATCGAACCATATCTTTCCAAGCAGTGGTTTGTAAAAATGAAGTCCCTGGCCAAACCTGCAATTGAAGCAGTTAAGAAAGGTAAGATCAAGTTTTACCCGCCACGCTGGAAGAAAGTTTACCTTAACTGGATGGAGAATATCCAGGATTGGTGTATTTCCCGTCAAATCTGGTGGGGACATCAGATTCCGGTATGGTATTGTTCGGATTGCAAAAAAAACATTATGGCAAGCGTAGAAACACCGCTAAAGTGCACAAAGTGTGGTTCTACAAAAATTTACCAAGATAAGGATGTTTTGGATACCTGGTTTTCTTCCTGGCTCTGGCCTTTTGCTACCTTTAAAAATAAAGTGGACTTGCAATATTTTTATCCTACTTCAACCTTGGTAACTGCGCCGGAAATAATCTTTTTTTGGGTAGCGCGGATGATTATGGCGGGTCTGGAATTCCAGGGTCAGATACCCTTTAAAGATGTTTATATCCATGGTACAGTACGCGACATTGAAGGTAAAAAGATGTCCAAATCCCTGGGAAACATAATTGACCCCCTGGAGATTATTAAGGAGTATGGTGCTGACGCCTTACGTTTTAGCCTTATTTCTACAACAGCGCAGGGCCAAGATGTATACTTATCAAAGGACAGGTTTGAGCAGGGAAGGAATTTTGCCAATAAAATCTGGAATGCCTCGCGTTTTATTCTAATGAATCTTAAAGCTGAGAATGTAAATGCGGATTTGTGTGTGTTCTTTAAAAATGAAAAACTTGATATCGCCAATCGTTGGATATTAAGCCGTTTTTATTCTACCTTAAAAAAGACAGAGGAAGATTTGGCTGTTTACAGGTTTAATGAAGCAGCTAATAATTTATATTCATTTTTCTGGCATGAATTTTGCGACTGGTACCTGGAATTAATCAAGCCGCAAATAGACCAAAAACAAACACAGCTAATTATGTATAAGGTCTTAGAAAAATTTCTCAGAGCAATCCATCCTTTTATGCCTTTTATATCTGAAGAGATATGGCAACGTCTGCCAGGAGCCAAAGGCTCAATTATGCAGCAAAGCTGGCCGCATCTACAGAAGAATTTAATTAGTAACAGCGACGAGAAACAGATGCAACTTGCCTTTGATATTATTAATACCATTAGAAATATGCGCGCGCAGATGGAAATAGGTTTAGCTAGCCAGATTGAGATAAAATTAACCTTTTGCGATAAGTCTGTGGAAAAAACAATATCGTCGTTAATAAGTCATATAAAGAACCTGGCCAAGGTGGGCAATTTAACCATAACTGAAATATATCAGCCGCAGAAAAACGAATTTGTTTGCGCGCTCAAAGATTTAAATATTGTAATGCCGCTTAGCGGAATAGTAAATGTAGCGGAACAGATTGAAAAGAATCAGGCAAAAATAGATAAAATAAAATCTGAAATCAAGAATAAGGAGGGTATGTTAGCTAATAAGAATTTTCTCAGCCGCGCGCCAAAAGAAATTATTGATGCAGAGAGAACTAAACTGAAAGATATGTATGAGCAAGTCGATAAACTGGAGGTGATTAAAAATGGGCTACGATAAATATTTCTTATCGGAAGGTAGGCCTGAAATTAACCCCGAGAAACTGGAGGTGATAGTCAGGCATGCATTGATTGAGGATATTGGCCGTGGGGATATTACCACCCAGCTTACTATTCCAAAAGACAAAATAATCAAAGCCAAGATTATCGCCAAAGAGGACTTTCTGCTCTGTGGTATAATCGTCGCAGAAAAGGTATTTAAAGCTGTGGATTTCTCCGTGGAGTTTGTTCAAAAAATTAAAGAGGGCAGGATGGTCAAAGCCAAAAAGACAATCGCCGTTATTTCTGGAAAGGCCAGCAGCATACTTACTGCTGAGCGGGTGGCTCTGAATTTATTATCCATGCTTTCCGGGATCGCTACAAAGACCAGGGAATTTGTTAAAGAGATCGAGCCCTATAAAACGAAGATTACCGATACGCGTAAGACTATGCCCGGATTACGCGAGCTGCAAAAATACGCCGTAAGGATCGGAGGCGGTCACAATCATAGGATCCGACTGGATGAGATGATCTTAATTAAAGATAACCATATTAAGGTGACTGACGGTTATACAAAACTGCCTAGCGTGCCAAAGGGGTATAAAATTGAAATAGAAGTGCAGAACCTGGAAGAATTTAAGCATGCTTTGTTTTTTAAGCCGGATATCATTATGCTTGATAATATGAAGATTGAAGATATTAAAAAGGCTATAGAAATCAGGAATAGTACTGAGTTTAAAAGCCATCATCAGCCCAGCAGGCTAGAGGCATCCGGAGGCATATACCTTGAGAATATAAAAGAATACGCCGCAACAGGCGTAGAAATAATTTCAGTAGGAGAGCTGACTGATTCGGTAAAATCTGTAGATATCAGCTTGGATGTTGTTTAGCACTAGCCTGATTTTTTACCCATGGACTATTGATGAAATTTAAACTCGTTTCTAATTTCAAGCCATGCGGTGACCAGCCCAAGGCAATACAAAATCTTAATCAGACCATACTTACGAAGAAACGCTACGCTACGCTTTTAGGGGTTACCGGAAGCGGTAAGACCTTCACTTTGGCTAATGTCATAGCTAAAGTAAATATACCGACTTTGGTAATTTCTCATAATAAGACACTGGCGGCCCAGCTGTATTCTGAATTTAAGGAATTTTTTCCGCATAATGCGGTTGAATATTTTGTAAGTTATTACGATTATTACCAGCCGGAAGCCTACATCCCCTCCACAGATACCTACATAGAAAAAGATTCTTCGATAAACGAGCGGCTGGATCGTTTAAGGCTTTGTGCGACCACTTCGTTAATCAGCCGTCAAGACGTGATTGTTGTGGCCTCAGTTTCCTGTATCTATAATTTAGGCTCCCCTCAGGATTACCAGGAGCATTTGTTGATTTTAAACAGGAATGAGCAAATCCCGCGCGAAGAATTAATCGCCAGGCTGATCCAGATTCAGTATGAACGAAACGATTATGAATTTAAACGCGCTAAGTTCCGGGTGCGCGGAGAAGTTGTTGAGGTGTTTCCTGCTTACAGCGAAAAAGCAGTGCGTATAGAGTTGTCCGGGAATATAATAAGTAAAATCTCTATAATTGATCCGCTAAGCGCAAAAATATTAAGCTGCATAGAAAAAATCGCTATTTATCCGGCAAAGCATTTCATTGTTTCTGGAGATAAAATTGACGGGGCAATTGTGTCGATAAGGCAAGAGCTGGCATCTCATCTCGAGGATTTAAGAAAAAGAAATAAATTACTTGAGGCTCAGCGTCTGGAATCGCGCACAAATTATGATTTAGAGATGCTCAAAGAAATCGGATATTGCCATGGAATAGAAAACTATTCCCGTCATTTAAGCGCCAGGCCTGCGGGAAGCCGGCCATACTCAATGATTGATTATTTTAAAGGCGATTTCTTGACTATAATTGATGAATCGCATGCAACCCTGCCACAAATAAGGGCAATGTTTGCCGGAGACAGGGCCAGGAAAGAGACTTTGGTTGAATACGGCTTCAGGCTTCCTTCCTGCCTGGATAACCGTCCCTTAAAATTCAACGAATTCCGTCAGCTTCTAAAGCAAGCAATCTTTGTTTCAGCTACGCCTGATGAATACGAACTTAAATTAAGCGGGAATAAGGTTATTGAGCAAATAATCCGGCCCACCGGCCTGATTGATCCGGAAATCATAATTAAGCCGACAGAGGGCCAGGTTGAGGACTTAATTAGCCAAATCAAGCAGCGCGCAAAAAATAAAGAAAGAGTATTGGTAACTACGCTTACCAAAAGGATGTCCGAGGACCTGGCTAATTACCTAGCAGAAAACGGGATAAAAGTAAAATACCTGCACTCCGAGATAAAAACCATTGCTCGTTCCAAAATACTGAGAGAATTAAGAGAGAGAAAGTTTGACTGTCTAGTAGGGATTAATCTGCTGCGCGAAGGCCTGGATTTACCCGAGGTTTCATTAGTGGCAATCCTGGATGCGGATAAAGAAGGGTTCCTGCGTTCTGCTACAAGCCTTATACAGGTTGGCGGGCGCGCCGCACGCAATATTAACGGCATGGTAATTATGTATGCTGATACCATTACCGGCTCTATGAAGAAGGCAATTAGTGAAAGCAGGCGTCGCAGAAAGCTTCAGCATAAATTCAACCAAGAGAATGCAATTACCCCGCGCTCCATACAAAAATCTATTAGAGATGGTATTGAAATCATGGAAGAGGCCGATGAATTTGTCCGGGCGTTGACCGGGGAGCCTAAAGAACAATATCAGTTGCACAAATATATTTCTGAGTTAGAATATGAAATGGAGCTGGCTGCGCGCAACCTGTTATTTGAGAAAGCGGCCAGCTTAAGGGATAAGATTAAGGAGCTAAGGCATGCTACTGGCAATTGATATTGGCAACACCAATATATCCTGCGGTATATTCAAGGGGTCGAGATTAACTAAACAGTTTGATATACCCACAAAGGCCTGTTTTAAGACTTGCTTTGCTAAAAAACTTAAGAATACCTCTAGCATATGCGCTAGTGTTATTTGTAGCGTTGTGCCGGAACAAACCAAGGCTATTTTGTGCAACCTAAAATCTCTGACCGGCAAAGCAGCTTATATAATAGGTAAGGACTTAACTGTCCCCATAAAAAACCTTTACCATAAGCCGAAACAGGTAGGACAAGATCGCCTGGTAAATGCTTATGCGGCAAGTTTATTCTATCAGGCCCCGTTGATTATTATAGATTCAGGGACAGCCATTACCTTTGATGTTATTTCTAAAAACAGGGCATACTTAGGAGGCTTAATTGTTCCCGGAATGGAGATTTCTTTTAAGGCATTGAAAGAAAAAACGGCATTACTGCCACAGGTAAAATTAGCCAGTCCTAGAATGCTTATCGGTAGTGATACTAAAAACAGCATTTTAAGCGGGATTGTTTTTGGCACAGCAGATCTATGCCAAGGATTAATCAAGAGGATTAAACAACGTTTTGGCAGAGCTGTCCTGGTAATTGGCACAGGCGGTAATATTTGCCTGATTAAAAAATACTCTAAGCTGCATATGAGAATTGACAAACAGTTAACCTTAAAAGGAATTAATCTTACTTATAGGCATGAAATTAAGAAACGTATTTAAGTTTATAATTGCCGCGATAATTATTTGCCTCTTATTTATCTTTCCGGGGTTTTTCTATGCGCAAATACCGAAAGATCCAGGGGAAGCCAACGAGGCAAAAACAGCTATTGAACAGGCGCTTAATAACTACCAAGCACAGAAACAGAATGAACAGGATGAGTTAACGGCACAGCTTAATTTTCGCTTAGGCCAGGCAACAGAGAGTTGGTTAACCGCGGCTAAAAAAAACAGGGATAATCAGCTAGGCACATTCATTGAACAGAATTGGGATAAACAAGCGCGGACTTATATGATTACCCCGGTGCGCTATGATTATTATTTAAGAGGATATAAGTATAGCGTAACCGATAGCGATGTAATTAAGACCGACTCTATGACTTCGCCTTACAAGGCCATAGTCGTGATAAATGAGGAGCTTTACGCAGAAAAATACCATCATCCGAATATCAGCGATACAAAACTATATTATTATACAGTTACCAATATTTACACCCTTGATTTTGCATATAAAGACGAAGAGTTTGAGCTTGTGAGCACCGATAGTAAAATGGCAGGTATTGTAAATGAAATTTCTAACAAAGCAAGAAGGCAATGGATAAAATAGATAAAAAACTCTTGACAAGAAATTTTTTTTGTTTATAATTAGCACTCTAGAGAAAGAGTGCTAAATTTACCAACCCATAATATTTAAGGAGGTGACAGGATGGATATTAAACCATTAGGAGACCGTATAGTAGTTAAACCACTAGAAGCAGAGAATAAGACTAAGGGTGGGATTGTCCTGCCGGATACGGCTAAGGAAAAACCGCAAGAGGCCAAAGTCGTTGCCGTAGGAAAGGGCAAGGTTTTGGAGAATGGAACTCTACAGGCTCCGGAAGTAAAAGTTGGGGATAAGGTATTATTCGGAAAATATTCCGGTAATGAAATTACTACTAAGGAAGGCGAAGAATTACTCATTCTGCGCGAAGAGGACATTTTAGCAATTATTAAGTAAATGAGCATTTGGCTTATGGAACAAAGTGAACATAAGCCAATGTGCGAATTTATCCCGACGAATGCAAGAAAATTGTTCAAAATTTTTGCAGCAGTTTTTAAGTCGGGACAACATATTCAAGAGGAGGATCAATGGCAAAACAATTGGTGTATAGTGATGATGCCCGCCGCAAGATTTTAAACGGCGTAGAGCAGCTGTCTGCTGCTGTAAAAGTTACCTTAGGCCCTAAGGGGCGCAACGTGGTTATTGATAAGAAATTCGGTTCGCCTACCATAACTAAGGATGGGGTAACAGTAGCCAAAGAGATTGATTTGGAAGATGCGTTTGAAAACATGGGCGCGCAGATGGTCAAAGAGGTCGCCGAGAAGACTTCAGAGATTGCCGGAGACGGGACTACTACCGCTACAGTTTTAGCTGAAGCGATTTACCGTGAAGGGTTAAAAAACGTAACTGCTGGTTCAAACCCCATGGAATTGAAACGCGGGATTGAAAAAGCTGTGGTTAAAGTAGTTGAAGAGTTAGGAAAACTTTCTACACCGATCAAGGACAAGAAAGAGATTGCCCAGGTTGCTAGTATTGCCGCTAATTCAGACACCAATATTGGAGAATTAATTGCCGAGGCAATGGATAAGGTAGGCAAAGACGGGGTAATCACGGTTGAAGAAGCAAAATCTACCGCTACTACCCTGGATGTTGTTGAAGGTATGCAGTTTGACCAGGGATATTTATCGCCCTATTTCGTAACTGATGCGGAAAGAATGGAGGTACTTTTAGAGGATCCGTATATCCTTATTTATGAGAAAAAGATATCTTCCATCAAAGATATACTTCCTTTATTAGAGAAGATTGCCCGCGTAGGCAAACCGCTATTGATTATTGCTGAAGAGGTAGATGGGGAGGCTTTGGCAACACTGGTAGTTAACAAGATTCGCGGCACCTTTGTTGCTTGTGCTGTAAAAGCACCGGGCTATGGTGATAGGCGTAAGGCCATGCTTGAAGATATTGCTGTTCTTACCGGGGGTAAGGCTTTAACCGAAGACCTCGGTATTAAACTTGAGAATATTGATATTGAAGACCTTGGCCGGGCAAAGAAAGTAAAAATTGACAAAGAGAATTCCACTATTGTCGAAGGTGCTGGGAAAAATCAGGCTATTAACGCAAGAATTGCCCAGCTTAAGAAACAGATAGAAGACACTGATTCGGATTATGATAAAGAGAAACTGCAGGAACGCCTGGCTAAATTAGCCGGTGGTGTTGCCGTAATTAACGTAGGCGCAGCTACAGAGTCAGAAATGAAAGAAAAGAAAGCACGCGTAGAAGATGCTTTGCATGCAACCCGGGCAGCCACTCAGGAAGGTATTGTTCCGGGTGGTGGGGTAGCGTTTATCCGTACTATTGCTGCTTTAGATAAACTAAAGCTGGATGGCGATGAAAAAATTGGTGCCAATATAGTAAAACGCGCCATCGAAGAACCTTTAAGGCAGATAGTTCAAAATGCAGGCCTTGAAGGCTCAGTGGTTGTGCAAAGGATTAAACAGGAGAAAACTAATATAGGTTATGATGTAAGCCAGGATTCTTATGTGGATATGATTGAAGCTGGCGTTATCGATCCTACAAAAGTAACCCGTTCAGCGCTCCAGAATGCTTCTAGCATTGCCGCGTTATTACTTACAACCGAGGCCCTGATTGCGGATAAACCTGAAAAGGACGAAAAAATGCCGTCAATGCCAGGTGGTGGAATGGGTGGAATGGGTGGAATGGGCGGAGGTATGTATTAAAAAGCAGTAGTTAGCGGATTGGATGTAAAATAAAAGGCGTAGATAAAATCTACGCCTTTTATTTTAAAGTTTAAAAAAATAGTAAAAAAACAGTTCTTAAAGCCCCTGGGATTGGAAAACCTGGGGCTTTTGTTGTTTTTGCGACAAATATTTGTATTTCTCTGTTAAAATAACTATTGACAATAAGGCATCACTATTATATAATTTATAATCCTTTCAGCTTTTTTCCCAAAGTGAGGTTAGAAAGCCAGTATATTCATAACTTATTATAAAACAATAGTTTAGATACATGATGAGGAGAATTTAATATGGCAGAATGGATAGGTATAGGGAGGCGCGCAAGAAGGTGTTATGGTTTTGATGAGATTGCCTTGGTTCCAGGAGCGCAAACCGTAAATCCAAATGAAGTTGATACGAGTTTTGAATTTATTGGTAAAAGGTTTAAAATACCCATTCTTGCAGCAGCTATGGATGGCGTTGTAAATGTCAAATTCGCTATAGAGATGTCGCGTTTAGGCGGCCTGGCGGTTTTAAATCTGGATGGAATTCAAACCCGCTACGAAAATCCGGATGAAGTATTAGAAGATATAGCAAAAGCTACTCCCCAAAAAGCTACCGAACTCATCCAGGCAGTTTATACTACACCCATAAAAGAAAGACTGATTACAAAAAGAGTTGCTGAAATCAAGAAGGCAATGGCCATGGCGATAGTTAGTTGTATCCCGGCTAACGCGGAAAGGTTCTCAAAATTAGCCATTGCCGCCGGAGCTGATATCTTCGTCATTCAATCCACGGTTACTACCGTTAAACATCTCTCTACCCAATATAAGACGCTTGATTTGGTAAGATTCTGTAAATCCTTAAAGATTCCGGTTATCCTGGGTAATTGCGTAACCTATGAAACAACCTTAGAGCTTATGGAGACCGGGGCCAGCGGATTACTTATTGGAGTCGGGCCGGGAGCAGCATGCACTACACGCGGGGTATTAGGCATCGGCGTGCCTCAGGTTACCGCAACTGTTGATGCCGCTGGCGCGCGGGATTTTTATTTTAAACGCACCGGGAAATATATTTTCATTATTACTGATGGTGGGATGAACCGCGGTGGAGATATCTGCAAAGCTTTTGCCTGCGGTGCGGATGCGGTTATGATCGGCTCAAGTTTTGCCCGGGCCAAAGAAGCGCCTGGAAGAGGATTTCACTGGGGGATGGCTACCTCACACGTCAATCTGCCTCGCGGAACGCGCATCCAAGTGGGCACTACCGGAACGCTAAAAGATATTTTACTGGGTCCGGCGAAAGTAGATGATGGTTCGCAGAACCTTTTAGGTGCATTAAAAACTTCCATGGGTTCGCTAGGAGCAGCTACTTTAAGAGAGATGCATGACGTAGAAATTATTATCGCCCCTTCAATTCAAACTGAAGGAAAAATATTTCAGGTAGGGCAAAGAGTGGGCATGGGTAAGTAAAGATGAATAGACAAACAATACTTATTTTAGACTTTGGTTCACAATATACGCAATTAATCGCCCGTAGAGTCAGGGAGAGTAAAGTTTTTTCAAGGATAATCCCCTATAATACTTCAGCCAAGGAGATCGCCGCTTTAAACCCCAAAGGCTTGATTCTTTCCGGCGGCCCTGCTTCGGTAGTTGATAAGAAGTCGCCTTATCCTGATAAGGGTATTTTTAAATTAGGCATACCTGTACTTGGCGTCTGTTACGGAATGCAGGTCATCTGCGAGATGCTGGGAGGTAAGGTAAAACATACCCGCGAGCGTGAATACGGTAAAATTGAATTATTTATTGACGATAACCGTGACATTTTTAGCCATATACCAGGTAATTTTACCTGTTGGGCCAGCCATGGGGATTATGTAACAAAAATACCCTCGGGTTTTCACACCAGTGCGCATACTGCTAATACCCCGATTGCTGCCATATCTAACCAAAAGAGGAAAATATTTGCCGTACAATTCCATCCTGAAGTAACACATACTGAAAAAGGCAATCAAATTTTAAGCAACTTTTTATTCAAGGTTTGTGGCGCTCTAAGCAGATGGACTATGCAATCTTTTATTAAGGATTCTGTTGAGAATATCAGGAAAGTTATTGGAAGGGATAAAGTAGTGTTGGGTTTAAGCGGCGGCGTGGATTCATCCGTGGCTGCTTTATTGATCCATAAAGCAATAGGAAAAAATTTGCGTAGTATTTTTATTGATAATGGTTTATTGAGAAAAGGCGAACCCGAACAGGTCAAAAGCGTTTTTAAGGATTTGTACCATTTGAATTTAAGATATGTGGACAGGAGTAAGAGATTTATTGAGCGCTTGAAAGGAGTAATTGACCCGGAAGAAAAACGAAAAATAATCGGGGATGAATTTGTAAAGGTATTTGAGGAAGAGGCAAAAAAGACAAAAGGAGTAAAATTCCTGGGGCAAGGGACGCTTTACCCTGATGTTATTGAATCAGTTTCACCTACTGGGGGCCCAAGCAGAAAAATAAAAAGCCACCATAATGTCGGAGGGCTGCCTGCGCAAATGCATCTTAAACTTATTGAGCCGCTAAGAGAATTATTCAAAGATGAGGCACGAGAGATCGGCAGGCAGTTGGGCCTGCCAGAGAATATCATACAGCGTCAGCCTTTTCCAGGTCCAGGCCTGGCAGTCAGAATTATCGGAGAGATTACTATAGAGCGTTTGGAACTTTTGCGCGAAGCAGATAAGCGCGTAATTGAAGAGATTTCCAAAGCCGGACTATATGAACAAATCTGGCAGTCATTTGCTATTTTGCTTCCCATAAAAAGCGTAGGGATCATGGGGGATGAACGTACCTATGAAAATGTTGTGGCTCTTCGTTGTGTATCCAGCTTTGACGGAATGACAGCTGATTGGGTAAGGCTCCCTTATGAA
>JAHJCJ010000054.1 GCA_018812825.1 Candidatus Omnitrophota bacterium
AATATATGATAGAATCCAGGAAAAAAAATACAATAGCTGGCAATATTAGGGGTTTGAGGATAAGAAGAGGGATTTCTCAGGATCGACTATCCAAACTCGTAGACCTGTCATTAAATACCATAGTAAAGATTGAGGCAGGCAAGAATAAGAATCCTACTATAATAACTTTATTAAAAATAGCTAAATTATTTAATGTGCGGGTTGATGATTTGATCAAATAACCAATTATGCCAAGATATTTTAGAATTAATTTAATAGTTACGATATTTCTTCTATCTTTTGTTAGCGCAGTAAAGGCAGAAGAACTTCTTACCTGGCAAGGTTGTATCAGGGAAGCGGCTAAGAACCATCCGGATTTAATCGCAGCAGGAGAAGAGATAAAACAATCTGAATCCAGCAAGCAAGTAACTGCCAGCGCGCTTTTCCCGCAAGTAGATGCTAACGTGAGGGCATCAACCGCAAGGACAGAAAGTACTCCCGGCAAGAGTACTACTGGAGATACATATAACTACGGGGTTAGCGCAACTCAGTTATTTTTTGACGGCGCTAAGACAACTAGCGAAGTAAAATCCGCTTCTGAAGATATAAAAGCCGCAAAACAAAACTTCAGGTTTACTTCAAGCACGGTAAGGTTCAGGTTGCGTACGGCTTTTATTGATTTATTAAAGGTCCAGGAGATGCTCCGCATAACTCAGGAGATATACAATATCAGGAGAGAAAACCTGGAATTGATTACTTTACGTTATGCATCGGGCTTAGAGCATAAAGGCGCGTTATTGACTTCAGAAGCGGATTTAGCCGCGGCAATTTATGATATTTCTCGGGCCAAAAGAGATGTTGAGGTTGCTCAGAGGTCATTGGTAAAAGAAATGGGCAGGTCCCAATTGACGCAAATAACAGTAAAGGGTAATTTTGAAATAAGTGATTCCGCAGAAAACAAACCTGATTTTGAGCTAATAGTTAAGAATAATCCTTCGCTTCAGCAGCTTATAGCTCAGAAAAACGCGGCAGGTTTTGACCTTAAATCTGCTTACGCGAGTTTTTTTCCATCTCTTTCCGGAACAGCCGGCGCAAATAAGAACGGTTCGCATTGGGCGCCACGGGGGAATCAGTGGAACCTTGGGCTTGTTTTATCCATGCCGATATTTGAAGGAGGGTTAAGAAGCGCCCAAGTTTCGCAGGCAAAAGCTTTGCTAAATCAGCTCAAAGAAAATGAGAGAAGCGCAAAAGACTCGGCTATCTTGGCCTTGGAAGAAACTTGGGCAACGCTACAGGATACGGTAGAGAATGTCGGAGTGCAGAATAAATCGTTAAAAGCAACCGAAGAGCGCTCCAAAATAGCCCAGGCACAGTATTCAACCGGATTTATTACTTTTGATAACTGGATAATTATTGAAGATAATCTGGTAAGTGCCAAAAAGGCCTTTCTGGATGCCCAGGCAGATAAATTATACGCTGAGGCAAACTGGATTCAGGCGAAAGGAGAAACCTTAGAATATGAATAAAAAAACAAAGTTTTATTTTATTGCGCCTGTATTTTTGATAGTTGCTATTTTTTTGGTCATAAAAATTTGGCCAAAAACAGATTCCGGGGAAATGTCTACAGAATTAAACCCTACTCTTGGTTCAATCCAAACAATTATCTCTACAACTGGGACAGTTCTTCCTAAAAACCGGCTTGAGATAAAGCCGCCGGTAAATGGCCGGATAGAAAGCGTTTTGGTTAAAGAGGGGCAGAGCGTAAAAGCAGGAGAGGCTTTAGCTTGGATGAGTTCTACTGAAAGAGCGGCTCTCTTAGATGCCGCCCAGGGGCAGGGAGAAGAAAAATTAAAATATTGGCAAGAGGCATATAAGCCAATCGCGTTATTAGCGCCAATTGATGGAGAGGTGATTGTGGCGACAACGCAGCCGGGGCAGACTATTTCTACCAGCGATGCGGTTATCGTGTTGTCGGATCAGCTTATTGTCCGAGCCCAGGTAGATGAGACGGATATTGGGAAAATAAAGCTTAACCAAAAGGCGACTGTTAGCCTTGATGCCTATCCGGATACCGAAATAGAAGCTACTGTGGGGCACATATATTATGAATCTAAAACAGTTAATAATGTAACTATATATGAAGTGGATCTTATTCCTCAAAAGGTGCTTGCGTTTTTCCGTTCCGGGATGAATGTGACAATAGACTTCATAGAAAATAGCAGAGAGAATGCTCTTCTTATTCCCCTTGAAGCAGTGCATAAGGAGGGTGAAGAGAGTTTTGTGATACTTAAAAAATCAGCAGATCAGGAAGAAGTGAAACAGGTAATAAAGGTGGGTATTGCCGATGATGAGAATATGGAGATTCTCTCCGGGCTAAGCATAAATGATAGAGTGGTAGTAAAAGAGAAAAAGTATGTTTTACCGAAGAGTAGCACGGGGACCAATCCTTTTATGCCATCTCGTAATAAAAAAGAAGCAAAGAGCCAGTAATAGCAAAATATGATAGAGCTAAAAGATGTTAATAAAACTTATCTCATGGGCAAGGTGGAGGTTAAGGCCCTTTGCGAAGTTTCTTTAAAAATATACTCCGGAGAGTTTGTTGCGATTATGGGTGCTTCTGGTTCGGGAAAATCCACCCTTATGCATGTTTTGGGATTGTTGGATAGGCCGGATTCAGGAGCTTATTATTTAGGCGATAAGGAGATAAGTAAACTTGCCGATGAGAAATTAGCCATATTGAGAAATAGAATCGTAGGCTTTGTTTTCCAGCAGTTCCATTTGTTGCCTAGGATGACTGCTTTAGAGAATGTAGAACTTCCTTTGATTTATGCTGGCAAGAGGCATTTAAGGGATAAAGCAAGGCAGGAGATTGAAAAGGTTGGGTTAATAGAACGCATGTTGCACTGCCCGAATGAGATGTCTGGAGGCCAGCAGCAAAGGGTAGCGATAGCCAGGGCATTAGTTAATGACCCGGTTGTGATATTTGCAGATGAACCAACCGGAAATTTGGATACAAAGAGCAAGGAAGAGATAATTTCTATACTAAAGAAACTTAACCAGGAAGGTAAAACCATTGTAGTTGTTACTCATGAACAGGAAGTTGCTGTTCATGCGCGCAGGATAATTCAGATGCGTGATGGCCGGATTATTTCAGATGAATATCTTCAGAAGGCTAAGGGGGCTTCGGAGAAAACTGTCTTGGGTGAGAATTTTATTGACCATATTTTATTAAAACCACATAAGATTTCCGGAGAAACTAAATTTCTGGATTATTTGCGCCAGGCTGGTTTTGCGATGCTCTCGCATAAGATGCGTTCTTTCCTTTCGATTCTAGGTATTTTAATCGGAGTGGCGGCAGTTATTGCTATGTTAGCACTGGGCCAGGGGGCAAAAGAATCTATCGAGAAGCAGCTGGCTTCTTTAGGGTCTAATCTGCTTATGATCCGGCCGGGCTCGGAAATATCACACGGGGTAGCTTTAGAATCAGGCGCGGTTACCCGTTTTACATTCCAAGATATAGCCGCTTTCGCTAAACTTAGTAATTTAGTAGCAAGAGTTTGTCCTTCGGTAACCGGCCGAGGCCAAATTGTTTACGCCAATAAGAATTGGAATACCCAGGTGGAAGGCGTTGGCGCAGATTATGCGCAAATGCGCGCGGCTGTCCCTACTATTGGAAGATTCTTTACTGCGCAAGAAGTTAAGTTAAGAGAGAAGGTGGCTGTCCTGGGTATGACCGTGGTTAAAGAGCTTTTCGCAGATTCTAATCCGGTGGGTCAAAATATAAAGATCAATCTCGTTAATTTCAAAGTAATTGGGATACTTCCTGAAAAAGGAGCAAGCTCTTGGCATGACCAGGATGATACGATAGTTATTCCTATTACCACCGCGATGTATAGGGTTTTTGGGAAACAATATATCGATAGTATTTCCGTGGAAGTAAGTAGTCCGGATTTGTTAGATGCAGCACAGGAAGAAATTTCCAGGAATATTATCAAACAGCACCGTCTCAATAAAGATAATGAAGATTCTTTCCGGATCCGCAATATGGCTGATATTAAGGATACGCTCGAAGCCACTACTAAAACTATGTCTGTGTTATTAGGTTCAATCGCAGGGATATCGCTTTTAGTCGGGGGTATAGGCATTATGAACATAATGCTTGTTTCGGTTACTGAGCGAACGCGTGAAATTGGGCTGCGTAAAGCAATCGGAGCAAGCAATAAAGATATAATGGTGCAATTTCTTATTGAGGCAATATTAATGTCGTTTCTCGGCGGATTATCCGGTGTCTTTTTAGGCTGGGGCATGGCTATACTAATAAATATTTTTGCAGGCTGGGCAGTGAGAGTTTCTTTGGTTTCCGTAATTCTTGCCACTACTTTTTCATTGATTGTGGGAGTAATATTCGGGCTTTGGCCTGCCAGGAAAGCATCTCAACTTGATCCAATTGAGGCATTAAGATATGAATAAGCTTATGGATAAGCCTAAACAGAAGTTTACTTTAGTTATCCCCACATATAATGAAGCAGCTAATATTGAAGCTTTATACAGCTTGTTGGTGGAGGTGTTGTTTAAGAATAATATTGATTTTGAGGTTATTATAGTTGATGATAACAGCCCTGATCAGACCTGGAAGATTGTTCAACTAATCGCTGAAAAAGACAAGAGAATAAGAGTAATCCGCAGAGTCAATGAAAAAGGACTGGCAACGGCGGTTATCGCGGGATGGAAAAGTGCCAGGGGTGATATCTTGGGGGTTATGGACGGAGACTTACAGCAGCCTCCTGAAACATTACCTCTTTTATTAAATAAACTAAACGAAGATGCCTTAAATGATGTTGTAATTGCCAGCCGAAACATAAAAGGAGCCATAACTTCAAGGCGGAGCGTTTGGAGAAGGTTTGTTTCATGGTCAGGCGCTTTTATTAGTGCGCTTCTTCTTCCGAGATTAATTGCGCAGGTAAGCGATCCCATGTCAGGTTTCTTCATTGTACGTAAATCAGTTATAGAAAATAAGATTTTAACTCCTTGGGGGTATAAAATTCTTCTTGAGGTTTTGGCGAAAGGAACTTATAAGAAAATATCCGAGGTGCCTTATATATTTGTCGAGCGTAAAAGAGGGGGCAGTAAGGCCGGGATCAAGCAATATCTGATTTCATTTATCTATTTACTAAGATTAAACATCCAAAGTAAAAAAGCGGGATAAAGGAGTTAATTTAGCTAATTTCCGGGTAGCTTAAAAAGCTTGAGATAGGCAGGGACTTATGATATGGTAGATGACAGATTAAATTTTGTGGTTGGTGAAATACCGTAGGAGATTAAATGAATATATTTGTAGGTAATTTATCTTTTGCTGCCAAGGAAGAAGATGTTTATAGGGTCTTTGCGGGTTTTGGCGCGGTTGCCAATGTGGCAATTGTGATGGAAAAAAAAGGCAAGAAATCCCGGGGGTTTGGGTTTGTTGAGATGCCGGATGAGCAAGAGGCGTTATCTGCGATTGCCGCTTTGCATGGTAAGGAAATATTAGGCAGGCCGGTTAATGTTATGATTTCTTTACCTAAGAAGCCCGGAAGTGAGCATATTGATAAAAGGGATAAACCTCAACCGTTTGTTGTTAATGATAGCCGACAGGTCCCTGTTTCTAGGAGGACCGGAAGGTACAGGGAGGGTAAGCGCTCAATCAGTTATGTTAGAAAGCGTATAGCCGTTGGAATTACTACTCCTGTTACTGAGCGTAAATATAAAGCTAATCCTATGCGTTGGCGTAAAAAACCAAGATGGGCCAGTTCTTCTAAAAAACCTCAAGGTGAGCTTAAGCCTTGGGAGAAAACCGAAGGCAGTCAATCAAAACCATGGAAAAAATTCGAGAGCACTCAATCAAAGCCATGGAATA
This sequence comes from Candidatus Omnitrophota bacterium, assembly GCA_018812825.1. Taxonomy (GTDB): domain Bacteria; phylum Omnitrophota; class Gorgyraeia; order Gygaellales; family Profunditerraquicolaceae; genus UBA6249. The sequence continues at coordinate 5,873 of JAHJCJ010000054.1, forward strand.
AAACTAAAAGCAGGAGTAAGTCTTGGCGTAAAAGCAATGGTAGCTCGCAACAACCTCGCTCAAAAAGAGAAAGTTTATCCAAGCATAAGAAATGAAATTAAAGCTTAATCTTTTTCCTGCGGTATCGGATATGGAAGAGAAGATGTCCGGTATCATTCAAAAGGCAGTGGATGGCCGAGCCAGTATAGTTGAGATTGCTTATGGGACAGCCACAGATAGCGTGAAGAAACGCATCCTTAATTTTTTAAACAAAAAAGAAATTCGCCGACTTTACTCGAGATTAGAAAAGACCGATAAGGGCTGGGGAAGGGTTTATTTGCATTTTAGGTGGAAATAGAGCAAGCTATGGGAAAAAAAAATCTTATTGATGAATTTTATTCATTGGTGCAGGTCGACGATTATGACGGCCATTATGCTAAAGATATAAAAGATGATGATTACTTTGGCATGCCTTTAGAATGTATTGTTGCCGCGGAAAAGCGCATGCGTTCATCCGCAGAGCGGGGTATTGCTTATTTTTCTATGGAATATGGCCTGGCCACCAGTTGTTATAATAAATTTTCCAGTCATCTTCCATTAAATGCTGCCAATCAGCTTCCGGAGAACGCGGTTTTTTCCAATTTTCGCGTGGCGGATTATTTCTTTGTTCTTCATTCTGATAACGTTATAGATTTACCTATTTACAGCGGCGGCCTGGGAGTTTTAGCTGGGGATACGGTAAAGACCATGGCCGACTATAAGCTTCCGGCGGCAGGCATAGGAATACTCTGGAATTCCGGTTATTTCAGGCAGAAGTTTTGGTTTAAATATGGCCAGGCCCCGGAGAAGATGCGTTGGGATCCGCATACCTATCCCGGTTTAGTCCCTTTAAAAAATATAATCAAAATTTCTCTTAAACAGGAAGATGTCTATCTTCGACTTTGGAAGTATTACGTTTATAGCTATAAACATGATGCTGTTGTGCCGCTGATATTACTGGATTCAAATATTGAGCCCAATAGTCCGCGCGCGAAGAACTTGACTGATCAGCTTTATCGCAGCGATGATGTAATTTTAAAGTTATTGCAGAGGGTAATACTTGGTTTTGGCGGAGTAAGCGCCTTAAATGAGTTAGGGTATAATATCGGCACGCATCATCTCAATGAAGGCCATGCTGTGTTTGCTTTTATTGCTAAAGCCAGAGGATTGGCAAATGATGAAATTGATAAACTTAAGGATAGATTTGTTTACACCTGCCATACTCCTGTGGAAGCCGGACATGACAGGTTCTCTTTGGATGATTTAAACAAAGTGCTTAAAAAAGAAGATACTGATGTTATTGAGAGGTTTGGTAAGGAGCGCCCCGGGTTAGTTAACCTTACATTACTTTCTATGAATATCTCTTCGGCTACCAACGCGGTTTCTCATAATCATCAGAAAGTAATGCATGTCCAATTTCCTAAATATAAGGATCAAATACAGTATGTAACTAATGGTGTGCATCCTTATACCTGGATGTCACAGAAGTTTAAGGAGCTTTTTGAGCAATTCCCCGCGGCTTTTTCTAATTTTAAGAGTAATCCCATGATTTTATCAAAGGCAGCAGAGCTTAAAGCGGATTCTGATTTTCGCGGCCGGTTATGGCAGGCGCATCAGTCTAACAAAGTTGATTTATGTAAATTTCTGGATAAATGGAGGCTGGATAAAGATAGCTTTACGATTTGTTGGGCTAGAAGGGTGGCTGCGTATAAAAGACCGAGCCTTATTTTACATGATATTGGCAGATTGGTGCGTATCAGCGAGGAAATCGGGCCCTTGCAGATCATTTTAGCCGGCAAGGCGCATCCTAATGACAATTTAGGTTTTACTTATATCAATGAAATGTTGGATAAGGTAGACAGATTAAGCGAAGATTATAATAAGCTTAAAATTATCGTCTTGGAAAATTACGATATATCTTTCGGTAAGTTACTTACCTCTAGTGTTGATGTCTGGTTGAACAATCCTTTGCCGCCCTTTGAGGCTTCTGGTACAAGCGGGATGAAGGCGATTTTAAACGGAGTCTTGCAGATGAGCACGGTTGATGGCTGGGTTGCTGAAGCGACAGACAGGCCGATCGGCGCATTTTTTGGATATCAGAATAGCGAAGGCAGCGTAGGCAATGAATTTGATTTGCATATGAACGAAGATTCCGAAGAGCTGTATGCTACTTTAAGCGGCCTGACGCGCTTGTATTACAAAACTAATCAGCGCGGTAAGGTAGATATTTCTTCCGAATGGATAGATATGATGATTGAATGTATCTGTGCTGCAGCGCAGTTTAATACCTATCGTATGCTTGATCAGTATAAGCATCTTATTTGGAAAATTGCTTAAAAACCGTTTAGGTTTATCTTTTAAAAGTGATAGAATAGTTACGGTTTTGCGCGAATCAAGCGCCTTAAAGTTGACTACCGCAAGTAGTTTTTTAAAAAAACTACGCAGCGATTTGTAGTCAGTGGGATAGTTTAAATATCTCTGCGCCCATAGCTCAACTGGATAGAGCACCAGCCTACGGAGCTGGTTGTTGCTGGTTCGACCCCAGCTGGGCGCAATTAATATGAAAAAAGTAGAAAAGTTCTACATGTCGGAAGCCTTAAGAGAGGCGCA
>JAHJCJ010000055.1 GCA_018812825.1 Candidatus Omnitrophota bacterium
TAGGATATAATTCAAATATGGAAAAATTATTACAGGAAATAGGGCTTTCTGAAAAAGAAGCTAAAGTTTATCTGGCCTGTTTAGAGCTAAGTAAGGCCACTGCCTTTAATATTGCCAAAAAAGCTGAATTAAAAAGACCAACTGTGTATTTAATTCTTGAAGACCTAACTAGAAAGGGATTAATCAGTTTAGAAAAAACTCAAAAAGTAACTTACTACTCTCCCTCCCACCCTAAAAAACTACTAACTAATTTAAAAACTCAAGAAAGAAAATTAGAAGAAAATTTAATAAATCTTGAATCTTTATACAACCTACAATCTAAAAAACCAATCATTAAAACATTTGAAGGATTAAAAAACGTCGAAAATCTTTATGATGAAATTACAGATTATGCCAGACTAAAAGGAAAAGAAGTACTGGCCTTTGGCACACTCGCCTACCTAGGCACCATTCATAAAGAACAATATAATTATTGGCTGAATCATATTAAAAGTAAAAAATGTAAAATTAGAGAAATTTTAAACAATGATGAATATAATCAAAAATATTTAACCACTATAAAAAAACTTAATAATCCAAATCATAAAGTAAAATTCATTCCAGAAAATTTTAATTTCTTTGATAATGATAATTTAATATATGAAAACAAAGTAGTATTATTTTCTTCGCACAAAGACTTTTTTGTTATTGTCATTGAAAGTGAAAAATTTGCCAAAACTTTCCGTACTTTTTTTGAATTAGCTTGGAAAACCGCTAAATCAGCCAAATAATTCTTATTTTACACTTCTCTTGACATAGATTTAGATAAGGATTATAATACTTAAGATATTAGAAATTGAATGAATTTATCCACTTTTTGTGGAAAAATAAGCATTAAACCGTATTTTATGCAGACAAAACTAACTTCTAACAAAATGTAGTGGTCTATAGACATATTATCGTGTCTTTATGACCGCGAAAGCGGTTTTTTTCGTCCCCTAAAACAATAATCATCAGATATATCAAAAATGTGCTGATTATTCCAGAACATTGACAACTGATTTTAGTAAAGACGCGATTTATCGCGTCTAAGACAATAATATTGTAATTTCATTTAGTTCAAAAAAATATAACAATAACGTAAGCAAAATTACTTATAATATTTACCTGAACTTCTTTACCGACGATATGTCGGAACGAAGTAAGGGCAAATGGTGAATGCCTTGACATTAAAAGTCTATGAAGGACGTAGCAGCCTGCGATAAGCTTCGGTGAGGTGGCAAGCAACCTTTGATCCGGAGATCTCCGAATGGGGAAACCCATCTGAGTAAACCTCAGATATCTTTTACTAAATTCATAGGTAAAAGAAGAAGACCTGGGGAATTGAAACATCTTAGTACCCAGAGGAAAAGAAAATAATAACCTACTTTGTAGGTCCATTTCCCTAGTAGTGGCGAACGAACGGGAATCAGCCCAAACCATTATTTTAGAGTTTTTAATTCTAAGATAGTGGGGTTGTAGGATAATACCTTTTGTTTAATCAAGCTAAAGTTATCAATAGAATTTTTAACAGAACAACCTGGAAAGGTTGACCAAAGAGGGTGACAGTCCTGTATGTAAAAAAAATTCTACTTTAGTGGTTTTATCCTGAGTAGCATGGGACACGAGAAATCCTATGTGAATCTGCCGGGACTATCCGGTAAGGCTAAATACTTTTAATGATCGATAGTGAACTAGTACCGTGAGGGAAAGGTGAAAAGCATCCCGATTAGGGAGATGAAATAGTATCTGAAACCATTTGCTTACAAGCAACGGGAGCCCATATGGGTGACCGTGTGCCTATTGAAGAATGAGCCAACGAGTTAATGTATCTAGCTAGTCTAAGGTCGACAGACCGTAGGCGAAGTGAAAGCGAGGTTTAACCGCCTATTTAGCGTAACATATTAGACCCGAAGCCAAGTGATCTATCCATGTCCAGGATGAAGCTCCGCGAAGGCGGAGTGGAGGTCCGAACCCACTCGCCGTGCAACACGAGGGGATGAGGTGTGGATAGTGGTGAAATGCTAATCGAACTTGGCGATAGCTGGTTCTCCTCGAAACAACTTTAGGGTTGGCCCTGTAAACTACTTTTAGGAGGTAGAGCACTGAATGGGTGTGGGTGGTCTATGACCTACCGTACCTAACCAAACTCCGAATTCCTAAAAGATTATTACAGGAGTTAGACTGTGGGGGCTAAGCTTCACTAGTCAAAAGGGAAACAGCCCAGATCGCAATCTAAGGTCCCAAAATCTAAATTAAGTGTGAAAGGTAGTGTCACAACTTATACAACCAGGAGGTTGGCTTAGAAGCAGCCATCCTTTAAAGAAAGCGTAATAGCTCACTGGTCAAGTCATGATGCGCCGAAAATTTAACGGGGCTAAATTTAGTACCGAAGATGCGAATTATATACTTATTTATAAATATATAGTGGTAGAGGAGCATTCCTAAGGCGTTGAAGCCGGATCCGCGAGGGCCGGTAGAGCGTTAGGAAGAGAGAATGTTGGTATAAGTAACAAAAATTGAGGTGAGAACCCTCAACACCGTAAGTCTCAGGTTTCCTGGGCAACGTAACTCGACCCAGGGTTAGTCGGTCCTAAGGCGAGGCCGAAAGGCGTAGTCGATGGAACAGCTGGTTAATATTCCAGCACCACTTTTAGTTTGTTTAGTATTGACGCATGTGGAATTTTGGAGCGTTTTTTGGCTATAAACGTTGCGAAAGTGAAAGCGTAAGCAAAAGAGTGATCCTCCGGGTGAACTCAATTTTGAAAAACCTAGTGCCTAGAAAATTTATTAAGCGTTAAGTTAAAAGTGTCCGTACCGCAAACCAACACAGGTAGACGAGGCGAGTAGCCTCAGGTGTACGAGAGAACCTTCGTTTAGGAACTCGGCAAAACAGCGGCCGTAAGTTTGCAATAAGGCCCGCCCTCTTTTAGAGGGCCGCAGCGAAAGATCTCAA
>JAHJCJ010000056.1 GCA_018812825.1 Candidatus Omnitrophota bacterium
GATAGTCAGGACAGCCCTGCGATTTCACGATGAAGTCGTAGGGCTTTTTATATGTAACGCAAAGGTTTGTGTCTTTTAGAATGAGGTTCGAGCCGCAAATTTTCAAAAAATCTTTTTTGGGGCTTAAAATTTCCTATTCGCTGAAAGCGAATAAGTAAGATTTTTGAGGTAAATCAAGACCTCAAAAACTTTCTTTGCCAAGCGACAGAACAATAACTTTTTTTAAGGAGGTAAATTATGCCAAAATACTACTTATACGCCCGCAAGTCAACTGATGATGAGGATAGGCAGATTTTGTCTATTGAATCACAGCTTAATGAACTAAGGGAATTCTCTAAAAGAGAAAATCTGTCTATAATGGAGGAGTTTATTGAGACCAAGACCGCTAAGAAACCTGGACGGCCTATCTTTGATTTTATGGTTAAACAGATTGAAGCGGGCGTATGTGACGGTATTTTAGCCTGGCATCCGGACAGGCTTGCCCGTAACTCTGTTGACGGCGGAAAGATTATCTATTTAGTAGATATTGGCAAGATTCTTGATCTGCGTTTCCCCACCCTTCGCTTTGACAACTCTGCTCAAGGGAAGTTTATGCTCTCTATCGCTTTCGGGCAAAGTAAATACTATGTTGATAATCTTTCCGAGAATATTAAGCGCGGGATGAGGGAAAAGTTAAGGCGCGGAATTTGGCCTAACTGGGCCCCACTTGGCTATCTGAATAACTACAAGGAGCATAATATCTACCTTGATCCGGAAAAATCACAGTTTGTAAGAAAGATTTTTGAGCTCTACGCCACAGATCATTATACCCTCTCATCAATGGTTGAAGAAATCCGCAGGTGGGGCCTTACCGGAAGTATGGGCAAGCCTGTCTGTAAATCTCAGCTGGCAAGGTTATTGAGGAATCCGATTTATTACGGAGTATTTAAGTTTAACAATGAAATGCATGAAGGAAGCCACCCGCCGCTTATCACTAAGAAACTTTTTGATAGCGTGCAGGCTGTATTGGATAACCGCCACAGGAATCATAAGAAGACAGAAATAAAATACGGCTTTACCGGATTAATGAGGTGTGAATATTGCGGTTGCGCAATTACCGCAGAGAAACAGAAAGGCCATATTTACTACCGCTGTACCAAGAAGAAAGGCCCCTGCTTGAGCAAAAAGTTTCTTAGGGAAGAGGCTTTGCTTTCCCAAATCAATGAAGCGATCAAAAAAGTTTATATTGATGATGTAACAAAAGACAAAATGATTAATCGCTTAGATGAACTCTTTCAAGAGGAAAGCAAAGCCTCATCTTCTCTATCTCAGGAAGTTAAGAACCGCATCGGTGAATTTGACGCTAAGCTTGAGCGCCTGGTTGATATCTTCATTGACCGCCAGATTACTCAAGAAGAATACGCCAAACGGAAGGCAAAATTACTCAACGATAAGAAGGATTTAGAGGGTAAGCTCAAGGAGATAGAGAAAAGCGGCGGCGGGTGGCTCGAACCGGCAAAACAATTCGTAACTACGTGTAATCAAGCAAGTTCTGTCGCTTGGCAGGAAATTTTAAGCCCCAAAAAAGATTTTTTGAAAATTTGCGGCTCGAACCTCATTCTAAAAGACACAACTCTATGCGTTACATATAAAAAGCCCTACGATTTCATCGCGAAATCGCAGGGCTGTCCTGACTGGCGGACGCAGTCGCAACCAATTCGAACCGCCTCCGAAATACAGGCTAATATTGTTATACCACCCTTACAACGCCTTCCATTATACCAAAAACTAGCCAAAAAGGTAACAGAATTGCGTTTACTTGGCATGACTTATAAAGATATAGCCAAAAGCTTAAACGTGGCCAGAAACACCACTATGAAGGCTTTTGAATATCAACAAAGATTACAAAATGATTCCGGGAGGCAAAAATAAGCTGGTTCTTGAGTTTTCGAAATGTCTTATATCCTGAAGAAAGGTATATTTGGACGCCGGTCAGAATTATTCACGAAACCGACAAAGCGATTCTAGTAGATAGCGGCAGGAAAAGATGGATTCCAAAATCGCGGATATATGGGGTAAGATTAAAGAATGATACTTTCGAAATTTATGTTAAAGAATACGCTGTAGAATGACAAAGAAGCCCCGAAGGATGGAGGTGCCCTTCGGGGCGTAGCCGGAGGTGGCAACGGCTAAAACAATTGAAATACCATTGTCATTAGGAATAATTACCGATAAAAACAGCTTTTAATTCCTGAGCAGAACTCACTGATTCAAGGACAACAAGAATATCCTTAAGCGTTGCGTCGCTTGAGCAACAGCGCATTTCCTCTAGCCTTAATATATCTACAATACAAGAAACTATTTTTTGTATATCAAAATTGCCTTTCAGACAGGATGCCTGGACATATTCCTTGATTCTTTCTGCAGAGGGCGTAATTCCTGCTTTAACCAGCCTATTGATCTCCTCCAATTCCTGGTCAAGATTAATACTTTCCAAACTACTTAAAGGTATGCGGGAGGCGTTAAGGCTTAAATTACTCATTGCTTGGGTGACAATAGGAAGAATGCGGAAGTCAATGCCTCCGGTGGTATCAAGAACATTCTTATTATGTAGTATTGGTGATGAAACACCTGTTAAACCGCTTTCTGGCAGGTTGGAAACAATAGATTCATTAGGCGTCAGTTGCGCTTCATTCGGCTCTTCTTCTATAGGTAAGGAACCAGCCATAATTTCCACACCTACATCACCGGTTATCGCCTTCATCCTTTGTGCTAAGAGTTCTTCCATTTCTATCTCCACAGGTAAGGCAATAGGCTCAACAATAGCAGGAGGATTAACGGCGGAAGGATTACCTTCTCCTCGAACGATTACCTCGCTGCCTGGATTATCAGCCTGGATTACCATTTCGGCTAAGATAGGGCTTCCGCTAGCATCAAAATCAGTAGCGGCAAACTGTACCATAACATTCCCGGCTTTAGCTATTGGGCTTCTTAAGGCTAAATCTAAATCCGCGCTTGTCGCAATTATCCCCCCGCTAAAATAGCTGCGGATTACCTGGCCTGTAGAAGTATAAACCTGCTCTTTGATATTGTATTCGCCGTCTTTGAAGGACTTCTGGTATGCCTGGAAATAAGCAGCTTTAGACCAAGGCTCATTGGAAACCAAATTAGTTAACTCTTTTCTGTCTATAATTCTTGAGTAAGTGTCTCCTTTACCACTGAAGCGCGCCTTAAACCACTGAGCAAGGATTAAAGAGTAATAGACTTGCCTTAAGGTAGCATATCTTTTAGAGGTATTTACTTCCTTGGTAAGCTTGGGGATGATTAGTTCTCTGATAAGCTGGCTTGAGTATTCATTGAGCTGTTTTAGGCGGTCGTCTTTAAAATTGTAAACTGTATCGTTTTTGAGATAATCCTGTTCGAGCATGACTTTAAGGGTGGCTTTATAGACATAAGCTGAACCGGTGGTCTCACGGATTACAATTTCATCTGGGACTATCCAGGGCCGGGTTAGGGTGGGAATAGTAATGCTCTCAGAGCCAAAGAGCTCCTCTGCTTTTTGGTAGAGCTTATTCCAGTATTCCCTGCCTTCAGGAGTCTGTGGAGAAGTAGCTTTAGCAGTATCTTTTTTAAGCTGTAGATCTACCTCAAGCATAATTCTACCTATGTCAGTCTTGGCTAAGTAATCATCAATAATGTTGTCTTCTGCGTCAGGGCGTAAATTTACCCAGAAACTATCATTAGGAATAGAGATACCGACAAAGAAATACTTAAGCAGTTGCTTAGAACTGTCCTCAAGTTCTTGGGTTTGTGGATTCTTAAGATCGCCTTTATCAAGAAACAGGTGAAATGTATTATCTTCTGCCCCATACGAAAGGTACCTTAAATGTAACGGACGGAATTTATCTACGACAAGCTGGCTGCGCATTTGACCTAGGTATCCAGCGATATTAAGCTCGCTTAACCCTTGAGCGAAACAAGGAGTCCCAAGGATTAACGATAAGCTCAAAATAACGCTTAAGATTTTGTATAGTTTCTTTTTCATTTTATTCCGCTAAAAGCGAGCCTCTTTCCAGAAATAATTTCTTGACCCTGAAGAATATGGCAAAACTCAATAGCCTCAGGATTTAATAATTCTCTATATTCCAGCTGAGCCAGGAGACTTTGCAGCAGCGCCCCTTGTGTAATATCTCTTTCGGAAAGAATATTATCTTTTAATATCAACCTGACTTCATGGACATAAAGAACAGCTAAACTGTCCTGACCTTCATTTAAGGCGCGGGCAGCCCGAAGAATCTTTAAATCCGCCGGATTCAGGTTTGAAATAAATTTTTCGTCTTTAAGAGTAATCTCAATTTTGCTGAGGTCAATCCCGCCGGGATTAGCCGCAATATCAGCTTTATCGGAAGAGGAAACTTTCTGTTCTACAGATATAGCTGACTGACCCATAATTTCATTCCGGGGTTCTTTTTTCCGGATTGATTCTAAAACCGCCTGATCCATTAATACGGATGGTAGTTTATCCAATTCCTCAGCTGGAATATCTTCCAGGCTGGGATCATGAATAAACGTTTCCGCTGCAGCCCAATCAGTCCTAGGTATACTGTCCAGATTGTCAGCCTGGTTTATCTTATCCAATTCTTGCTCGGTTTTTGTTGATAGGCGAGTTTCGGTTTTGGACAACAGCGATACAAACAATTTTTCTAAATCCTGATTTGCTTCATGAGAAAGTTTAAAAAGCGCACCGCCCACTTCATGGATAATAATCCTGAATAACGCGGCTAATATTTCAGTATCTTTATTTTCAACAGCGCGGTAAATCTCCTTAACGCTAATAGGCCTTCCTATTAAATCTTCTATACAGGACCTTTGAATATACAGAGTATTATCTCTTAGGGTCGCTCCGTATGTGGACCTGCGATTATCGCTCATATAAATATACAAGTTGCTTACATATTTCAGTAAATTATCAACATGGTTTGGGAAAATACGCGCAAAAAATAATGATAGAGCCGCTAAGAAATCAATATCAACCGGCAGGCCTTTTACTTGAAGAAACAAGTGGGCTTTTCTAATTTCACGGGCTATAGGAAGCGGGAACGCTTCATATCTAGCAGGCAAGTTTTTTGAAGTATCTTGGGATAAATTCTCCAATAATGTTTTCAAGCTATCCAGAGCTTTTAGGGAATCTGAATACTCCATAACGTCCAATTTCATAGCTTTCCGGGTTTCGCTTTTCTGGTAAGAGCTAACCCTTACCTGCGGCGATAGGCGCGTATCCGATGATTTTCTTATTTCTGAAACGAAAACTCTTTTGCTCTCCGTAGGCTTGATTTCGGTCTGCCGCAAAAGAGCGGTAAAACCCAATATCTGTTCAATTCTTTCATCAAGACGGCTGCCTTTTCCAACTGAACTTTTACCAGTAATCGTTACTTCGTAGTCTTCCGCCATTTTATCAACTTCATCAGCCAAGCCTGCCATCCAGTGGATGCCTTTTTCCCGGCATAACCTCTTTGCCCCCAACTCTATGGCTTCGTGAGCCAGCAAAGCGGCTTTTTCTATATAATTATAGGAAAGATTCGAATAGACGACCGCGTCTATTTTGATGGAATTGTCAACGATATCATTAAAAGCCACCTGATAAGAATTTTCATTATTAACCACGATTCCCGGACTGTTATCAGAAGACTCAACAAGGATCATATTAGCCGATGATAAGACTTCAGAAATATCCACTGTTCCCACAATCGGAACCTCAACCTTAGGATAACCCCGCAGATACCCGATGATTGACCTTATCTCCGGAGAATATTCTTCTTTCGCATCTTTCCATTCCCTTGAATCTCCCCAAATTAGATGACCGCGTCCCTCCTTTTTGGCCTGCTGGATTATTTGATCTATCCGGTTAAGCGATTCCGCGTCAATAATACCTTTTCCTTTAAACGTGTAGAAATTTTTATCCTGCCGGACTATCGGCGGTAAACTGTCTGCCTGTTGAACCAAGCTGGCTAATTTAATCCTATCCTCAGCCGCCATCTCCTCCTTTAACATTTGCCTTAAGTTTAAAGTTATTTCTCTTATCTGCTTTGTTTCCGAGTCCCGGAAATGATAGAGAAAATTAAGGCTTCTATTTCCTATAACCAGCTCCAATGGAAATATTTCGGGTTTGCTCTGGTTCTTCAATTCATCTAAATCTAAATAGCTAAAACCAGGGTTATTTGATGAATCATCTGGATGCGTATGAAACCCTAAAAAAATGTCTTTAGGATCATATTGCTCCTTTAAAAGATCATATAGATGAGGAAGCTCCAGTCCTTTAAATCTCCCCCATCTGTCAGTTAGAATATTTGCCTTTAGATGCACAAACGGCACAGATTGTTGTCCTGAAATCATACGCGAGATCCCCCGGCTTATCGCTTTAATCTGAACGAATCCCTTGCAGGGGAATTCAATGACTTCAGCAGATTTATTATCAGCCGAATTCTTAATGACTAAACCCCCTACCTCCGGGTTAAAATAACGCGGAATATTGTAATCTTTCAACACAGCAGATAAAGGTATGTCTTTACCATCCTTCTTGATTATATAAACCGACTTTGAATTAAGCAGCCGCATAATAAAGATATTTCCAGCGGCGTCAAAAATACTTTCATCATCAATAGCCAGGTCAAGACTATCAGGATATTTACCTGCGATATAAGTTGTTAGCGTTAATTTGCCAAATGACACATGCTTAAATTGCAACAGCCTTCTATGAGGAGACTCTTCATAAATAATAAATTCCATTCCGGGCGTAAGTTTACCCGAATTAGAAATTACATCCTGAATACCATTTTGAATATCCGCCTGGGAAAGCACTGGAAGCGAATTCAGGAATATTTCTTTCGCTATGTTTTTTGATGTGGGCCGCGCAGCCGGTTTCCTATTTAACGATTGAGCTATTTCTCTTATCCATTCGGTAAGAAGCACCAAGTGTTCCAATTTTATGCTATCCACCAAAGTATGCCCCTGGGAATAGTTGGCCCGGAAATGCGCGATTCTCAATCCCTCAACAGCCTTAAACGTTTGCTCATCTCCAGCGCTAAAATCAAACTCCTCAGGAGAGTTATCATCATTTGAAACTTTAATCGCAGCCTTCTTTATCACTTCATAACAAACATCTTTTTGTTTTTCTCTTGCTGTGCCAAAATTTATAAACTTGGCTGCTAGAGGTGATTTTTTGTTTAGCAAGGGACCATCTATAGAAATCAATAGGTCAATGTCATTAAAAGCTTCCGGATAATTATCAACCAGATACCTCGCGCCTCTTGATACGCCCAATTTTCCTGCTTCTTCTTCGGCAGTAAATATTACGCGTATATCCGGATGCGGCGTCCCTTTTTCTTTTAAATCCTGGATAACTTCCATTATGCCAGCCAAGGCAACCGCATCATCCAAGCCCGCTTCAGCATGAACACCTGTACCTTCGGCAACAAGATGCTCTCCTTCCCGGATCAAAAACGTAGGAGTATGAGTAGTAGTATCCAAATGCGCGTGTAAACCAATCCTTAGCGGCTCCCCCTTGTAATTTTCTGACGCGGGGATATCCCAAATTAAATTGTTAGGAATTCCTGGCATCTGGGGAGTTTGTTCGGTAATTTTATTCTCCCTACCCCCTAATACGGTCAATTGTTTAACAATATATTCTCTGAGGCTTAATTCCTGCCCGCTTTTACTCGGAATACATAAATAATCGAGCAATCTTTCAACCAGGCTCCTTTGATCGATGGAACTGTTCCTACCGATAAAACGAAGGCTATTTACAAACTTTATTTTCTGCTTTGCCCAAGATAAATGTATAGCCGCCGCGATCAATAAAGATTTCCTGATATTTTCATCAATATCAGCCCCGCGGATTTGATTGATTATTTTCAAAGACAAAGAATTTATATCGTTATTTTCCGGATGATGGATGGCATTCAGTTGTTCAGCTATATCCTTAATTAATACAATCTGTTTTTGGTTCCGCGGGTTAAGAATAACCCTGCCGGCCTTAAGCTGTTTACTGGCTTCTTTCGGATACATTTCTTTTATTAATTCCGGAATATCGGGATAACCATCACGCTCCGCTTCTTTCCGATTTTTAATAATCCGATATAACATATACGTGAGCGCGCCAGCGGCAACAATAGGTATAAAAACCGCCAACATAGGCAAAGAGTAAAAAACATCGCCTTTGAGCGCATTGGCGGCCGCATTTTCAACGTTTGCAAATAAAAATCCGCTTATTAAAAATGAGTAGACCGCCGCTCTAACTCCAGGACTAACTCCATTGCTCTCATTCTCAACGCCAAGGTTACCCTGAATTTCCTTTATTCGCCCTTCCTGTTGTTCTACTTTTGACCTCGCTTCGTTTAGCTGTATTTCTAAATCCGCAACAGTAGAATCTATTTTTTCTAACTCCGCGGAAATGACATTAGCGGAGGCCGAGCGGTTCTTTTCTGTCTCCCGCTCCATGGTTAACCGAAGTTGCTGCAAAAATGCTTTCTTTTCTTCTAACTGCGCTCCAATTCCATTTTTCTCTTTAGTATATTCACTAAGAACATCCGTTAGCCTGGAAAGCATTTCTGCATTTTTCTTTATAATGGCTTCCTGTTTAAGCTGGTTTTTTCTTAAATGCTCTGCGCGTATATCACGGAGCAATATTTTCTGCCCTGAAAAAGATACATTTTCAGAGTTAATTTCCCCTAATGCCTGAATGTATTCCGGAGAAATACTAAACCTTATCCTACGATGAGCTATTCCGCCCGGCTTTTTGAAACTGCCAGAGACGTTAACGGATTCTTTCGAAACTAATTCGTTTAAAATTTCAGAGATTCTACTTCTAGATGAAACGCTACGCCCGGATACAAGCAGCATTTTAAAACCTTCCTGGGTAAGATAAGATTTCAACCTCTCAAGAAAAGTTTTTAAAGTATCTTTTATCTGACCGTCGCTTGCTTTTAGCAGAGGGTGTTCCATCCGGGTCTGGAAACTATCCAATAGTAACGCTTCATTGCCTTCCGAATCTTTTAAAATCATTGTATAGAGGTTGCCTACCCACCGGCCATCCTCTACCACTTTAAAAAGCATAAAAGCGGGGTCAAGTTTAGTAGTCGTAAATCTGAAGAAATACATGCTCCGGGTGCAATCTTCGCTAATATGCCCGCTGAAAAAATCAGTGAAGGTAACTCCGGAGAGATAGAACTGAAGTAATCCCTGCCTGGGTCTTTCAGTTGAGTCTGAAAACAAACTTATACGTTTCTTAACCCCACTAATTAATTCTGTTAAAAATTTAGAACTTTTCGGAGTTAATTCATCTTTGTTCAACAAATTCAATATACTTTGCCAATATTCCGCGCACATACCGGCTTTTTTTATCCGGTCCCTGGAGCGCGATATTTTTTCTCTAAGTTTTTTTGTCTGTCCAGAAAATATCAATTCATAAGCCTTCGCGAGAAAATCTAATTTCTGTCCGGAGGATATATTTATATTTTGGAGGCGTTTTATAAATTCAGCCATAACTTCCTTAATTTCTTCTTCTTTTATCACTTCAAATAGTTCGCGGTACTCAGGAATAGGCCGACGGCCATAAAAAGCATTTTTTATTTTTTTGTAGAGCGCAGGTTGGGTTAAGCTAACCTGCTTTAACAGTTCTTTGACTACAGTTAACTCATCCTTAATCGGATCCTCCATAAACCCAGGGTCCAAATCGACATTCTTTCGGTCATAAGCAACCCTGAATTTCTCTCCCGGTTTTCGAAAATCGTTAGATAAACCCTGCATTTCATCTTTTAATACCCTGTAGTATCCGGGATTTTTGCGCTCCCAATAAGAATAGAGCCCCTGCCTTCCCATTAAAAGCCATGGCCTAGCAATAAAAGCGAAATATCCGATAAATAAAAAGGGAAAGGCAAAAATACTCCATAACCAACCGCGAGAAGATACTAGATTATGCACTTTAACTGGATCGCTTTTTGCCGGAAAGATATTGCGGATCAGAACCCGCATAATGGTTGATATAATCCAAGGACTTAAAATTAAAAACGGAATAACTATATAATCGTTATTTGGTATACCATAGCTAATGAATAATTCTTTTATCTGATCATAAAGAAGCATAATAGCCGGCGGGCTTGATATGCTATAAAACGATGTTTTATTTCC